>DAIDGR010000105.1 GCA_027452265.1 Caulobacteraceae bacterium
AGTACCGATAATGGTCCGGCTTGAACGGGCCTGTCTCCGGGACGCCGATATAGGCGGCCTGGTCCGGGGCGAGCTTGGTCAGCTTGGCGCCCAGCTTGTCCAGGTGGAGCATGGCCACCTTCTCGTCCAGGTGCTTGGGCAGGGTGTAGACCTTGCGCTCATAGGCGGCGCCATTGGTCCACAGTTCGATCTGGGCCAGGGTCTGGTTGGTGAAGCTGGCGCTCATCACGAAGCTCGGATGGCCGGTGGCGTTGCCGAGATTCACCAGACGGCCTTCGGACAGGACGATGATCTTCTTGCCGTCGGGAAACTCCACATGGTGGACCTGCGGCTTGATCTCGTCCCACTTGAAGTTGCGCAGAGAGGCGATCTGAATTTCGGAATCGAAGTGGCCGATATTGCAGACGATGGCGTTGTTCTTCATCGCCCGCATGTGCTCGAGCCGGATGACATCCTTGTTGCCGGTGGCCGTGACGAAGATGTCGGCGTGGGCGGCGACGTCGTCCAGCACGTCGACCTGATAGCCCTCCATGGAGGCCTGCAGGGCGCAGATCGGATCGATCTCGGTGACGATGACCCGCGCGCCGCCCTGGCGCAGCGAGGCCGCCGAGCCCTTGCCCACGTCTCCATAGCCGCAGACCACCGCGACCTTGCCCGCCAGCATCACATCGGTGCCGCGGCGAATGGCGTCCACCAGGCTCTCGCGACAGCCATAGAGGTTGTCGAACTTGGACTTGGTGACGCTGTCATTGACGTTGATCGCCGGGTAGGGAAGCTCACCCTTCTCGGCCAGTTGGTAGAGACGGTGAACGCCGGTGGTGGTCTCCTCCGACACCCCTCGGATCGCCGCGCGGATCGCGCTGTAGAAGCCGGGCTTTTCCTTCAGATAGCGCTTCATCACCTTGTAGAGCGCCTCTTCCTCCTCGTTGGCCGGGTGGTCGAGGACGGTCGGGTCCTTCTCCGCCTTGGGGCCCAGCACGGTGAGCAAGGTGGCGTCGCCGCCGTCGTCCAGAATGAGGTTGGGGTAACCCCCGTCATGCCATTCGAAGATACGGTGGGCGTATTCCCAGTATTCCTCCAGGGTCTCACCCTTGACGGCGAAAACCGGCGTGCCCGTGACCGCGATGGCGGCGGCGGCGTGATCCTGGGTCGAAAAGATATTGCACGAGGCCCAGCGCACCTCGGCCCCCAGGGCCTGCAGGGTCTCGATCAGGACCGCCGTCTGGATCGTCATGTGCAGGGACCCGGCGATCCGGGCGCCCTTGAGCGGCTGGCGCGGGCCGTACTCGGCGCGCACGGCCATGAGGCCCGGCATCTCGGTCTCGGCGATCAGGATTTCCTTGCGGCCCCAGTCGGCGAGGGACAGGTCTTTGACGAGATGGTCGGCCACGGCGCGCTCCTGATGCGGGGACGCGCTCCTATAGACCGCGCGGCAAGGGGTCGCAACGGGATATAAAGATATCCTTATGTCTTGTCCGGCGACGGCCGGGCGACGCAAGGCCTATCGCTCTTCCTCGAAGCGGGTCTCCACGAGATGCACCAGGGCCGCCACGGCCGCCTCCGCGTCCTTGCCCCGGGCGGCGATGCGCAGGGTGGCGCCCGGGCCGGCGGCGAGCATCATCAGGCCCATGATCGACAGGGCGTCGACGGTCTGGTCGTCACGGGTCACGCTCACCGACGCGTCGAAGGCGCCGGCCAGCTTCACGAACTTCGCCGAGGCCCGGGCGTGCAGTCCGCGTTCATTGACGATCTCGACGACGGCTTCGGCGATCACGTCTCGCCGGCCAGAACGAAGGACGCGACGGAGATATATTTGCGGCCCGCCTCCTGGGCGTAGCTGACGCACACGCGCAGGGGCTCGCGGCCCCGGATGCTGGCGAGCTTGATCAGCATGGGCAGGTTGAGCCCGGCGATCACCTCGGCGCGGGTCTGCTCCATGACCGAAATGGCGAGGTTCGAGGGCGTGCCGCCAAACATGTCGGTGAGCAGGATGACACCGTCGCCGACGTTCACCGTCTCACAGGCCTTGAGGATGTCGCGGCGCCTCTTCTCCATGTCGTCGTCGGGGCCGATGCAGATGGCCGCGATGCCCTTTTGCGGGCCCACCACATGCTCAAGGGCGTTGACGAACTCCTCGGCGAGGCGCCCGTGGGTGACGATGACAAGCCCGATCAAGCTCTATGCCCCAAGCTGGCGACAACGCCCCGACGCGCCGGAATTCTGATGTGTCGGGCCTGGGCCCGGCGGCGCGTCAGCCCCTCCTTACGCCTTCCCGCTCGCGCCTCCAAGATGCCGCAACAGGCCGTCAAGCCGGGCGACCGCGCCGGCGTCACGGGCGAAGAACCGGAAGCTGGGGATGGGCACGCCCTGGATCAGGGTCCGGTCAGGATCAGGCAGTCGGGGCGGGGCGGCAGAGTCTTCGGTCAGGTCCAGACGCGCCGCCACCGGCGCGATGGTCAGGGCGGGAACCGAAAGCAGCCCAACGCCCCTGGCTTCGATCAGGTCCTTCAGGGTCGTCGGCGCCCGACCGAACAGGCGCCCGCCAGAGGGAAAGACGAGGGTGCGATCATCCGCCACCAGACGATAGCCGGCGCGCAGCGCGCGCAGCGCCAGGTCGCTCTTGCCAACGCCCGAAGGGCCTTCGATGAGGACCCCGACCCAGCCGGACTTGCCCCAGCGGGCGATCAGGCCGGCATGACGAATCTCGTGGGCGGCGGCCACAGCGTCTAGCGGGCCCGGGGCATGGCGACGACGAACCGGGCGCCCCTCACCTCGCCGTCCTCGATCCGGTTCTCGGCCCAGATCCGGCCGCCGTGAGTCTCGACGATCTGCCGGGCGATGGCGAGGCCAAGGCCGGAATTGCCGCCAAAGGCGGCGCCCTTGGGTCTTGAGGTGTAGAAGCGCTCGAACACCGTCTCCATGTTCTCCGGCGGCACGCCCGGACCGTCGTCGTCGACGCGCACGGTGACCTCGTCGCGCGAGGTCTGCAGCGAGACCCGTACCTCACCCTCGGCCGGGCTGAACGAGCGGGCATTGTCGATCAGATTGCGCAGGACCTGGCTCAACGGGCCTTCACGCCCGAAGACGGCGATCGCCTCACCGCCCGGCGGGGCGATGAAGCGGACATGGGCCACACCCGGCTTGGCCAGGGCTTCGTAATAGCCGCAGATGTCGCCGATCATTCGCACCAGATCGACCCGCTGCGGGGCGTCGCGGGCCAGCTCGGCGTCGAGGCGAGAGGCGTTGGAGATGTCGGTGATCAGCCGGTCCATCCGGTTGATGTCCTGCTGCAGAATGGCCATCAGCTTCTGACGCGCGGCCTCCGTCCGGGCGATCTCCAGCGTCTCCACGGCCGAGCGGATCGAGGTCATGGGGTTACGCAGTTCATGGGCTACGTCGGCGGCGAAGCGCTCGATCGCCGTCATCCGCTGACTGAGGGCCGCCGTCATTCCGGCCAGGGACCGCGCCAGATCGCCCAGCTCGTCGCGGCGACGGTCGAGGTCGGGCAGGGCGATGGCCCGGGCGCGAAACAGCCGCACCTGGTCGGCCGCTCGGGCGAGGCGCATGACCGGCAGGGCGATGAAGCGGGTGAGCAGAACCGATGAGCCGAGCGCGACGCCCACGGCCAGCAGGATGAACGGGATCAGGGCCCGGCGCTGAGCCGCGACCACCTGGTCCACATCGCTGGCCTCGAGGGTCAGGACGCCGAGCACCTGGCGCACATGCCGGATCGGGATCGACACCGAGACGACGCGATGGCCGTCCTGGTCCATCCGCACGTCCGAAACCGTGGCGCCGGCCAGGGCCAGGTCGAGTTCGTGGTCCAGTTGAACCCGGGCGGTCTGTTCGCGTCGCGCGCCGAAGGGGTCGGGAAGGCCATGGGCGGCCAGCCAGCCCCGCGGCGAGCCGTCCCCGCCCCGCCGGACCGGCGGCAGGGGCGCGACGTCAACCCGGTCGGCGACGACATCGGAATCGGCGAGCAGGCGATGGTCCGCGGCGAACAGGCGTGCGCGCTGGTCGCGGGGAATGAAGAGCGCGCCAAGGACCCCCTCGGCGGCGTCGGGCTGCAGGGCCGGCGCCGGATCGCCCGCCGTGGCCACCTGGTCGATAACATTGGCGATCAACTCGCCCTGGGTGCGCAGGCTCTCCAGCCGGGCATGCACCAGGCCCTGGCGGATCTCGTCGGCGATCAGCGAGCCGCCGATAATGATGAACAGGCCCAGGAGGTTCAGGAGGATGATCAGCCCGCCCAGGCGCGAACTGAACAGCCAGCCGCTCAGGGCGCCAGGCGGGCGGTCCCGTCGCGGGCGGCGCCTCGCGCTTTGTCCGGCCTGCTCGCCCCGACCCAGGTCCCCGGGGTCAGGACTCCCGGTAGCGGTAGCCGACGCCATAGAGGGTTTCGATCGCGTCGAATTCCGGGTCCACTTCGCGGAACTTCTTGCGCATGCGCTTGATGTGGCTGTCGATCGTCCGGTCGTCGACATAGACCTGATCTTCGTAGGCGGCGTCCATCAGGTTGTCGCGGCTCTTCACGAAGCCGGGCCGCTGAGCCAGCGAGTGAAGCAGCAGGAACTCGGTGACCGTGAGACGCACCGGCTTGCCATCCCACAGACAATCGTGTCGGGCCGGATCGAGCGTCAGGCGTCCGCGCCGGATGGCCTTGGACTCGGCCGCGCCGGAGGCCGAAGGGGGCGCCTCATCGGGATTGGCGCGACGCAGCACGGCCTTCACGCGCTCGATCAGAAGGCGCTGACTGAACGGCTTGCGGATATAGTCGTCGGCGCCGAGGTTGAAGCCCAGCAGCTCGTCGATCTCGTCATCCTTCGAGGTCAGGATGATCACCGGCAGGCTGGTGGTCTGGCGCAGACGCCGCAGCACCTCCATGCCGTCCATGCGCGGCATCTTCACATCGAGGATGGCGAGGTCCGGCGGCGTGCTTTCCAGGCCGGCCAGCCCCGAGGCCCCGTCATAATAGGCCTTCACCTCGTGACCGTGGCTCTCGAGAGCCAGGGACACGGACGCGACGATGTTCTCATCGTCATCCACAAGAGCAATGTTCGCCATGAGATCAGGTCTTTCTTCCGGATCGCGTTCCTTCAAGGATCGTCCGCGGCTGTGACAGGCGAGGGCGAGACGAGGCCGGCCTTCAGGACCCATGCGCGTGAGCGCAATTCGCCGTCCGGCATCCCCTCGCACGACGACGCTTCCATGAGCGGTCATGGTGGCGCCAATGCGGCGGCGACGCCAGTTCGACGCGCGGGCCTCAGGGCCCGCCGGCGGCGCGCTCCATCGCCCGGGCCAGATCCAGGTCAAGCTCGGTCACGCCCTCGGCGTCGTGGGTCGACAGGGTCGCCTCCACGCGGTCGTAAACATTGAACCACTCCGGGTGATGGTCCATCCGCTCGGCGACCAGGGCGATCTGAGCCATCCAGCCGAACGCGGCGACGAAGTTTCCGAAACGAAAGGTCTTTTCAATGGCGTCGCGGCCCTCCACGGCGCGCCAGCCCTGCGCTCCGTCGGCGGCGAGGCGCTCCAGCGCCCAGGCCGCGCCCATGCGAGGCGGCCGGCTCATGCGGGGGTCGCCTGGGCGAGGACGAGCTCGCGCGAAAAGACTAGACCCGTGGCCGCCTCGAGGGCGTCCAGGGCCTGGGTCTCGGAGGACACCTTGATGGCGGTCATGCCAAGCTGCGCCGCGGGTTTGCAGTTGATTCCCAGGTCGTCGAGATAGACGCACGCGGCGGGAGCGACGCCCAGAGCGTCACACATCATCTGATAGATGCGAGGGTCGGGCTTGCGCACCCCGGCCTTGGAGCTCTCGATCACCTTGTCGAACAGGGCCATGACCTCCGCGCCTCGCCGGCCGCGATCGGCGGTGGCGGCCATGGTTGGCCCCTCGCCCTGGGCCATGTTGTTGGTGATGCAGCCCACCTTGAAGGCGGCCTTGCACTGCTTCAGCGCCGCGACCATGGCCGGTCGCAGTTCGCCCGACAGCAGGGGCAGAACCTCGGCGCCGCGCACGGCGTGGCCGCGCGCCGTGGACTCGGCGAGGAACAGCGCGTCGAACCCCGCCGCATCGATCTCCGCGCGCTCGAACTTCGCCCAGGCGTTGTCGTGAGGATCGGTGGCGTTGATCTGGCGGATCAGGTCGCGCGGCAGGCCCCTCGCCGCTTCAAAGCGGTTGAAGGCCTCGAACGGCGAGGTGGTGAAGACCCCGCCGAAATCCCAGATCACGGCCTTGACCGCCACTTGCCTGCTCTCCGCCCTGCTCGCCCCTGGTCCCTAAGCGCAGGGACGGGAGCTGCGCAAGACGCGCGCGCCTAATCCGCCGCCACGGCGGCGCCGCCGCCGGCCATGGCCTTGCGCGTGAGCCACACGGCCGGGGCCATGAAGATCATCAGCCAGGCGGAGACGCGGAAGAAGTCGAGCGTCGAGACGAGATAGGACTGCCCGACAAACTGGCCGGTGAGGACGCCCACGGCATGGGTGGCGTCCAGGCCCAGATGGTGCAGGCGCTGCACCGCGCCCGTCCAGGCGGCGCCGTTTGACGGCGCGAGATCGGCCATGCGGTTCTGGTTCAGGGCCGCCCCCCGGTCCCAGGCGGTGGTGGCGATGGAGGTGGCGAAGCTGCCCGCCGTGATCCGGGTGAAGTTGGAGAGGCCCGCCGCCATGGGCAGGCGTGCGCCATCGATGCCATGCAGCGTGATGGTCAGGAGCGAGGTGAAGAAGGCGCTCATGGCCACGCCCTGGACCAGAAGAGGGAGGGCGAGGACGGCGAAGCTGGCGTCCGGCGGATAGAGCGAGCGGAGCCAGAAGGAAAGGCCGAAGGTCAGGAGCGCCGCCGACGCCGCCCAGCGGACATCGAACCGCTGCATCAGCCGCGCGGCCAGCGGCGTCAGAAGGACCGCGACGACGCCGGAAGGCGCGGCCACCAGACCGGCCCAGGTGGCGATGTAGCCGACCTGGGTCTGCAGCCAGAGAGGCAGGAGGACATTGTTGCCGAAGAAGACCCCGTAGCCGATGCAGGTGATCGCCGCCCCCAGCGCGAAGTTACGCGAGCGGAACAGCCGCAGATTGACGATCGGATGGGTCTCGGTGAGCTCCCAGATGACCCAGGCGGCGAAGCTGATGGCGGCGACGATGGTCTCGGCGACAATCACCGGCGAGTTGAACCAGTCGGCGTCCTTGCCGGTGTCGAGCATGATCTGCAGGGCCCCGACCCAGACCACCAGAAGACCAAAGCCCACCTTGTCCACGGGGACCCGCCGCGTCGGGGTCTCACGGCTGCGCATGGCGCGCCAGCAATAGAGCGCGCAGAAGATTCCCACCGGCACATTGATGAAGAAGATCCACGGCCAGTTGTAATTGTCCGAGATCCACCCCCCCAGGACCGGGCCGGTGATCGGCGCCACCAGGGTGGTCATGGACCAGATGGCCAGGGCCGAGCCGCGCCGGCTGGCGGGAAAGATCGAGATCATCAGGGCCTGGGAGCCCGGGATCATCGGCCCCGAGACCGCGCCTTGCAGCACGCGGAACAGGATCAGGGTTGGCATGTTCCAGGCCACGCCGCACAGGAACGAGGCGGCGGTGAACAGCGCCACCGAGGTGACGAAGGTGCGCACCACGCCGTAGCGTCCCATCAGCCACCCGGTCAGAGGCACCGAGACGCCATTGGCCACGGCAAACGAGGTGATCACCCAGGTGCCCTGGTCCGCGCTCACCCCGAGATCCCCGGCGATGGTCGGGATCGAGACATTGGCGATGCTGGTGTCGAGGACCTGCATGAAGGTGCCAAGGGCCAGGGCGATCGAGGTCGCGGCCAGGGCGGCCCCGGCCATGGGCTTCATTTCAGGAGCGGAGTCGCTCATGGGTGCGCCTTCACATCTGGGGCGGCAAGACGGGACGAAAGGGACGAGGGTCTGGCGGTCTGGTCAGGAGGCGCCGGCCTGGCTCGACGTCTGCGCCGAGCCCTGGCCGTGTCCCGACACGTCGATCGTCGCCTTCATGGAGAGGCCGACGCGCAGGGGGTGGGCCGCCAGCTCCCGCGGATCCAGGTTGATCCGCACCGGCAGGCGCTGAACGATCTTGATCCAGTTGCCCGAAGCGTTCTGCGCGGGGATCAGGGAAAAGGCCGTGCCGGTGCCGCCGGAAAGGCCCCTCACCCGGCCGTGGAACTTGACCCCGTCGCCATAGAGATCGCTGGTCAGGGTCACGCTCTGGCCGGGGCGCACCCGGTCGAGCTGCACCTCCTTGTAGTTGGCGTCCACATAGAGGGTCGAGAGCGGCACGATCTGCATGGCCACGGCGCCAGGACTGACCTGCTGACCAATCTCCACCGCCTTCTTGGTGACGACGCCGTCCATCGGCGCGGTGATCACCGTACGCGAGAGGAACAGCTCGGCGGCGGCGAGCTTGGCCTTGGCCGCCATGACATCGGGATTGTGATCGACGTCCTCGCCCGCGATCAGGGCGGCGTTGACCGCACGGTCGCCGGACGCCTGACCCAGGGTCGCGGCGGCGGCGGCCTTGGCGGCCCGGGCGGCGGCCAGGGCGGCCTTGGCGGTGGCGAAGCGATTCTGCGCCGAGGTCAGCTCGTCGCCCGAGACGGCTCCGGACTTGGCCAGGGCCTGACGCCGCGTCAGATCGATCTGGGCGCGCTCCAGGTCGGACTGGGCGGCCAATACATTGGCCTCAGCCTGCGCGATGGTCGCCTTTCGCGCCGCGACCTGAGCGGCAAGGGCCTGATCCGTGGCGAAATAGCCGCGCACCCGGCGTTCGGTCTGGGCGAGGTCCGCCCGAGCCTGGTCAACAGCGATCTGCGCATCGGCCGGGTCGAGGCGCAGGACGACCTGGCCCGCCTTGACCTTCTGCGTCTCCACCACCGGAACGGCGATCACCTGGCCCGAGACCAGGGGCGTAATCTCGGCCACGTCGGCGCCCACATAGGCGTCATCGGTGGAGATCTCGTGCGCGCCCACCAGAAGGTAATAGCCCCCCCAGATCAGGCCGCCGAGCACAACCACACCCCCCAGGGCGCCCAGCATCCTCTGGCGGGGCGTGAGCCGGCGCGGACCGCCGGACACAGGCGTGGGGTTCTCGTTCATGGGACCAGCGCTGTCGGACATGTCTGAAGCCCTCCTCTGGGCTCGGGACGGAGTGATCAGGATTGCGGCGGGGTCGAGGGCGACCCCGTACGGAAACCGCCGCCAAGGGCGCGCACCAGGGCGATATCCAGCATGAACTGGCGGCTCTCGAGGTCGGCCACCACGCGCCGTTGGGTCAGCACCGCGTCCTCGGCGAGGAGCACGGCCTGATAGGTTGAAAGGCCACCCTGATAGCGCTCGCGGGCCACGGCGTAGGCCTTTTCCAGCCGGTCCAGGGCCAGGCGCGACTGATCCAGCCGCTCGCCCAGGGCCCGTTCGCTGACCGCCGCGTCCGCCGCCTGATGCAGCGCCTCGGTCACCGCGCCGTCATAGGCGGCCACGGCCGCCTCGCGATCGGCCTCGGCGCCGCGCAGATGGGCGCGAAGGGCGCCGCCTTCGAAAATCGGCAGGGTCACGGCCGGGCCCACCCCACCAAAGTCGGCGCCGGGGGCGAACAGCTTGTGGACATAGAGCGACTGCTGGCCCTGGAAGGCGATGATCTGCACATCCGGGAGGAACTCGGCCTTGGCCTCCGTGACGCCCTTGACGGCGGCCTGGGCGCGCCAACGGGCGGCGACCACGTCCGGACGGCGGCCGATGAGATCGATCTTCAGGTTGGCGGGCAGGCCGAAGGCGGCGAGATGCGGCGTCGCCGGCCTGGCGATGGCGAGACCCCGATCCGGCCCCTCGCCCAGGAGCGCGGCAAGCTGGTCGCGGGTCAGGGCGATCTCTTCGTCGAGGGCGGCGAGTTCAGCCCGGGCCGCCGGCGGCTCGGACCTGGCCTGTTGCAGCTCAGCCTGGGTGTCGAGGCCGTTCTCGACGCGCTGAGAGACCAGACTCGCGGTCTCCTCGCGCACCTGCAAGGCGCGGCTCGCCACGTCCCGGTCGGCATAGAGCGCCGCGAGGTCGGCATAGGTGGTGGCGATATCGGTGGTCAGGACGAGGCGCGCCTCGGCGGCGTCGGCGGCGCTGGCCCGGGCCTGCGACACGGCCTCGGCGATCGCGGCGCGGTTCTTGCCCCAGAAGTCCAGCTCCCAGTTGAGGTTCAGGGTCGCCTGGCCATAGCCCTGATACCCCTGAGGCAGGAATTGCGCGGGGAACAGGTAGTCATAGCTTTGCTTTTCATAGTTGACGCTGCCCTGTCCGCTGATGCTGGGCAGGAGCCTGGCGGACGCGGCCGCGGACGCGGCGCGGGCCTTGAGCACCCGGGCCTGCGCCTCCGCCAAGGTCGGAGAGCCCTTCAGCCCCTCATCGATCAGGGCATCGAGCTGAGCGTCGCCATAGGCCGTCCACCAATGGTCCGACGGCCAGTCGGCGGTCGGCGCGGCGAAGGTCTTGTCGGCGGCATAGGCCTCGGCCGGCTTGGCCTGACGCGGGGGCGGCGCCGGAGGCAGACTGGCGCACGCGCCCAGCGCCACGAGCGCCGCGCCCGCCAGGACGAAGCCGGCGGCACGCCACAGGCGCGTTTCGAGGACGCGCGGTTCGAAGAGATGTCTCATCCGAGCTCTCGCCTCATCTTGGCCGCCGGTATGGGCGACTCTAACTTACAACCTTGCAGAAACCCTGGAGGTCGGACCGGTCGTTATCCCTCGACCGCTTGCGCTGACCGTACCGTACGGTCATATTGTCCACATGGATCGGTTCCGCAAGGGAGGAGGCCGAAATTAATGTCGACCCAGGTTGAGACCCGGATGCGGCTGGACCGCGATGGTCGTCGGGAGGCCATCCTCGACGCCGCCGCCGAGGTGTTCATGGAACAGGGCTTCGCGGCCAGTTCGATGAACGAGATCGCCGCGCGCGTGGGCGGCTCCAAGGGCACGCTCTACAACTACTTCAAGAACAAGGAAGAGCTGTTCGCGGCCTATATCGCCCGCTACTGCGCCTTTCAGCAACGGGCCATGGATGACCTCCTGGCCAGCAGCGGGGACCTGCGCGAGGTGCTCGACGCCGTGGGCCGCACCTATCTCGACGTGTCCGTCTCGCCCTTCAGTCTGCGCAACCTCGTCCTGGTGATTTCCGAGGCCTGGCGTGCGCCAGAGATCGGCCAGGCCTTTTACGAGGCAGGACCGCGCCGGGGCGCGGAGAAGCTTGCCGCCTTCATGGCCCAGGCGTCCGCGGATGGGCGGCTCAAGCCGTGCGACCCGGAGATCGCCGCGATGCAGTTCATCGCCCTGTGCCAAAATCGCCTGCTCAAGGCCTGCCTGACCAATTCCCGGCCCAGCCCCAACCCGGACGAGATCGCCCGGGAAGTCGCGGCGGCGGTGGACACCTTCCTCGCCGCCTTTGGACCTTGATCCGCCGGCCCGGGGTTCGCCCCGGGGCGCCTGAGGCGCGTGGGCTCGCCTGACCTGACCGGATGCTCTAGCCTTTCCGGGCGGGGGCGCGAAAAGGATCTGGCGCGGCGGCATGGCGGCTGAGAGGACATGGCGTCTGGCGTGCCTGCTCGCCGGCCTCGCCGCGAACCTGGGCGTAGGTCTGGCGTTTGGTCCGGGACGCGCCGAGCCCGCGCCTCCCGTTTCGACGCCGGCCCCCACCTCACCTCAGACCACGCGGCTGGCCCTTCGCCTGGATCCGGCCCGAACCCACCTGGCGTTCAGCGTCCGGGTCCTTGGGATTGGCGTCTATCACGGGGTCTTCGAGGACGCGCAGGGTGGAATCGACCTCGATCCCAAGGATCCCGAGCGCCTGCACATTCGCGTGACCGCCCCCACGAACCGGGTGACGACGCCCAACCCGATGATCACGCGGGCTCTGACCGGCCCGAACTGGCTGGACGTGGCGCGCTATCCGGAGATGCGCTTCGAAGCGAACCGGCTGACCCGGCCGGCCCCGGACCGGCTGCGGGTCGAGGGGAAGTTGACGCTCCACGGGGTGACACACCCCCTGGTCCTCGAAGGACGGCTCGACCCTGCCGCGCATGGCGACCTGGAGCGCGGACTCGCCTTAGGCCTGACCGCGCACGGAGACCTTCGTCGCAGCGCCTATGGCCTTCTTGCCTATAGACCGCTTATCGGGGACGACTTGCAGGTCTCGCTGGACGCCGCCTTCGTGCGGGGGCCGGCGGGATCGGGGCCGGCGATTGCGCCGTAGCCGTACGATCGGATGGGACGAAACGCGTGGATCTAGGAATTTCCGGCCGCAAGGCGATCGTGTGCGGGGCGAGCGCGGGGCTGGGCCGGGGGACGGCGCGGGCCCTTGCCCTGGACGGCGTCGAGGTGCTGATCGTTGCCCGCGATCCAGAGCGCCTGGCGCGCGCCGCCGCCGAACTGGCGGCCGAGACCGGCCACCCCGTCGCGCATCTGGCCGCCGACGTCACCACCGAAGGCGGACGCGAAGCGGTCCTCGCCGCCTGTCCCGATCCGGACATCCTGATCAACAACGCCGGCGGCCCGCCAGTGGGCGACTTCCGCGAGTGGGACCGGGAGACCTGGATCAAGGCCCTGGACGCCAATATGCTCTCGGCGATCTTCTTCATGCGCGCGGTGATCGACGGCATGATCGCGCGGCGCTTTGGCCGCATCGTCAACATCACCAGCTACATGGTGAAGGCGCCGGTGGCGTTTCTGGGTCTCTCCAATGGGGCCCGCGCCGGCCTGACGGGCTTTGTCGGCGGCCTGTCCCGGGATGTGGCGCCGCACGGGGTGACGATCAACAATGTCCTGCCCGGCCAGTTCGACACCGACCGGCTGCGCGGCAATCACCAGCGCCAGGCCGAGGCCAGCGGCCGCGACTTCGACACGGTCCGCGCCCAGGCCATCCGCGCCATCCCCGCCGGGCGGCTGGGGACGCCCGAGGAGTTCGGGGCCATGTGCGCCTTCCTCTGCTCGACCCATGCGGGCTTCATCACCGGCCAGAATATCCTGCTGGATGGCGGCCAGGTTCAGGGACTTCTCTAGATGCGCCAAGCCGAAGACGACCACGCCAGCCCGCCCGTGATGAACGGGGCGCAGAGCCTCGTGCGCACCCTGGCCGGAGCGGGGGTCGAGGTCTGCTTCGCCAATCCCGGCACCTCGGAGATGCACTTCGTGGCGGCCCTGGACAGCGAGCCCGGCGTGCGCCCGATCCTGGGGCTGTTCGAAGGCGCGGTGACCGGCATGGCCGACGGCTATGGCCGCATGGCCGGCAAGCCCGCGTGCACCCTGCTGCACCTGGGGCCCGGCCTCGCCAACGGCCTGGCCAATCTGCACAATGCGCGCCGCGCCAATTCGCCGGTGGTCAATATCGTCGGAGATCACGCCACCTATCACGCTCAGTACGACGCCCCCCTGACCTCGGACGTCGCCGGTTTCGCCCGCCCCGTCTCGGCCTGGATCCAGTCCTCGCCCAGCTCTCGCACCGTGGCCGCCGATGGCGCGCGGGCCGTGCAGGCGGCGCTCGCTCCGCCCGGCCAGATCGCCACCTTGATCCTCCCCGCCGACACGGCCTGGAACGCCGCCGAAGGCCCGGCTCCGCCGCTCCCCCGTCCCCAGCCCGGCCTCGCCTCGGATGCGGCCATCGACCGGGTGGCCAAGGCCCTGCGCGGCGCCCGCCGCCCGGCCCTGCTCCTGCGCGGAGAGAGCCTGCAGCCCGCGGCCCTGGCTACCGCCGGGCGCATCGCCGCCGCCACGGGGGCCCGCCTCCTCTGCGGCACCTTCGCGCCGCGGGTGGCCCGGGGCGCGGGGCGGGTCCCGGTGGAGCCCATCCCCTATTTCGCCGAACAGATGGTGGAGTTCCTGCGCGATCTCGATGTGGTGGCGCTGGTGGGCGAGAAGCCGCCGGTGGCGTTCTTCGCCTATCCCGGCAAGCCGAGCCTCGGCCTGCCGGATACCTGCGAGGTGCACTATCTCGCCCATCCGCATGAGGACGGTCCGGCGGCGCTCCTGGCCCTGGCCGAGGCGCTGAAGGCCCCCCGCGAGGGCCTCGCCCCGGCGCCGCTCGACCTGCCCGAGGCCCCCTCGGGCGACCGCTTCAACCACTACGCCATCGGCGCGCTCATCGCCCGGCGCCTGCCCGAGGGCGCGATCGTCTCCGATGAAGGGGCGACCTCTGGCGGTGGGACCTTGGCGGCCAGCGTCACCGCCGCGCCGCACGACTGGCTGAGGCTCACCGGCGGCTCGATCGGCCAGGGCATTCCGCTGGCGACCGGCGCGGCGGTGGCGGCGCCCCACCGCAAGGTGGTCTGCCTGCAGGGCGATGGCGGGGCCATGTACACGCTCCAGGCCCTGTGGACCCAGGCGCGGGAAAGGCTCGACGTGACGACGGTGATCTTCGCCAATCGCGCCTATGCGATCCTGAATGTCGAGCTCTCCCGGGTCGGGGCGCTCAATCCGGGGCCCAAGGCCCTTTCGATGCTCGACCTGACCCATCCCGAACTGGATTTCGTCAAACTCGCCCAGGGCATGGGGGTGGAGGCGAGCCGGGCTGCCACCCTTGCGGAGTTCGACGCCCAGTTCGCTTCGGCCATGGCCCAGACCGGCCCGCGCCTGATCGAGGCGGTTCTGTAGCGCGCCTCCGCCGCGCGACGCGTCCCCTCAGACCGCGCCGTGAGCGATCAGGCTGCGCGCGCAGTCGAGCACGGTGTCCTCCAGGGGCCGGGGGCGCCAGCCCAGCAGGCGCTGCGCCTTGGCGGCGGTGAAGTCCCTGCGCCGGCCAAGGCCCGGCGTGACCGCGCGAAGGTCGCGATCGAACAGGGCGGCGAGGCGCAGAACGATGTCCGGCGCCCGCGCCGTGGGGACCTTGCTGGCCTGACCGCCCAGGCGCGCCCGCAGGAGGGCGGCGAGATCGGCCATCCAGGCGAACTCCCCGGCGGCGATGAAGCGCTCGCCGGCGGCCTGAGGCTCGGTCATGGCGCGCAGATGCAGGTCGGCCACGTCCCGGACATCGACGATGTTGAAGCCCAGGCGCGGAAGGCCAGGGATCTTGCCGGAAAGCAGGCGCTGAACGACCTGGACGGAGTCGGAGAAGTCCGCGCCCAGGATCGGCCCCAGCACCAGGGCGGGATTGATGGTCGCCAGGGTCATGGCCCCGCCGTGCTCGGCCACGAAGTCCCAGGCGGCGCGTTCGGCGATCACTTTGGAGCGGGCATAGGCCCCGGCGCCCAGGTCGGCGGGATCGGTCCAGACCGTCTCGTCACTGACCCCGTCGGGCCCGCGCGAGTCCGGGCTGGTCGCCGCCACGGACGAGGTCATCACCGCCCGCTTCACCCCGCCCTTCACGGCGGCCTTGAGCGCGCGCAGCGCGCCGTCCCGGGCCGGGACGATCAGCTCCTGGGCGTCGCGCGGCTCGGGCACGCCAAGCGGCGAGGCGACATGGAGCATGAAGTCGGCCCCCTCGGCGGCCGCGTCCCATCCGGCGTCGTCTGTCAGGGTGGCGGCGTGGAAGCTGAGGCGATTGCCCGGGTCCACGACGCTTGCGATGCGATCCCGCGCGGCGGCCGCCTTGCCCAGGTCACGCACCGTGGCGCGCACCACATATCCCTGCTGCAGGAGCGCGGCCACGCACCAGCCGCCGATATAGCCCGAACCGCCAGTCACCAGGACCGTTTCGCCGCCCGCCTTCACCGCCTTGGCCATGTCGCCCCTCCTGAAAGATCCGCCGGGGACTCAACTGGCGGCTCGACGCGCGATCCGCAAGGCCGCGGCCCCACCGAAGCCCGGCGCCCGCCTCGCGTCGAATTGACTTGATGCGATCCCCGGCCTACCCAGACGCCTCATCGAGCCGGAGGCGTCATGCCGATCACCCCGTCCACCCTTTCCGCGTCCGGCCCCGCCGCGCCGAGCGGTGGGCTGCGCGGCCATCCTGCTCGAGAGGAGCGCTCCGCCCTGGTCTGAGGCCTTCCGCCCCGCCAGCGTCGTATCCCCCTCCCGAGCCCCGCGGGCGCTTTGGAGGGGATTTTTGTGCCCCCTTCCCGCGCAGCGACCGTCAGGGGCTCGGGCCATCGCAAGGTTCCGTGACGTGTCACGCTCCAACATCGTTCCGTTCCCCACGCCTCACGGCGCGAGAGCCTGGTTCGCCGAGGCGCGCGCGCTCGCCCGGCTGGCGGGGCCGCTGATCCTGACCCAACTGGCCCAAATGGCCATCGGCACCACCGATCTTCTGCTCCTGGGTCGCTACAGCCAGACCGCCCTCGCCGCCGCGGCCATCGGCAACACCATCTACTTCGTCGGCTGGCTGGCTGGCAGCGGGCCCGCCTCGGCGATATCGGCCATGATCGCCCATGCCCTGGGCGCGCGGCCCCGGGCCCGAGGCGCCGTGCGGCGCGCGACGCGCATGGGGCTCTGGAGCGTGGTTATCACCTCGGCGGTGATGATGCCGGTCCTGTGGTCCGCCCGGCCGATCCTGCTCGCCTTTGGCCAGGCGCCCGACCTGACCCTGCTGGCGGGCCAGTTCTGCTTCATCCTCGCCTTCGGCCTGCCCTTCGCCGTGGGCTACCAGGCCCTGCGGAACTTCGCCACGGCGCTCGGGCGGCCCCGGGCGGCGATGATCGTCATGCTGCTGACCATCGGCTTCAACGCCGCGGCGGGCTGGGTGTTGATCTATGGCCGCTATGGGGCGCCGCGCCTGGGCATTGTCGGCTCGGGCCTCGCCACCGCCGGCTCGGCGGTGTTCAGCTTCCTAGCCATGGCCGGGGTCATCGCCGTGGACGGACGGCTGCGCGCCTATCGCGTCTGGCGCCGGGCGCACCGGCCGGCCGCCGACAAGCTGGCCGAGGTGTTCCGGCTGGGCCTGCCGATCAGCGCCACCATGGCCTTCGAGATGCTGCTGTTCAGCGCCATGACCCTGGTCATGGGCCGGTTCGGCGCCGCCGCCCTGGCGGCTCACCAGATCGCCATGAACGTCGCCTCGATCACCTTCATGGTTCCCCTGGGCCTGGGCATGGCGGCCACGGTGCGCGTCGGGCTGGCGGCGGGCGGCGGCGATATCGCCCGGGCCCGGCAGGCGGGCCTTGTCGCCTTCGCCATGGCGGCGGGCTTCATGGCTCTGACGGGCCTTTTCATGATGGTCTTCAGTCATGCCATCGCCGGGCTCTATCTGGCCGGAGCCGGCGCCGCGGCGGTGGCGATCCAGGCCTCGCTGTATCTCAAGCTCGGCGCCGCCTTTCAGGTGTTCGATGGCATCCAGACCGTGGGGGCCCAGTGCCTGCGGGGCCTCAAGGACACCCGTATCCCCATGGCGCTCGCGGGCGGGGCCTATTGGCTGGTGGGGGCCCCGGTCTCTCTGGGCCTGGCGTTTGGCGCGGGCCTGAAGGGGGCCGGTGTGTGGCTGGGCTTCGTCGCCGGCCTCGCCGCCGCCGCCGTGCTCATGGCGGCGCGTTTCTGGATCCTGACGCGTGGGCGGCGGCGGGCGGCGTCGCTTGAGCTGGGAGAAACCATGGGGGCTTAGCGGAAGGCGCGGGTGCGCCTAAATAGGACCCATGACCCCGATCCCCGTAACCGTCCTCACCGGCTTCCTCGGCGCCGGCAAGACCACCCTGCTCAACCGAATCCTCTCGGAGGATCACGGCCGGCGCTACGCCGTCATCGTCAACGAGTTTGGCGAGATTGGCATCGACGGCTCGCTCGTCGTCGGCGCCGACGAAGAAGTGTTCGAGATGAACAATGGCTGCGTCTGCTGCACCGTGCGCGGCGACCTGATCCGGGTGGTCCAGGGGCTGATGAAGCGCCAGGCCAGCGCCGCGCGGGGCTTCGACGCGATCATCGTCGAGACCACGGGCCTGGCCGATCCCGGGCCGGTGGCCCAGACCTTCTTCGTCGACGACGACGTCCGGGCCAATACGCGACTCGACTCGGTGACCACCGTGGTCGACGCCCATCACGTCCTCGCCACCCTGGACGAAAACGCCCAGGCGCGAGAGCAGATCGCCTTCGCCGACCAGATCATCCTCAACAAGACCGATCTTGCCGACGAGGCCGCCCTCCGGGCCATTGAAGCGCGGATCGCCCGCATGAATCCCCTGGCCAAGGTTCACCGGGCGGTGAAGGGGGACGTCCCCCTGGACGCGATCCTGGGCCGCGGCGGCTTCGACCTGGAGCGCATCGTCAGCCTCGAGCCGGACTTCCTCAACCCGCCCCATGGCGAGGCCGGTCACGTCCACGGTCCGGACTGCGACCACGAGGATCATGGTCACGGGGATCATGGTCACGGGGATCACGGTCACGGGGATCATGATCACCACGATCACGACCATGGGGACCATGCCCGCGGCCACGATCATGGCGACGACATCAAGGGCGTCTCCCTGAGCCTCGACCGGCCGGTCGACGGGGCCAAGGTCTCGCGCTGGCTGAGCGACCTTTTGGCCGCCCAGGGGCAGGACATTCTGCGCGCCAAGGGGATCATCGCGGTCCAGGGTGAGCCGCGTCGCCTGGTGTTCCAGGCTGTGCACATGATGCTGGACGGTGACTTCCAGCGTCCCTGGGCTCCTGACGAGGCCCGGGAAAGCCGGATGGTGTTCATCGGCCGCAACCTCGACGCGGCGGCCTTGGAGGCGGGCTTTCGCGCCTGCGCGGCCTGACCCCATACAGGAAAGGGGCCCCCGACCTCGCGGCCGGGAGCCCCTTCACATCACACGTCTCGCGCCTTGCCCGTCAGGAGGCGGGCGCGAGGTTCTCCGCGATCAGGCCGACCTTATAGTAGCCGTCGAGCTGCAGCTTGTTCAGCACCGCCATGAACTGGCCATAGGGCACGTGCCGGTCGGCGCGGATGAAGATGCGCTGATTGGTCGGATCGGCCACCGCCAGGGACTTGGGCAGGTCATAGACAAGCATGTCCATGGACGAGGGACGGATGTCGTTCTTGCCGAACGAGACATAGATCTGGCCCGAGTCCTGAATCGAGATGAAGGTCGGGGGCTTGGAGTTGTCGTTCTTCGGCGGCGTGGCCGGAGGAACGTCGATGCGGATCGTGGTGGTGGCGATCGGCGCCACGACCATGAAGATGATGAGCAGGACGAGCATCACGTCCACGAACGGCGTCACGTTCATGTCGCTGTTCTGGCCGAGGTCGAACTTGCCTCCGCCGCCGCCGCCAACCTTAGCCGCCATCAGACACTCCCGTTACGGTCTGGGCTTCGCCAGACCTCTCCCTTGAACGAACGCGCGACGCATTGCGCGGAAATGCGCGGTTGTAAACCCCACCCGCGCCAGACTCGTGCCCGCGACCCCGGTTCGGCGCGCAACTCGCCAAGCCTGGGGCGCCTGCGCTATGGCTCGCGCCATGCCCTTCGCGCTTTCCGCCTATGTCACCGCGATCCTCAACGCCGCCGACGCCGGCTTCGCGTTTGTGCTGGGCGATGGCAGGGTGCGGTTCGAGGACGGGCGCGAGGTCGAGGCGCATGACGGCGCGGCCCTGGCGGCGACCGCGCACCCGTCTGGCCAAGGCGTGGTCACGGGAGGCGATGACGGGCGCCTCGTCTGGACGCGTCCCGAGGGGGCCCAGGCCCTGGCCGAGCATCCAGGCGCCTGGATCGATGCGGTGGCCTCCTCCCGGGACTCGGGGCTCATCGCCTACGCCCTGGGCAAGCGCGCCGTGGTGCTCGCCCCGGCGGAGCCGGACTTCCAACGCACGTTCGACCATCCCGCCACCGTCGCCGACCTCGCCTTCGATCCGCGCGGGCGGCGGCTGGCGGCCGCGACCTACGGAGGGGTGGCGCTTTGGTATGCGCGGTTCGCCGATCAGAAGCCGGTCACCCTGCGCTGGGCTGGATCGCACGCCCGGGCCCTGTTCTCACCCGACGGCAAATATCTGGTGAGCGCCATGCAGGAGCCGGCCCTTCACGCCTGGCGCCTCGCGGACGGAGCCCAGGCGGAGCTGGGGGGCTGCTATGGCGGCAAGGTGCGCAGTCTTGCCTTCGTGCAGAAGGGCGACTGGCTCGCCACGTCGGGGGCGGATCAGGGGGTGATCTGGCCGTTTCTGGGCCGTGACGGGCCCCTGCGGGCCCGGCCCGTGGGCCTCAATCTTGGCCAGCCCGGACGCGTGACCTGCGTGGCGGCCCAGGGGGACCGGCTGGGCCTTGGCCTGGATTCCGGAGCCGTGGTGGCCCTCGACCTCACGACCGAGGCGCAAAGCCTCGTGCGGAGCGCCGGCGACGGCGCAGCGGTCACGGCGCTGGCGGTCGCGGCCGACGGGCGCCTGGCCTATGGCGACGAGACGGGCGGAGCTGGGATCGTCCAGGTCTGAACGCTGGCGTCAGGCGTCGTCGCCGCGCGCCTTTTCCAGAGCCAGAGCCTCGCGCCGCCAACGGCGGGCGCGCAGAACCGTATCCAGGGTCATCCAGGCAAAGCCCAGGGCGGTGGCCGCATAGGCCGGCCAGATGAAGACGGCGTATTTGCCGCCGGGCAAGGAAGCCAGACTGATCATCGCCAGAGTCTTACCATCGCCAGAGTCTTTTCGGGGCCAGGGTCATTTCAGGCCAGGGTCATTTCAGGGCCAGAGTCATTTCAGGGCGGCCTGCAGAGCCAGGACGGTGGCGCGGCGCCGCCAGACCTCGGCCCGGATGCGCGCCAGCCAGAGGGCGCCAAAGGCGAGGCTGAACCCCAGTCCCGTGATCAGGAGCGGGGTCAGATAGACGCCCGCCAGGGCCGGCCCTCCCTTGCGCAGGATCGACTCCCCCTGGTGCAGGGTGTTCCACCACTCCACCGAGTAGTGAATGATCGGCAGGTTGATCAGCCCGACCAGGGCCAGAATCTCCGCCGCCCGGGCGGCCTTGGCCTCGTCGTCAATGCTGGCCCGCAGCGCGAGGTAACCCAGGAACAGCAGGAACAGGACCAGGACCGAGACCAGCCGGGCGTCGCCCCAGACCCACCAGGCGCCCCACATCGGACGTCCCCAGAGCGATCCGGTGACCAGGGCGATGGCGGTGAAGGCCGCTCCCAGCGGGGCGGCGGCCTTGGCGGCCTGGTCGGCCAGGGCGTGGCGGAACACCAGCGAGACGAAACTGGCGGCGCCCAGAGCGGCATAGGCCATCATCGCCGTCCAGGCCGCCGGGACGTGGACGAACATGATCCAGACGGTGTCGCCCTGCTGGTAATCCGGCGGAGCCGCGAGGCCAAGCGCCAGACCGACGCCGATCAGGATCGCGGCGCCGATCCCAAGGACCGGCGCCAGCCAAAGCGAGACGCGCATGAAGCGCAGCGGATTGGCCAGGGACGAGATCACCCCTGCGCTCTAGAGCAAAGCCGCGCGCGAGAAAATGGCCGCCCGCCTTCGACCCTCGCTCCCATCCGCCCCATCGGGCGACGCCGACCTGGGAACGGGGCGCCTTGGCCTCGCCATGTCGCCAGGGACGATCCTACTGGGGGCCGGGCCCCATGCCATCTGGCGCCATCCCCTGTCCGCCCTCCTCGCCGATGGAATCGAAGCGGCGCTGCTGGTCGGGAGTGAGCTGCGCATAGAACTGCTTGGTCGCCGCCGCGCGCGCCACCATCAGGCGGCGCATCTCGTCCATGTTGGCGATCATCAGATCCATGCGCTGCGGCGTGGTCATGGTCCGGGCGGCCATCTGATCTTGCTGCATGCGCTGTTGCAGGTCGCGCGGCGGCTGGATCGCCTGGACAAAGGCATGCAGGGCGGGACCCTGGTCGGGGCGCAGGCGCAGTTGAGTCCTCAAATTCCCCTCGATCTCGGCCGGGCTCTGCGGCTGTCCATAGCCCGGGGGCGGGGGATATTGCGCCGGGTCCGGGGGCGTGTAGGGCCCCGGGGGCGGGCTGGATCCGTAGGATTGGGCCTGGGCGACCCCGGCCCCAAGCGAAGGCAGGCCCAAGGCGGCCGCAGCGGCCAGGATGACGGGGACCAGGCGGGCGGAGATCAGACGCGACATGAACGCTCCCATTCTCTCCCCCGCACCCTGACCATAGCCGTTCGGCGCGTTCAGGCAATGGGCCGGGCTCAGCCCACCGCCGCCAGGGCGTAACCGTGTTCCTGAGCGCGGTTGACCGCGACGATACCGGCCGGGACGAGCAGGGCGCCGGGGATCAGGTGGGCCTTGAATTCGGCGACGACGGCCTCGGCCGTCTGATGGGTCTTCGAGGCGATCAGGCCGCCCAGGGCCTCCGTGCCCAGGCCGCAGACGGCAAAGCGGGCGCCGGTCCTGGCCAGAACCGCCAGGGTCACATCCTCGTCGGTGGGCTTCATCTTGGGCCCGGGGACGTTGCCGGGGTTGCCGTGCGACGCCTCAATGGCGGTCTTGCCCTTCAGCTCCAAGAGCTCCGCGAACGCGGACCCGTACTTGGCCCAGATGCTGTCGTCGTAGCCGAACGGCGTGGCCATGTGGCGCAGGACGATGACCACGCCCAGCGTGTCGGGGCTAAGGCCATAGCCGGTCTTGTTGGTCAGATAGAAGTTGGATGCGAAGCCGGCGGCCATGCCTGCTCCGGTCGCGCTGGCAGCGTCGAGCACCAGGCGGTGACGCGTGCCCGGCCGGTCGAGCCAGGCGTCCTGCGGCTCGAAGGTCGGCCGCCAGGGGCCGGCGGGAGGCTCGCCCTGCGCCCGGGCGACAGCGCCGAGGCTCGCGGCGGCGCCCGCGGCCCCCAGCCCCACGAGGGCGCGCCGCGCGACG
>DAIDGR010000106.1 GCA_027452265.1 Caulobacteraceae bacterium
GCGCTTCGCGCCCTGTTCTCTGCTGTCCTGTCCTGTCCTCCATTCGCGAAGCGGCTCCCCTGTCAGACGCCCCTGTGATCCCGGACCTGAAATCGCCCTTGCGGCGTGCGCCGACGCGCGCCCGCGGATCGCGGGTCCCGAGCCCCGCCGTTCTGGCGCTTCGTGTCCTGGCTCCTCCGGCCATGGCCCTGGCGGCGAGCCTGCTGGTCTCGGGCTGTGGACGATCCCACGCCATGGGGCCGCCGCCCCAGGGGCCCGCGGCCGTGAGCGTCATCACCCTCGCCGCCCAACCCGTGACCCTCACCGCGGAGCTTCCGGGCCGCACCAGTCCGTTCGAGACCTCGGACGTGCGACCACAGGTCAACGGCATCATCGTCAAGCGGCTGTTCACCGAGGGCGACCTCGTCCATGCTGGCCAGCCGCTCTATCAGATCGACCCGGCGCCCTATCAGGCGGCCTACGATCAGGCCCGGGCCCAGCTCGCCAGCGCCCAGGCGGCGGTGACCACCGCCAAGCTGAAGGCCGAGCGCTATGACGAACTGGTCAAGATCAAGGCGGTGAGCCAGCAGGACGCGGATGACGCCAAGGCCGCCTATGGCCAGGCCGCCGCCGCCATCCTGCAACAGAAGGCCGCGGTCGAGGCGGCGAAGATCAATCTCGGCTATACCCGAATCACCGCCCCGATCACCGGCCGGATCGGCGTCTCGGCGGTCACGGTGGGGGCCCTGGTCACCTCCGGCCAGGCCACCGCGCTCGCCACAATCCAGCGGCTCGATCCGATCTATGTCGACCTGACCCAGTCGGCTGTGGATCATCTGAGCCTGATGGACGATCTGGCGAAGCTCGGCCCCGGCGGCGGGCCGCCCAAGGGCGCGGCGGTGCGCATTCAGCTCGGCGACGGCATCGACTATCCGCTGGAAGGCAAGTTGCAGTTCACCGACGTCACGGTGGACCAGACCACCGGCTCGGTGACGCTGCGCGCGGTGTTCCCTAACCCCAAGGGCGTGCTCCTGCCGGGCCTCTATGTCCGGGCGCGGTTGGTCGAGGGCGTCGATCCGCACGGCCTGCTGGCGCCGCAATCGGCGGTGAGCCGGGACGAGAAGGGCCGGCCCACGGCTCTGGTGGTGGATGCCCAGCTGCGCGCGCAGCTGCGTCTTCTGACCCTGGGCGGGGCCATCGGCAACCAGTGGCGGGTCACTTCGGGCCTTGAGCCCGGCGACAGGCTGATCACCGAGGGGGCGCAGAACGTCCGGCCCGGCGCCAGCGTCCGCATCGTCCCGCCAAGCTCCAGCCTGCCCGCGGTCGGCGGGGCGGGCTGAGCCGCCGCCGTGCTGTCACGCTTCTTTATCCACCGCCCGATCTTCGCCTGGGTCGTCGCCCTGGTGATCATGCTGCTGGGCGTGCTGTCGATCCTGGGCCTGCCGGTATCGCAATACCCCTCCATCGCCCCCCCGGCGGTGACGATCACGGCCAACTATCCCGGCGCCTCGGCCGCGACGGTGGAGACCTCGGTGACCCAGGTCATCGAGCAGCAGCTGCACGGCATCGACCACCTGCTCTATTTCGGCTCCAACAGCACGATCAACGGCCAGGCCGTGATCACCGTCACCTTCGAGCCCGGGACCGACCCGGACATCGCCCAGGTCCAGGTGCAGAACAAGGTGCAGCAGGCTGTGCCCTTGCTGCCCGCCGTCGTGCAGCAGCAAGGGCTGATCGTCGCCAAGAACGTGCCCAGCTTCCTGATGGTGGTGGCGCTGTACGACCCGCACGGCCACTATTCGGACATCGACCTTGGCGACATCGTCAACAGCCGGATCGTCGACCCGATCTCGCGGGTCAACGGCGTCGGCGACACCCAGATCTTCGGCGGCCAGTACGCCATGCGGATCTGGCTCGATCCCTACAAGCTGAACAACTACAAGCTGACCGTGGCCGACGTGCGCAACGCGGTCCTGGCCCAGAATGTACAGGTGGCCGCCGGCGAAATCGGCGCCCCGCCCCTGGCCGCCGGACAGCAGCTCGACGCCACGGTCAACATTCAGTCGCGCCTGCAGACCGCCGACCAGTTCCGCGCCATCATCCTCAAGTCCGGGGCCAACGGCGCCGTGGTGCGCCTCTCGGACGTCGCCCGGGTCGAGATCGGAGCCGACAGCTACGCCACCAGCGCGCGCTACAACGGCTACCCCTCGGCCGGCATCGCGGTGAAGCTGGCGCCCGGAGCCAATGCCCTTAGGACCGCCGCCCTGGTGCGGGCGCGGATGGCCGAGGTCGCCAAGACCCTGCCGCCCGGTGTGGTGGTCGACTTCCCGGTGGACAACACCAACTTCGTTCGGCTCTCGATCAAGGACGTGGTCACCACGCTCCTCACCGCCATCGCCCTGGTGGTCGGCGTGATGTTCCTGTTCCTGCAGAACTGGCGCGCGACTCTGGTGCCGGCCATCGCCGTGCCGGTGGTGCTTCTGGGGACGTTCGGCGTCCTCGCCGTGGCCGGCTATTCGATCAACACCCTCACCCTGTTCGCCATGGTGCTGGCCATCGGCCTGCTGGTCGACGACGCCATCGTCGTGGTGGAAAACGTCCAGCGGATCATGGAGACCGAGGGATTGTCGCCCAAGGAGGCGACGCTCAAATCCATGCAGGAGATCACCGGCGCCCTGTTCGGCATCGCCACGGTCTTGTCGGCGGTGTTCCTGCCCATGGCCTTCTTCGGCGGGTCCACGGGGGTCATCTATCGCCAGTTCTCGATCACCATCGTCTCGGCCATGGCCCTGTCCGTGCTGGTCGCTCTGGTCCTCTCGCCAGCCCTCTGCGCCACCCTGCTGCGCCCTATCGGCCACGCGCCCCGGACGACGCAGGGCGGACTGTTCGGCGCCTTCAACCGGGGCTTCGCCGCCCTGGTCACACGCTACAAGGCCACGCTCGACGCCCTGATCCACCGGCCGCGCCCGGCGGCCGGGCTCTATCTCTTCATCGTCACCCTGATGGTCGCCCTCTTCTTCATCATGCCCACGGGATTCCTGCCGGACGAGGACCAGGGCAACATCATCAACCTGTTCAACCTGCCGCCCGGTTCGACCCAGTCCGAGAGCCTGATCGTCGCCCGCGATCTCGAACAGCACTATTTGCAGGACGAGGGCCGCGAGGTGCGGGGCATGTTTGACGTGGTCGGCTTCAACTTCGCCGGCGCCGGCAACAATATGGGCCTGGCCTTTGTGCGCCTGAAGGACTGGGATCAAAGGCGCGCCGAACGCGACAAGGCCCCGGCCATCGTGCAGCGCGCCATGCGCGACTTCGCCCCGATCCGCCGCGCACGGGTCTATGCCTTCGTCCCGCCGCCGGTGCAGGAGCTGGGCATCGCCACGGGTTTCGACCTTGAGCTGGAAAACCAGGGCAACCTGCCTCGGTCGGCCTTCCTGGCGGCGCGCAATCAGCTGCTGGGCATGGCGGCGCACGACCCCTTGCTGATGGGGGTCCGGCCCAACGGCCAGGAAGACACCCCGCAAATCAAGGTGGACGTGGATCAGGCGCGGGCCGGCGCGCTCGGCCTCTCGATTTCGGACATCAACGACGCCATCGCCTCGGACATCGGCGAGTCCTACATCAACGACTTCATCGACCGTGGCCGGGTCAAGCACGTCTACATGCAGGCCGACACGCCCTTCCGCATGTCGCCTGAGGACATCGGCCGGCTCTATGTCCGCGCCGCCAATGGCCAGATGACGCCGCTTTCGGCGGTGGCCAGCGAACACTGGGTGATCGGGCCGGCCAAGCTCGAACGCTATAATGGCGCCCCCTCTTTCGAGATCCAGGGCCAGGCGGCGCCGGGACGCAGCTCCGGCGCGGCGATGAAGGAGATGGAGAAGCTGATGACCCGGCTGCCTCCCGGCATCGGCCACGAATGGACGGCCACCTCCTATCAGGAGCGGCTGGCGGGCAATGCCGCGCCCGGCCTCTATGCCCTGTCCCTGATCGTCATCTTCATCTGCCTCGCGGCCCTTTACGAGAGCTGGTCGGTGCCGCTCGCGGTGATGCTGGTCATGCCGCTGGGCATCGTCGGGGCCCTGCTCGCGGCCCTGCTGCGCGGCTTCTACAACGACGTGTTCTTCCAGGTCGGGCTTCTGACCACCATGGGCCTGTCGGCCAAGAACGCCATCCTGATCGTGGAGTTCGCCTATTTTGCGGAGCGCGACGGGGCGAACCCGATCGAGGCGGCCAAGGCGGCCGCGGCTCTGCGTCTGAGACCGATCCTGATGACCTCGCTCGCCTTCATCGCCGGGGTCACCCCCCTAGCCCTCGCCCAGGGCGCCGGCGCCGGCGGGAGGACCGATATCGGCACGGGCGTGATCGGCGGGATGCTGAGCGCCACGGTCCTGGCGGTCCTGCTCGTGCCCCTGTTCTACATCTTCGTGCGCCAGACCTTCGGCGGCGCGACGCCCCGCCCCGATCCGGAGACGGCCCAGTGATCAGGCGCGCGCACCTCGCGCTGGGAACGGCCCTGGCCCTGCTCGCCGGGTGCGCCGGACCGCTGGAGCCGCCCTATCATCGCCCGGCCGCGCCTGTGCCCGCGGACCTGCCGAGCGGCGGCGCCTATGGCGCCCAGGCCAGCGATGCGCGGCCGCTGGACTGGCGCACGGCCTTTCCCGGGCGCAAGCTTCAGGGCGTCATCCAGCTCGCCCTCGACCAGAGCCGCGACCTGCGCATCGCCGCCGCTCAGGTGGAGACCGCCCAGGCCCAGTTCCAGACCCAACGCGCCGCCCTCCTGCCGGCCATCAGCGGCACGGCCAGCGCCTTGCGGGCCCAGGAATATCTGGGCCTGCCCTCGCAGTTCGGCCCGCCGGATTTCAACCTCACCGAATATGCCCTGGGTCTTGGGGTCACCAACTATCAGGTCGATCTGTTTGGGCGGGTGCGCAGCCTGACCCGGGCCGCCTTCTTCCAGTATCTCGCGTCACGGGAGGGCCGGCGCGAAGCCGAGCTGACCCTGATCAGCACCACGGTCACGGACTGGCTGACCCTGGCCTCGGATATGTCCCTGCTGCAGGTGTCGAAGGACACGCTGGTCGCCGCCCAGGCGAGCCTCGATCTGGCGACGGCCCGGCTCGATGGCGGTGTGGGGACAGCGCTGGACGTCGCCAACGCCCGTACCGTGGTCGAACAGGCCCGCTCCGACATTGCCCGCTACACCACCCAGGTGGCGCAGGATCGCGATGCGCTCGACCTGGAGGTCGGGACCCAGGTTCCATCGGATCTCCTGCCGACCGGACTGGACGATCCGGACGCCGTCCTGACGCATGTTCCCGGGGGTCTCAGGTCCTCGCTGCTGCTCGCCAGGCCGGACGTGCGCCAGGCTGAAGATCAGCTTCGGGCGGCCAAGGCGGACATCGGCGCGGCCCGCGCGGCCTTCTTCCCCTCGCTCAGCCTGACCAGCACGGGCGGGGTGACCAGCGCCTCCGTGGCCAGTCTGTTCTCGCCTGGGACAGCGGTGTGGAGCTTCGCCCCCACCCTGACCGCGCCCATCTTCCAGGGTGGGGCCAACCTCGCCGGGCTGAAAAACGCCAAGGCGCAGGATCGTCTGGCCGTGGCGCAATACGAAAAGGCCATCCAGACCGCTTTCCGCGAAACCGCAGACGCCCTGGCGGCTCAGGGCGAGATGTCACGCCGTCTGGCCGCCCAGCAGGGTCTGGTCGACGCCGCCGCCGAGAGCCTGCGTCTCTCCACCGCCCTCTATGAGCGGGGCCAGAACACCTATCTCGACGTCCTCACCGCCCGGCGCACCCTGTACGCGGCGCAGCAGAGCCTGATCACCACCCGGCTGTTGGCGGCCAACACCGTCGTCAGCCTGTACACGGCGCTCGGCGGCGGGCTCTAGAGTGCGTTGCGTTTGGACGGAACCGACCCGGCGCGTCGCAACGCGCTCAGGGACCTTAAGATAGAGCACGGTTCAGCGTCTTCGCCGATTCCACGAAAACGCATCGTGCTCTGAGCGGCGAGGTCAGGCGCCCGGAACGCCCATCGCCTTGGCGGCCGAGGCGACGGCGACAAGGTCGGCGGCGTCGCCGGCGAGCGCGGATCGCGCCTGGCCCAGGGCCTGCGCGGCGGCGGCGGGGTCGCCCAGGACGAGGCGCGCGCGCATCAGCATGATCCAGCCCTGGGGATCGCGCGGTTGAGCCTTCAGGCGCTGGCCCAGCTTGTTCACCATGGCCTGGATCATCGCCTGCTGCGCCTGGGGCGAGGCCTCGGCGGAGGCCGAGGGGGCCGGCGGGACGGAGGGCAGCGCGTTCTTCAGGTCGATGTGATTGGCCTTGGCGGCGTCGAGGATGACCTGACGCACCGGCTCGGCCCAGGGGGCTCCGGGCGGCGCGCTGCGCAGCAGGGCCAGCCAGTCCGCAATGGCCCCCGCATGGTCGCCCTGCGCATCCCTGAAGGCGGCGAGATAGAACCGCGCGCGCGGATCGGCCGGGTTGCGGGCAAGGGCCGCCTGGAACAGGGCCCGGGCCTCGTCGGTGATCGTGCCGCCGGCGCCGCGCGTCACCGCTTCGCCCTCGGCCGCCAGGGGGTCGGACGCGGTCGGCGCCAGATCCGCCGCTCGGCCATAGGCCTGGGCGGCGTCGCGCCAGCGCTCCACCTCGCTGAACACATCGCCCAGGGCCATCAAGGCGCCCGGATCGCGCGGGGCGCCGCGCACGCGCGCCTCCATCTGGACGATCATCCGCGCCGCCGCCCGGCTGTCAGCGTTGGGCGGCGCACCCGGCGTGAAGGGGATCTGCTCGGCGATGGGATTGGTCAGGCGGGGCCGGCCCAACCGGGCGTAAAGCGCCCCGACTCCCACGGCGAGGGCCAGAATCACGACCATCCCGACCGCGAGGCGACCCCGGGCGGACAGGGGGCGGTGCGTCTCGTCCCGGCGCTGGGCCTCCGCCATGAAACGGCGCACCGCCTCAGCCCGAAGCTGGGCCTGAGTCTCCATCGGCAGGTCGCCCTGGGCCGCCTGGGCCTCGAGTTCAGCCAGTTCTCGACTGAGGAGCTCAGGATCGGCGCCGGACGTCGGGACCGCGGCCTCGCCGCCGCGCACCAGGGCGAGGGCCAGGGCGCCGGCCGTCAGGACCACCAGTCCGACGAGGACGATCCAGATGGCGAGGCCGGTCATATCCTGTCCCGGCGCGTCATGACATTGGACAGGGCCGCCTCTTCATCGGGACTGAGCGGGGCCTCCGCCTCCCCCGCGCGACGGCGACGCACGAGGGTCGCAAGGCCCACGCCGCCGATGAGGATCACGCCCACCGGGCCGAGCCAGAGGAGCAGGGTGTCCGGCTCGAAGGGCGGCTTCAACAGCACCCAGTGGCCATAGCGCGCCACCAGATAGGCCCGCACCTGATCGTCGCTGTCCCCGGCCAGGACGCGCTGGCGCACCAGACGGCGCAGATCTCCGGCCAGGGCGGCGTCCGAGTCTTCGATGGTCTCGTTCTGGCAGACCAGGCAGCGCAGGGTCTCGCCGATGGCGTGGGCCCGGGCCTCAAGCCTTGGGTTTGCAAGTTGCTCGCTCGGCAGCACCGCCAGGGCCGGCCGCGCCCCCAGCATGAGGGCCAGTCCCAGGGCCAGCGTGGGCGCCAGAGGCGCAGCCAGGTGGGTGGCCAGGGGGCCGAAGACGCCGAGACGCCTCATCCGCGCGCCAGCCTCGCCATGAGAGGCCGCAGGGTCCGGCTCCAGAGTTCCGGGGTGATCGGGCCGACGACCTTGTAGCGCACCCGGCCCTGACCATCGACGACGAAGGTCTCCGGCGCGCCGGCCACGCCCAGATCGATCGCCGTGCGCCCGGTGGCGTCGACACCGACCCGGGCATAGGGATCGCCGGCCTGGGCCAGGAAGGTCCGTGCGGCGGCGGGGTCGTCGCGCCAGTCCAGGCCCTCGATCCGCACGCCCTGGGCCTTGAGCGCCAGAAGCTCGGGGTGCTCATAGCGGCACGCGACGCACCAGGAGCCGAAGACGTTGAGGAGCGCCGGCTGGCCGTCGCGGAAGTCGTCCGCACCGAGGCCCGGCGATCCCGCCTCCAGCCCCGCCAGGGCGAAGCCGGGCAATGGCTTGTTGATCAGCACCGAGGGCAGGATGCTGGGGTCGCGGCCGAGCCCCAGGGAAAAGGCGAGGATCGCCGCCAGGAACAGGCCCAGCGGCGCAAGAAACAGCAGACGCCTCATGCGGCGGCGCCCGCCAGGGACGTGGCCGCACGGGTGCGGGCGATGGCGGCGACCCGCAGACGCCGGTCGGCGAGCGAGACCGCGCCGCCCAGGGCCATGAGGAAGGCCCCGCCCCAGATCAGATTGACCAGGGGATGGCGCCAGGCGCGCACCACGAGGGCGCCGGGACCGGCGGCCTCGCCAATGGCCACATAGTCGTTGCCCAGCGCGCCCACGGCGATGCCCGCGGCGGTGCTCGGCGTCCCGCTGGCCGGATAGATCCGCCGCTCCGTCGAGAGGGCGTGCGCGCCGAACGGGCCCTGGACCTCGAACCTCGCCTGGATCGCCTGATAGTTGGGGCCCTCGACCTGGCGGACGCTTTCAAGGGTATAGGTCCGGTGGGCCAGACTCAGCCGATCGCCCACATGCATGGCGGCCACGGCCTGGCTCTGCCAGCCTTCCATGGCGGTCACGCCCAGCGTGGTGACGCCAAGTCCCGCATGGGCCAGGACGAGGCCGTAAACGGCCAGAGGCGTCGACCGCACGCGCGCCCAGAGCCCTCCCTTCGGGGCGCCCTTCCAGCGCCGCCAGGGCGCGAGACCCGCGCCCAGGACCAGCCAGATCCCCAGGCCAAAGCCGAGTGCGGCCAGGGCGTGACGAAGACCGAAGATGAGGATCCCGGCGACGAGGACCAGGGCCGCGGCGGCGGCCGGGACGCGCAGGCGCATCCAGAGGCCGGGGAGACTGTCGCGCTTCCAGTTCAGCATCGGACCGGCGCTGACCAGGACGAACAGGGCCATGAAGATCGGCGCGAAGGTGGCGTTGAAATAGGGCGGACCGACCGACAGCTTGTCCCCATGCAGGGCGTCCATAAACACCGGATAGAAGGTGCCCAGGAACACCGTGGCCGTGGCCGCCACCAGGAACAGGTTGTTGAGCGTGATCGCGTATTCCTTGGATACGGCCGAAAACAGCGCCCCGGTCTTCAAGGCCGGCGCCCGCCAGGCGAACAGGGCCAGGGCCGCCCCGGTCAGGGTCCCGATCATGCCCAGCAGATAGGCGCCCCGTTTGGGGTCGACGGCGAAGGCGTGGACGCTGGTCAGGACGCCGGAGCGGACGAGGAAGGTCCCCACCAGGCTCATGGAAAAGGCGAGAATGGCCAGAAGAATGGTCCAGCTCGCCAGAGCGCCGCGCTTTTCCAGGACGAGGCAGCAATGCAGCAGGGCCGTGGCCAGCAGCCAGGGCATCAGCGAGGCGTTCTCCACCGGGTCCCAGAACCACCAGCCGCCCCAGCCCAGGGTGTAGTAGGACCAGACGCTGCCCATGGTGATGCCGAGCGTCAGGAAGATCCAGGCGCCCAGAACCCACGGCCGCACCCAGCGGGCCCAGTCCGCGTCCACCCGACCTTCGATCAGAGAGGCGACGCCAAAAGAGAAGGCGATCGAGAGTCCGACATAGCCGAGATAGAGCACCGGCGGGTGGAAGACGAGGCCAGGGTCCTGGAGGATCGGGTTGAGCTCGGCCCCATCGAACGGCGCGGGGGTCAGCCGAAGAAAGGGGTTCGAGGTCAGCAGCGAAAAGCCGAGGAAGGCCGCCCCGATGGCCCCTTGCACGGCCAGCACCCGGGCCCTCAGCCCCTCCCGCAGGGCCTCGCCAAACAGGGCCACCCCGGCGCCATAGGCGGAGAGGATCAGCACCCAGAGCAGCATGGAGCCCTCGTGGCTGCCCCAGGCCGCCCCGACCCGATAGATGAACGGCTGGTCGAAATTGCTGTGCGCGGCCACCAGAGCGATGGACGTGTCGTTCTCGACATAGCCCATGATCAGGGAGGCGAAGGCCAGGGCGATAAAGCCGAACTGCAGGGCGGCCGCCATCCGCCCCATGGCGATCAGGCCGCCATCACCCCGATGGGCGCCCATCGCCAGGGTCACGGTCTGGGCAAGCGCCAGCATCAGCGCCAGGATCAGAGCGATCTGACCGATTTCGCCGATCATCCAGGAAGGCTCACTTTCCGGTCGTTGCGCCTGCGCGGGGCCGCGCGGCGTTCGATGAGGGGGCTTCTAGCCGCAAATCCGGGGCGACGAAAAGGCGGGCCGCGCCGGGGCGCCCCGCGACCCCGGCGAATGACGCCCTGGACTTGACCTTCGCCCCGCGCCACTCTCCCGTTGTCATAAGACGTGGGCATCGGGGACTGGGGCGATGATGAAATGGCGGCGGGCCGCGGCGGCGATGTCCGCCCTGGCCGTGGTGAGCTGGACCGCTGACGCCTGGCCCGAGCCCAATCCCGGTCCCTCTTCAGCCGCCGCCGCGGCCGAGCCGCCCGGCCTCGACCCCTGGGCCAATCCCGACCCGTTTCCCTCGACCTACCACCCCGCCCCCTCGCCCCTGGTGGCGATCGTCCACGCGGACGTCGTCGATTCGCTCGCCCCGGAGATCAAGGACGGGACGGTGGTGATGGAGCGTGGCAAGGTCGTCGCGGTGGGCCCGGGCCTCGCGGCCCCGGCCGGCGCCCAGGTGATCGACGCCAAGGGCCGTTTCGTCACCCCCGGCCTGATCGACCCGCACTCGCACCTGGGCGTCTATCCCTCGCCGGCGGTGGAGGCCATGTCCGACGGCAATGAGCTGACCGATCCCGACACGGCCCAGGTCTGGGCCGAGCATTCGGTCTGGCCGCAGGATCCGGGGTTCGAGCACGCCCTGGCCGGTGGCGTCACGACCCTGCAGATCCTTCCGGGATCGGGGAACCTGTTCGGCGGTCGCTCGGTGGTGCTGAAGAACGTCTGGGCGGACACGGCCCAGGGGATGAAATTCCCGGGCGCGCCCTATGGGCTGAAAATGGCCTGCGGCGAGAACCCCAAGCGGGTCTACGGCTCCAAGGGCCGCTTTCCTTCGACCAATATGGGCAATGTGGCCGGCTATCGCGCGGCCTGGATCCGGGCGCGCGACTATCTGCGCCGCTGGGACGCGTACCGGGCCAAGATCGCCCGGGGCGAGAAGGCCGACCCGCCGTTGCGCGACCTTCAACTCGACACCCTGGCGGGGGTCCTTCAGGGCAAGATCCGCATCCAGAACCACTGCTACCGGGCCGATGAAATGGCCCAGATGATCGATATCAGCCACGAGTTCGGCTTCCACATCACCGCCTTCCACCACGCCTCGGAGAGCTACAAGATCGCGGCCCTGCTCCGTCGCGAGGGAATCTGCTCGGTCACCTGGACCGAGTGGTTCGGCTTCAAGATGGAGAGCTTCGACGGCATCGAGGAGAACGCCCCCATGCTGCAGAAGGCGGGCGCCTGCGTGACCCTCTCCTCCGACGACGCCAATCTGATCCAGCACCTCAATGTCGAGGCGGCCCTGGCCATGGCGGCCGGCCGGCGCGCGGGCCTGGACATCAGTCGCACCGAGGCCATGTCCTGGATCAGTCTCAACCCGGCCAAGGTTCTGGGCATCGACGCCCAGACGGGCTCCCTGACCCCAGGCAAGATGGCCGATCTGGTGCTGTGGAGCGCCGATCCGTTCAGCGTCTACGCCGTGCCGGACCAGGTCTATATCGACGGCAATCTGACCTTTGACCGGCATGATCCGGCCCATCAACCTCGAAGCGACTTCATGATCGGCCAGCCGGCGGCCCCGCCGGTCGAGGTCGCGACCCAGACCACCGGAGGCGCCCTCTGATGTCCCGCCTTCACCGTCTTCTCGCCGCCAGTCTCCCTGCGCTTGGGATCGGCGCCCTGGTCCTCGCCACGCCGGCGGCGGCCGAGACCATCGCCATCGTCAACGCGCACATCGAGAGCCTGGGCCCCGCCGGCGATATCCCCTCGGGAACCGTCGTTCTGGCCGACGGCAAGATCCTGGCCGTGGGCGCCCACGTGGCGGTTCCGGCCGGCGCCCGGGTGATCGACGCGCAAGGCGGCGTCGCGACGCCGGGCCTCGTGGCCGTCGGCTCGCCCATCTCGGTTGCCGAGGTCGGCGAAGGCGTGGAGGAGACCAATGACGACGGGACCGCGAGCGACCGGCTGAGCGCGGCCTTCGATGTCTCCTACGCCGTCAATCCGGACTCGATCATCATCCCCACCGCCCGGCTCGGCGGGATCACCGATGTGGTCATCACCCCGGAAATGCGCCGCTCCCGCCAGCCGCGACCGACCGGCATGCTGTTTGCCGGCCAGGCTGCGGTGATCGATCTGGGCTCGGGCGACCTGATCGAGAAGACCCATGCCGGCATGGTCCTGGAGCTGGGCCAGGACGGCGCCGCCCGGGCGGGGGGCTCGCGGGCGGCGGAGATCGTCCTCCTGCATCAGATCTTCGACGACGTGCGGTTCTTCGAGGCGCATCGGGCCGATTACGACCAGGGCCGCAGCAAGCCGCTGAGCCTGGGCGAGGCCGACCTCGAAGCGCTGATCCCTGTGGTCGAGGGCAAGGAGCCCCTGATCGTCACCGCGCATCGCGCCTCGGACATCACCGAAGCCCTGCGCCTCGCCCGCGAGGAAAAGCTGAACCTCATCCTGGAAGGCGCCGAGGAAGGCTGGCGCGTCGCCGACCAGATCGCCGCGGCCCATGTCCCGGTTCTGGTGCACGCCTTCCAGGATCTGCCCGACAGCTTCGAGCAGATCGGCGCCACTCTGGACAACGCCGCGCGCCTGCAGGCCGCCGGGGTTGAACTGGTGATCGAGCAACCGTCCTTCTACACCAGCGCCCGCACGCCCCGGATCGACGCCGGGAGGGCGGTGGCGCACGGGCTGAGCCATCAGGCGGCCCTGGAGGCGATCACGCTTAACCCGGCCAAGGTGTTCGGCCTCTCCGACCGCATCGGCTCCCTGGCGCCCGGCAAGGACGCGGATCTCGTCGTCTGGAGCGGCGATCCGCTGGAGCCGTTGAGCGCCCCGACCCATGTGCTGGTCAAGGGCGTGGAGCAGCCGTTACGCGACCGCGACCTGGACCTGCGCGACCGTTATCTGGCCATTGACGGGCTCAAGACCGGCGGCTGACGACCGCGATCCGGACATCGTCCTGAAATCCGGACGGGTTTGCTGATCCCGACGTCGGTCGTGATCGCGCGGCCGCGATTGCGCCTTGAGAGGAACCGCCCATGGACCGCCGCGCCTTTCTCGCGGCCGCCGCCGCGAGCCTTTCGGTCCGCCCTGCCTGGGCCGCGGATGCGTCGCCCCCCGCGCCGGGCGACGCCGCCCTCTACGCCTCCACCCTTGAGGCGCTGCTGACGCGCTCGCCCGAGACCGCGACCTCTCTGGGCCTGGATAGCGGCGCCCATGCCGGCCTCAAGCACAGGTTGGACGACCGCTCCGCCGCCAATCGCCTGGGGCTGTACCAGCCGCTGGTGGACGCGGCGGGCGCGCTGGCCAAGGCCAAACCGTCCGGTCCGCGCGACGCGATCTTCCACAACACCTTCCTGTGGCTGGCCCAGAACATCCAGCCCTTCGCCAGCTTCCCGTACGGCGCGATCAGCGTCGATTCCTATCCCGTGCCCTATGTGGTCAGCCAGGTGGAGGGCGCCTATCAGGAACTGCCCGACTTCCTCGACAGCCAGCATGTGATCGAGACCCGGGACGATGCGGAGGCCTATCTCGACCGCCTGGCCGCTTTTGGACCGGCCATGGACCAACAGACCGACAAGGCCAGGGCGGACGCGGCCGCCGGGGCGGCGCCGCCGCGCTTCCTGCTCGACCGGGCGATCGCTCAACTCCAGGACTTCCAGAAAGGCCAGCACGGCCCCCAGGCGAGCCTCGTCACCTCCCTGGTCCGCCGCGCGGCCGCCAGGGGTCTCGCCGGCGATTGGGCAGGCCGGGCCCAGGCCCTGGTGGATGGCGAGATCGCCGCCGCCACCGCCCGGCAACTGGCCCTGTTGCAATCGCTCCAGACCACCGCGCGCGCTGCCGCGGGCGTCGACGCCCTGCCCGGCGGCGCGGTCTATTACGCCGCCTGTCTCAAATTCCACACGACCACCGCGCACACCCCGGACGAGGTGCACCGCATGGGCCTGGACGAGGTTGAGAGCGTCTCCGGCCGGATGCGCTACATCCTCAACGCCCAGGGGCTCGAAGGCCTGAGCGTCGGCCAGGCCCTGGCCAAGCTCTCCACCGCCCCGGCGCAGCTCTTTCCCGACACGGACGCCGGGCGCGAGGCGATCCTCGACGACGTCCGGGCCCGGCTGAAGGATATGGCCGGTCGCCTGCCCAAGGTCTTCGACCGTCTGCCGCGCACGCCGCTTGAGGTGCGACGCGTGCCTCCCGCCATCGAGCTGGGAGCGCCTGGCGCCTATGAGCAGAGCGGCAGCGTCGACGGCTCGCGCCCCGCGGCCCTCTATTTCAATCTGCATCAGGTCGGCGACTGGCCCCGCTGGACCATCCCGACCACCGCCTACCACGAGGGCGACCCGGGCCACCATTTCCAGGGCGCCCTGGCCAACGAGGCGAGCGACATCCCCACCCTGTTCAAGGCCCTGCAGCTCAACGCCTATGTGGAGGGCTGGGCGCTCTATGCCGAACAGCTCGCCGACGAGCTTGGCGTCTATGACGCCGATCCGCTGGGCCGTCTGGGCATGTTGCAGGGTTCGTTGTTCCGCGCGGCCCGGCTGGTGGTGGATACGGGCCTGCACGCTCTGGGCTGGAGCCGGGACAAGGCCATTGCCTATCTGGTGGAGACCGCCGGCTCGACGCCCAACGACGCCCGCCGGGAGGTGGAGCGCTATTGCGCCTGGCCCGGCCAGGCCTGCGCCTACAAGATCGGCCAGCTGTCCTTCGACCGCCTGCGCGGCGACGCGCGCGAACAGCTCGGAACCCGCTTCGACATCAAGGGCTTCCACGACGCCGTTCTGGGCTATGGCGCCCTGCCCCTCGCGGTGATGGATCAGGCGGTGAGCGACTGGGCGCAGACGCGCTAGGTCTTCCGGGTCCGGGAGCGCCGGGGGCTGGTCCCCGCCGCCCGCCTCCGCCAAGCTCAGGCAAAAGCCAGAGGACGAGGCGCGATGGCCATGACCCCACCCCCCTTGCTGCTCACGGACGACCCGGCGCCCGGCGTGAGGCGCCTGACCCTCAACCGGCCGGACAAGCGCAACGCGCTCTCCAACGCCCTGCGCGGGGACCTCTTCGCCGCCCTGGAGGCGGCCGACCAGGACCCGGAGGTGCGGGTGGTGGTGCTGCGCGGCGCGGGATCCTGCTTCTCGTCCGGCTATGACCTCGCCGGTCTGGGCGAGCTTCCATTCCATACCGCCGGCGGACAGGGCCAGTGGGCGCGGCATGTGGTCGAAGGCTGCTTTCGCATCTGGGACCTGGCCAAGCCGGTGATCGCCCAGGTCCATGGCTGGTGCCTGGCCGGCGGCTCCGAGCTCGCCTTCGCCTGCGACCTCGTCTACGTCGCCGAGGACGCCCAGATCGGCTATCCGGCGGTGCGGACCATGTCCCCGCCGGACAACCAGTTCCACGCCTGGATCTTCGGCATGCGCGCGGCCATGGAGATGATGCTCACCGGCGACTCCGTCAGCGGTCTGGAGGCGGCGAGGCTGGGCTTCGCCAATCGCGCCTATCCCCTTGAAATGCTGGAGGATGAGACCCTGGCCGTGGCCACGCGGATCGCCAAGGTCGATCCGGAGCTCGCCCAGCTCAACAAGCGTCTGGTGCATCGTCAGATGGAGGCCATGGGCCTGCGCGCGGGCCTGCGGGCCGGAACCGACCTGCATGCCCTGGGCTGGCATACCCCCGCCTCCCGCGCCTTCATGCAGTCCCTTCGCGAGGGGATTAAACCGGCCCTGAACGCGCGTGACGGGGCCTTTGGCGACTACGGGGCGGGCAAGACCTGAGGGTCAGGGACGGGCCGGATTGGGAGATCCCTTCAAGTCATAGCGAAGCGTCGCCTCCAGCCGTCGCACGACGCCGCTCCAGTCGCCCAACACGCTCTGCCGGACGAGCCGCATGCAGGGGTACCAGACCGTGCGATCGGGATCGGATTCCCAGCGCCAGTCGGCGGGCTCGGGCAGCATGGTCCAGGTGGGAACGCCCTGGGCGGCGGCCAGATGAGCTGTGGCCGTATCGTTGCTGATCATCGCGTCGAGACCGGCCAGAACCGCTCCGGTCTCATGCAGGGCCAGGTCGTCCGGCAGAACGGTCATCGCCGCGCCGAGGCCGAGGTCCAACAGGGCCTGTCTCTGAGGTCCGCGCTGCGCCACCACCCAATGCACATTCGGCGCGACCAGGAGGGGAATGATCTGGGCCAGGGTCGCGCTGCGCGCGGCGAAGAGCTCACTCTCATTGTTCGACCAGACGATACCCACCCGCCGTGCGCCCGCGCTGGCGGACGCGATCTGGCGGGCAAGCTCCCGGGTCCGCGCCGTCGGCTCGGCCCGCAGATAGCCGGACGTGGAGGCGAAATAGCCCAGAACCGGAAACAGCGCGGTGAGCAGGGCGAAGGGTTCGGTCCACATCTGACGACCGGGCTCGGGGGCCCCGAATGCGTCAAGGACGGCCGCGCGGGCGCGATCATCCGTGTTCGGATCAAGGGCGATGCGATCGACGCGGTCATCCAGCGCCGTCAGCCTGACCCCAGCGGCCAGAAGCGGCCTCAGATAGCGTAGCCATTGCAGGGTGTCGCCCGCCCCACCGCGTCCGCGCACGATCAGGCGCCCAGGCAAGGGCTGGCCGCGGCGCCAGTAGTCGGCCAGAGGCCAGTCGGGGTCGTCCCCGAAGAGGTCCAGATAAAAGTCGGGGGTGGTGAAGGCCTCGTGCAAGGCGTCGACGCCCGCCGCCATGCCCTGGGTCGCTGCCCGCTCGGCGGCGAGATGCACCGCGCGGGTGCGTCGCCCCTCGACATTGGCGCAGGCGTCGTGAGGGCCCGGATCGAGCCCGATCCGAGGTCCAAGGACACGCACCGCCTCGGAAAGGATCTGGGCGCGCTCCGCGGGGGGCGCCGCCGCCGCGATGCGCCGGACCAGGCGTACGCCGGTCGTCGAAAGCCCCAGGTGGGCGCAGGCGTCCAGGACCAGATAGCGTGCGCGGCGCACCCGCGGATCCGCCGCGATCAGGGGCTCCAGGCAAGCCAGGGCCTGAGCGAACGCGCTGGCGCGCCAAAGGGTCTCGGCGCGGACAGCCAGGTCGTCGGCCTCGCTCAGGGAACTCTCATCGCTCACGTATAGAAGTTAAGCCCTCGATCGGCGCCGGGGGAAGGCGCCGCGCGAGCGCCCGTCAGATGTCGAAGCGCACGCCTTGGGCCAGGGGCAGATCGCGGCCGTAGTTCACCGTATTGGTGGCCCGGCGCATATAGACCTTCCAGGAATCCGAGCCCGCCTCGCGGCCGCCGCCGGTCTCCTTCTCGCCGCCGAACGCGCCGCCGATCTCCGCGCCCGAGGGGCCGATATTGACGTTGGCGATGCCGCAGTCCGAACCCTGTTCGGAACAGAACAGCTCCGCCTCCCGCAGATCGTTGGTGAAGATCGAGGACGACAGCCCCTGGCTCACGGCATTGTTGAGCGCGATCGCCTCCTCGAGGGTCTCGTAGGTCAGCACATAGAGGATCGGGGCGAAGGTCTCCCGGGCCACCACAGCGGTCTGGCCGGGCATGTCGACGAGGGCCGGACGGGCATAGGCCCCCTTGCCCGGCGCTCCGACCCGCTCGCCCCCGGCCAGCACATGGCCGCCCTCGGCGCGCGCCTGGGCCAGGGCCGCCTGCATGGCCTCGAACGCCGCCTCGTCGATCAGCGGTCCCACCAGCTTGGAGGGATCGCGCGGATCGCCCACCGGTACGGTGGCGTAGGCCCGGGTCAGCCGGGAGAGCAGTTCGTCCTTGACGCTTCTGTGCACGATCAGACGCCGAAGGGTGGTGCAGCGCTGGCCGGCCGTCCCCATGGCGGCGAAGGCGGCGGCCCGGACGGTCAGGTCCAGATCGGCGCTCGGGCAGACGATGGCGGCGTTGTTGCCGCCCAGCTCAAGCAGGGCGCGGGCGAAGCGCGCGGCCAGGATCGGAGCGACCTTTGCCCCCATGGCCGTGGACCCGGTGGCCGAGACCAGACGCACCTGGGGCGCACGGACGATCGCCTCACCCACCCCGGCGCCGCCGATCAGGGTCTGGCAAAGGCCCTCGGGCGCGTCGCCGAAGGCCGCGGCCGCGCGATCAAGCAGGGCCTGGACGGCCAGCGCCGTGAGCGGGGTCTTTTCCGACGGCTTCCAGATCACCGGATCGCCGCACACCAGAGCGATCGCCGCGTTCCATGACCACACGGCCACGGGGAAGTTGAAGGCGCTGATCACCCCGACCACGCCCAGCGGGCGCCAGGATTCGCTCATGCGATGCGCGGCGCGTTCGGTGGGAAGGGTCAGGCCGGCGAACTGCCGCGAGAGGCCCACGGCATAGTCGCAGATGTCGATCATCTCCTGCACTTCGCCCTGACCTTCGGACACCGTCTTACCGGCCTCCAGGGTGACGAGGGCGCCAAGATCGCTCTTGGCCTCCCGCAGGGCCTCGCCCAGACGTCGCACCAGTTCGCCCCGGCGCGGCGCAGGAACCGAGCGCCAGGCGAGATAGGCGGCCTGAGCCCGGGCGATGGCGGCGGCGACATCGTCCTCCGCGGCGTCGTGCACGGCGCCGATCTTTTCGCCCGTGATCGGCGAGATCACCGCGCGCGCGCCGCCGGTCCAGGCGGCTTCCGGAACGCCGAGCCGGATCAGGATGGCCCGGGCCTCGTCCGCGGGGGCGCCCTGCGCGCCGATCGCTCCATCCGCCATGGTCTTACTCCGCCGCCATCCGGGGCTCGGCCCGGTCCGAGTCGCCGGCCATGGCGTAGACGCGACCGAAGCGATTGGCCAGGAAGTCGGCCAGGGCGATCTCCTCCTGCCGCACGAAGCCGCGCGCCGGCAGGGCCCCGGCGTGGAGCATGTCGAGCACGGCGCAGGCCGCGCCAGCGGTGGTGATCTGGATGGCGCTGGCGGGGGCCCCGCCGATCGTCCCGGAATAGACCCGGTGGGCGTAGGTCTCCTGCACCAAAACCCCGTCGCGCAGGCCCGACGCGGTGACGAACACGATCACCACGTCCTGCATCGTCGCCGGCAGAGCGTTTTCCAGGATGTCCTTGAGAATGTGGCGACGCTCGCGCAGTCGCAGATCGTTGAGGAGGGCCTTCATGATCGCGGCATGGCCCGGATAGCGGATGGTCCGGTAATTCAGATTGCGCACCCGCCCGGCCAGGCTCTCGCATAGCGTGCCGAGACCACCGGAGGTGTTGAACGCCTCATAGGTGACGCCGTCGAGGGCGAAGGTCTCGCACTCCTCCAGGGCCCGGGTCTGACGCAGTTCGCCATCCACCAGGGCCTCGCACGGCTCGCAATATTCGTTGATCACCCCGTCTGTGGACCAGGTGAGATTATAGTTCAGGGCGTTGGACGGATATTTGGGCAGAGCGCCCACGCGCAGCCGCAGATCGTGCAGGCTCTCGAAGCGGGCGGCGAGGTCCGCGGCCACGATGGAGATGAAGCCCGGCGCCAGGCCGCACTGCGGGATCATCACCGTCGGCGCCCCCTCGCTCAGCGCCATGACCCGCTTGGTCGAGGCCACGTCCTCGGTCAGGTCGAGATAGTTGACCCCGGCGGCGCGGGCCGCCTCGGCGATCTTCACCGTCAGATGATAGGGCGCGGCGCTCATGACCGCCCATTTCCCCTTCAGGGCCGCATCCAGGGCCGCGCGGTCCGCGACATCCAGGGCCAGGGTCGCCACGCCTGGGACACGGCAGGCCGCGAGCGCCTCGGCCGCGCGGTCGGCCAGGGTCACCTGATAGTCGCCGGTCCCTTGCAGCAGGGCGGCGATGGCCTGGCCGATATGGCCGGCGCCGACAACGAGGATCGGGGTCATGGGAGGGCTCCGCGGCGGGGACAAGGATATTGCCGCAAGAATGGCCCGGCCTCCCGTCGATTCCCATTGCCATTCCGACGTATCGACAAGACAATTACGGCATATCGACGAGGTGTTTTGGCGAATGGACGAGACAGATGTGCGGCTGCTCGAGGCCCTGAGGCTCGACGCGCGAGCGCCCGCGGCGCGGCTTGGGCGGCAGCTCGGCCTTTCGCGCACCACGGTGCAGAGCCGGATCGAGCGGCTGGAGCGGCAGGGCGTCATCGCTGGCTACACCGTGCGTCTGGCCGACCAGCACGAGCGCAGCCGCATCCGCGCCCTGATCCTGATGACCATCCAGCCACGCGCCTCGGCCGCCGTGATCGCGGCCGCCCGCAAGCTGAGCGCGGTGCGCCGCCTGCATGCGGTCAGCGGACCCTTCGACCTGATCGCCGAGGTGGCGACCGCGTCGGTGGCCGAGATGGACGCCATGATCGACGCCCTGGGCGCCTTGGAGGGGGTCGAGCGGACGACCTCGGCCATCATGCTGTCCACCAAGATCGACCGGTGAACCGCCGCCGGGCGGAGCGCGTATGAGACGAGGTCCTTCGTTTGAGGCCGCCTTCGGTCGGGAGATCACCCGGTGATCGTCTTTGAGCTGTTCCTCGCCGTGCTCATCGCCATGATGGCGATCATGACCGTCGCCTGGTTCGTCCAGCGCGCGGCGCGGGACGGCGGCTGGACGGACGTCTTCTGGACCTTCGGCGCGGGGACGTGCCTGGCCGCCGCGGCGCTGGCCCCAATCCCGGGGGATCACCTGCTTCCGGCCCGCCAGGGTCTGGTCGCGGCCATGGTCGGCGCCTGGTCCCTGCGTCTGGGCCTGCATATCCGCGCCCGGGTCCTGCAGGGGCCGGAGGACGCGCGCTATGCTGGATTTCGGCGCGACTGGGGCGAGGCGTTCAACCGGCGGATGTGGAGCGTGATGCTGCCCCAGGCCCCGGCGGCGGCCCTGCTCAGCCCCTCGATCATCCTGGCGGCGCGGACGGGCGGCCCCTTGAACCTCCGTGACGGCCTGGCCCTGCTCCTCTTTCTCGCCTGCCTGGCGGGCGAGAGTCTGGCCGACCGACAGCTTCGTCGCTTCAAGGCCACGCCCGGGAGCCACGGCAAGGTGTGCGACGTCGGGCTTTGGGCGTGGTCACGGCATCCAAACTATTTTTTTGAGGCGGCCCTTTGGCTGGCCTATCCGGTGATCGCCCTCAATCCCGCGCGGCTGGAAAGTGCGCTCAGTCTCGTGGCCCCGGTGGTCATGTTCATCACCGTGCGCTTTCTGAGCGGCGTGCCCCCTTTGGAGACCGCCATGCTGCGCTCGCGGGGCGAGGCCTATCGCGACTACCAGGCCCGGGTCAGCATCTTCATTCCCCGCCCGCCGAGGCGCTCAACGCGGCCGCACGGCGCTTAAGCCCACGGGGCGCCCGGCCTCCGTATTGAATGAAACGGCCCTCTACCCTCGCTTGCGCCGCCGCCCGGCGATCCGGCGCCAGACCTCGCTCAGCAGGGCTCCGGTGGCATGGCGTTCGAGGTCATCCGCCTCGAGAATGGCCGCGGACAGGGCGTCCGCCAGCTCCGCCGACTGCCGCGTGCGCGCCTCGGCCCGCTCCAGTTCGCGGGCGCGGTCCGCCTCAAGGTCGGATATGCGCGCGTTGGTGGTCTTGATCGTACGGTCCAGCGCGGTCTGCGAGGCCTTGGCTTCGTCGGTGAGGGCGGTGACCTTGGCC
>DAIDGR010000107.1 GCA_027452265.1 Caulobacteraceae bacterium
CGGAACCGCGTCGCCAGCCAGAGCCTGAACCCCGCCCGTACGCGCTCGGCCTTGCCCGTCCCGCCCAAGCTCAGGGCCGTGTGAACGGGGCGGTTTGAACGGGGCGGTGTGTATCGGGCGCGGACCGGCGTCCCGCCCCCAGAGCACGATGCGTTTTCGCGGGGTCAGCGAAGGCGCTGAATCGTGCTCGGTCTTGGAGTCCTCGAGCGCGTTGCGACGCGCCGGGTTGGTTCCGTCCAAACGCAACGCGCCAGCCGATCGGTCTTCCCTGAATTGAACCTGACGCAGCGTCGCGCTTGCCACGCGCGCGCGGGGCGCTAGGACGTTGACGCCAGATATGACGCATCCGTCCTTGAGGGAGACTGCCCGTGGCCCTGCCGCCCATCCTGCGCGACCGCCTCCGCCTGCCGGTGATCGCCTCTCCGCTGTTCATCGTCTCTGGCCCGGATCTGGTCATCGCACAGTGCAAGGCGGGCATTGTCGGCTCTTTCCCCTCGCTCAACGCCCGCCCCCTGTCGCAACTTGACGAGTGGCTGGCCCGGATCACCGAGGAGCTGGCCGCCTGGGACCGCGCCCATCCCGAGGCTCCGTCCGCGCCCTTCGCGGTCAATCAGATCGTCCACAAGACCAATGACCGGCTCGAAGCCGACGTGGAGATGTGCGCCAAATACAAGGTCCCGGTGGTCATCACCTCGCTTGGCGCGCGCACGGATGTGAACGACGCGGTGCACGGCTGGGGCGGGGTGGTGCTGCACGACGTGATCAACGCGGCCTTCGCGCGCAAGGCGGTCGAGAAGGGGGCTGACGGCCTCATTCCCGTGGCGGCGGGGGCCGGGGGCCATGCTGGACGTCTCTCGCCCTTCGCCCTGGTGCAGGAGCTGCGCACCTGGTTCGAAGGCCCGATCGCCCTCTCCGGCGCCATCGCCCACGGCGCGGCGATTCTCGGCGCCCAGGCCATGGGGGCGGACCTTGCCTATATCGGCTCGGCCTTCATCGCCACGGAGGAGGCCAACGCCGTCCCCGGCTACAAGGAGATGATCGTCGAGAGCGGGGGCGAGGACATCGTCTACACCAACCTCTTCACCGGGGTTCACGGCAACTATCTGCGACCGAGCATCGAGCGGGCCGGCCTCGACCCGGACAACCTGCCCACCGCCGACCCCTCGAAGATGAACTTCGGCTCTGGCGGCAATCAGAAGGCCAAGGCCTGGCGCGACATCTGGGGCTGCGGCCAGGGCATCGGCGCGGTGACGGCGATCGAGCCGGTGGCGGTTCGCGTGGCGCGTCTGGCGGAGGAGTACGAGGCGGCCAAGGCGGCCCTGGCCGCCAAGACGGCCCTCACCTCGGGCAAGGCCTTCGCGCCGGGCGGCGCCTGAGCGCGCGGCTGATCGTCGCCTTTTCCAGGCCTCGTGAGGCGCCTCAAGCGGCGCTCCTCTTTGCTCACCGTTTCAGCCGGCGGCCCCTCAGGGCTTCGCCGTCGCCGCAATGGCGTGGAGCCGGGCTTGGCAGTCCTGCGCCAGGGCCGCGTTTGAACCGATCGCGGCCGGGTTGGACGGAGTCATCGCGAGTTTATCGCGGCCATAGGTCAACATGGCTTCGGAGATGGCGAGCCTGCCGTTCTCGTCGGCCCTCAGCGTCTCGATCAACGCCAGTTGACGGTCGAGGACTTCAGGGGTTCGGGGAAGGCCAAGTCTGGCGGTCAGGGCGCCTGAGAGCTTGTTGAACATCTCGAACTGATACTGCACCTGCATCGGCGCCCAGGTGAATTCCCGCGAATAGGCCGCCAGGAGCCCCTCTGGCAGATGGTCGGCGACCTGGCTGCTGAGCGCGGCGTTGTAAGTCCCGTAGGACCAGGGCGCGGCGGGGATCGGATCATTGACGGATCGCAGTTCATACAGCTTGCGCACCGTCGGCGTGTCCTGCGCGATGATCGCCGCCTCAAGCGTATCGACATAGGCCTTGGTGCAAGGGGCGTATTGCCGGACAAGCAGGGCCCAACGCAGATCATCGCCAAGTTCTGACGCGATGGCGGCCTCGGTGACGTGGACCTCATGGCGCCAGTGGAGCGCTTCAATGATCTGCTCGCCGCCAAGCGCGATCGCGATCCCCGTCACCACAACCAGGATCTCGGAGAGAAACTCTCGCAAACTGTGGACGGGCTTCGGCTTATGGATGTCCACGGTCCCTCCTCGTCGCCCGCGCGGCGCTTTACCCGTATCAGCGGTCTCGACCGCGGTGAAGTTCACGGCGGTC
>DAIDGR010000108.1 GCA_027452265.1 Caulobacteraceae bacterium
CTCGGCGACAGGTTGGGAGGGGCCGGAAAGGTCGGCGCGGGTCTGGCGGCGCCAGAGCGCAGCGTATTCGGCCCGGGCGGCCAGCAGCTCGTCGTGCCTGCCCCGCTCGACGATGCGGCCACGCCGCACCACCAGGATCTGGTCGGCGTCCATGATGGTCGAAAGCCGATGCGCGACCACCAGGGTGGTGCGCCCCCGCCGCGCCTTGCGAAGGGTCTCCTGGATCGCCGCCTCGGTGGGGCCGTCCAGAGCGCTGGTCGCCTCGTCCAGCAACAGCAGCCTGGGCCGGGCGATCAGGGCGCGGGCGATGCCGACCCGCTGGCGCTCGCCGCCGGAGAGCTTCAGGCCTCGCTCGCCCACCAGCGTCTCCATGCCGAGCGGAAGACCGTCGATGAAGTCCAGCAGCTCCGCGGCCTCGGCGGCGGCCCAGACCTCGTCCTTGGAGGCGCCGGGCGCGCCAAAGGCGATGTTGGCGTAGAGGGTGTCGTTGAACAGGGCCACGTCCTGCGGCACGAGGGCGAGATTGCGCCTCAGTTCGGCCGGGTCCAGGTCGCGCAGATCCACTCCGTCGAGGCGGACGGCGCCGGCCTGAGGGTCGATCAGTCTCAGGGCGAGTCGGACGAGGGTGGTCTTGCCCCCGCCCGAGGGCCCCACCAGGGCGGTGGTCGCGCCCGCCGCGACGTCGAAGCTCACCCCCTCCAGACCGCCGCTGCGGCCTGGATGTCGAAAGGCGACATGCTCGAAGGCGAGGGTTGCGCCTGGCCCCTGGGCCGGCGGCAGAGGGCGCGGATGGACCGGAGCGATGATCTCCGGGGGCGTCGCGCGCAGGGCCAGCATGGCCTCCATGTCGATGAAGCCCTGGCGGATCTCGCGATAGTTCGTGCCGAGGGTGAAGAGCGGGGCATAGACCTGCTGCAGGATCAGGATGCAGGCGGTGATCCCGCCCAGCGTCATGCGGCCGGCCAGGACCTCCGATCCCGCGATCAGAACGGTCAGCAGGAGGCCCAGATTGAGCACGCCCGCCTGCACCCCGTTGAGAAGCTGCAGCGAGGCGTTGGCCCGAACCGCCGCACGCGCATAGTCGTGCATCGCCTGACCATAGGCCTCGGTCGCCCGGCCCTCGGCTCCGAAGGCCTTGATCGTCTCGTGGTTCATCAAAGCGTCGACGGCCAGGCCGGCGGCGCGGGTGTCGGCCGCATTCAGGTCCCGGCGATGGCCGAGCCGCCAGTCGGTGATGGCGAAGCTGAAGACCACGTAGAAGACCGTGGTGACCACCGCCACGGCCGCCAGCCGCCAGTCGAACCGGCCCGCCAGCACCCAGGCCGCCATGACCAGCTCCACAGCCGAGGGGCCCAGATTGAACACCACGCTGCGCAGGAGGAAGTCCATCGCCCGGGCGCCGCGATCAATGGTCCGGAAAAGCGCCCCGGTCTGACGCGTCTGATGAAAGGCCAGGGACAGGCCCAAGGCGTGGCCGAAGGTCTCCGCCGCCGCGCGCGCCACCGCCTGCTGAGAGACCGGCGTGAAGATGACGTCCCGGACATAGGGCGTGACGGCGGCCAGGGCGCGCAGCGCGACAAAGCCGGCGGCGAGACCTGAAAACAGGATCAGGGCGGTCTGCGCCGACAGGATCGGGGCCAGATGCCCATGTCCCGTCGCCCGGGACAGCTGGTCGATGGCGCGCGAGATCAGGAGCGGACCCAGAACCCCGGCCGCCTTGCCGACCAGCACCAGGGCCAGGGCCAGGCCAAGGCGAGTCTTCAGGCCCGAGGCCTTTGATCTGGCGATCAAGGCCACCAGATCGACCAGCGCGCGGCCCGCCCCGGTCCGGGGCGGCGGCGGCCCCTCCGCGGCCAGGGCGCCTGGCCGTTCCGGCGCGCGGGCGAAGCGCGGGCTCACCGCGCGCCGGTCCCGGAAAAAATCAGGGTGGTCTGAACGCCGCCGCCGGGAGGGGTCCAGGCGATTCGCCAGCCGCCGGGCATGGCGCCTCCCGCCACGGGCTGAGTCGGCGGAGGCGCGGCGAAGGTGGCGTCGGCCACCACGTCAGCGGCGCGGCCATCGGAGGTCACGGCGAGGCGATGGGACCCTGGCGTCAGAGGCTCGCCCAGATCGAACGCGAAGCCGCCGTGCGGACCGGCCTGGACGTGACCCACCGCGCCGCCATCCAGGCTCAGGGCGACCTCCGCCCCGGGGGTCGCGTGGCCTCCCACCACCGCGGCGCCCTTGCGGTCGAAATCCACGGACTGGATGGCCAGGGGGCCAGGCGTCGGAGACAGGACCCGTGCGGCGTCGCCGCCGCGCAGTTGCACCGCCATCCCCGGCGCGATCGCAAGATACCCCTCGGACTGGACCACCCGCCCGTCCTCGATCATGGCCAGCCCAAAGATACGCACGGCCCGGCCCTGCGGCAGCACAAGGCGCCAGCGTCCGTCGCGGTCGGCCACGGTCAGGATCTGGCCCCCATGCGGCGCCGCCAGGCGGACCTGGGCGCCGGGGTCGGCGTCCCCTTCAATCCGCACCCGTCCGTTTGGCTCAAACACGGCCTGACGCGGGCTTGGCGGATGGCGATAGGCGGCCTCGCCCCGGGCGGCGGCGGGGTGCGCCGGCGTCTCCGGCGGCCCCGCGACCGGACGATGACAGGCGGCCAGGCCGACCAATGTCGCGGCGAGGACGAGCGCCGCGTGACGGCCTGGCGACGCCAGGGCCCCCTGCCCTGTTGAGGGATCGGCGAACGCGTTGAATTGTGCTTTGCCTTGGGGCCCATGGACGCGTGGCGACCCGCCTTGACGGCTCCAACGGGACGCGACGCGCGCCCGGGCGGGCTCTAATAGGGCGAAGCGAATGGACGACTCCCAGATTCGCGGGACGGAGCGGACGGCGCGCGGCGCCGGGACAGACCTTCTATTTGGAGGGGCGAAAGGCCAATGTCGATAATCCAGTCAGCGATCGGCTCGGTGGGCGTGTTCTGCGGCTCCTCCAACGCCGCGCCCAGGGCCTGGCTCGACGCCGCCGCGGCCCTCGGCCGGATCCTGGCGCGGGAAAAGGTCCGCCTCGTCTATGGCGGCGGCGGAGTCGGACTGATGGGCGCCTGCGCGCGGGCCGCCTTCGAGTCCGGCGGGTCGGTCCTGGGGGTGATTCCCGACTTCCTGACCGGACGCGAAAACCCCGTCGCCGGCATCGAGACCGAGGTCGTCGCGACGATGCATGCGCGCAAGCAGCGCATGTTCGAGGAGTCGGACGGGTTTGCCGTCCTGCCCGGGGCCATCGGCACCCTTGAGGAGGCGATCGAGATCCTCTCCTGGCGCCGGCTGGGCCTTCACGCCAAACCGATCGTGTTTCTCAGCCCCGATGGCTTCTGGGCCCCCTTGTTCGATCAGTTCGAACGCTTCATCGCCCACAGCCTCTCGCCGACGGAGCTGCGCGCCTGCGTCGCCCAGGTGGACAGGCCGGAGGACATTCTCCCGGCCCTGCGGGCGGCCCGGGTGGATATCGCCGTCGACCTGCACATGGCGGCCCGGACCTGAAGCGGCGCTCAGGGCTCCGCCGCCGTGTCCCGCGCGAGGATGCCGGCCATGGCGTCCAGGAGCGGCCCCACCTCCGCCAGCAGGTCGCCCTCGCCAACGCTTCCCTGGCCGACCTTGATCGCGGGCACGCCCGCCGCCGCCGCCGCCGCCAGGTCGGTCTCCTGATCTCCGACCATCAGGCTGTGCGCCGCATCCACCGGCCAGCGCGCCATGAGATCGAGCAGCATGCCGGGCGCGGGCTTGCGCCAGGGATGGACCTGCCGATAGGCCTCGACCGACGCCTCGGGGTGGTAGGGACAATAGCGCCAGTCGTCGATCCAGGCGCCCTGGGCGCGCAGCTCCCCGGCCATCCAGTCATGCAGGGCCGCCACATCGGCCTCGCCGTAATAGCCCCGCGCCACGCCCGCCTGATTGGTCACGACGAAGACATACAGGCCCAGATCGTTCGCCCGGCGCACGGTTTCGCGCGCGCCCCGCCGCCACGAAAACCGCGATACCTCGTGGACATAGCCGTGATCCTCGTTGAGCACGCCGTCCCGGTCGAGGAACAGGGCCGGCCGGCGCAGTCGGCGTGGCCCCTCGGTCTGAACCCGCTCATAGGTCTTGGGAACGCCGATATCGATGAAGTAGCCGTCATGGACCCGGGCGCCGAGACGGCCCTCCCGCGCCAGGGCGGGCAACGCCTCGCCCTCCAGCGAAAAGCGGCCGGAAAAGGCGTCGAGGTCTGACCGGCTGAGGCCATAGACGCCGCCATTGATCAGGCCATGCCCCTCTATCGACGCGCCGCGCGGGAGGATCGCCTCCACCGCCCCGTCGGCCGCCAGGGCGAGGGTTTCATAGCGATCCGCGAGGCTCACCGGGCGCGCCGCCATCCAGAAGGTTCGCGCGCCGGCCGCGCGATCCAGATCCAGCCAGTTGAAGTCGAACCAGGTATCGCCGTTCATCAGGAGGAATCGCGGGGCGAGGCGCGGGCGCGCAAAGGTCACCGCCCCGCCCGTTCCCAAGGGCTCGGGTTCGATCGAGACACTCAGGCGCACGCCGGTGGGCAGGGTACGGGACAAGGCTTCGGCGAAGGCCTCGACCGCGCCCGCCTGATGACCGGCCAGGAGCAGGATGTCGGTGAACCCGCGGCGCACGGCCTCGCCGATGAGGATCTCGACGAAGGGCCGGCCGGCGACCGGCAGCAGCGGCTTGGGCGTCGTCCGGGTCAGCGCGCCCAGACGCGTTCCAAGGCCGCCCAGCAGGATGACGCACTGATCGAACATCGGCCGCCTCAGACGCGGCGCCGAACAGGCGGCCGCCGTCTCATGCCGGCGCCCACCACGCCTCCCGGAAGGCGACACGCCATCTTACCTGCAACTGAGCGATCATAGCGGTAAAGCAGATCTCCGATCTAGCTTGCAGGTCCAGCGGGGGCCGGCGGGAAGGACACCTCGGCAAACAGCGTCTTGAGGGCCTGCGCGGAATAATGGTTCGAGATGAAGTCTAGTGCGGCCAGGGCCCGGGTCCGGGCCTCCTCACGT
>DAIDGR010000109.1 GCA_027452265.1 Caulobacteraceae bacterium
TGAACCTCCAGCCGGCGATGCAGGTCGTCATACATGGCGAGCTCCGGCGCCGTGGGCGGGGTGTCGGCGTCGTCGATGGCGCCCTGGAACGAGGCGTATTGCTCGTTGAGCATGCCGGGGAAGGCGAGGTTCGCCTCGGACCCCTTCATGTTCACCTGCATGAGTTGCTCCTCGATCGCCGCCAGCCGCGCGTCGCGACCTGCGGGGGGATGGGGAGAGCGGGCGAGTTCGGCGCGCGCGGCGCGGATCGCGTTCACCGCCTTGTGCAGGGCGTCGATATCCGCCCAGACCTTCACCGCCAGCGCGGTCTTGGCGGCGATGGCTGGACCCGCGTCGGGCGCGCGCGGATCGACCGCCACGGTCAGGGGCTGGGTAAAGGTCTCGCCATCCACGCTCAGCTTGACCGTGTAGAGGCCCGGCGGGACGAGATAGCCGCGCGGTTTGGAGTCTGAATAGAAGGCCCCTGGGATCTGCGTGGGATCGTTCACCCTCAGGTCCCAGATCACCCGGTTCATGCCGGCCTTGGCGGGCAGCTTGTCATTGGGCACGATCTGGTCCGGCCATTCCGGCGGCTGCTCCTCCTTGCTGGAGCGCAGGCTCGACAGATGGCGGACCGAGACCCCCTCCGCGTTCAGGATGTCCAGCGTCACTTCGCCCTTGGGCGGGCTCTTCAGGACGTAGTCGATCAGGGCCCCGGCGGGCGGATTCTCACCCACAGGCGGGCGGGCGTCGACCTGGTCGGGATAGTGCAGGCGCAGAGCGGTCTGCGGCGCGTAAAGCACAACCGGCCTTTCACTCGTATTCGCCCTGATCTGACGCAAGGGCGTGATGTCGGTGAGGACCCAGAAGGCGCGGCCATGGGTGGCCACCACCAGATCATCGCCCTTGATGAGAAGGTCGTGCACGGGCGCGGCGGGCATGTCGAGCTTGAGCGACTGCCAGTGGCCGCCATCGTCGAAAGAGACGAACACGCCCAGCTCCGTCCCCGCGAAAAGGAGGCCAGGGCGCTGGGGATCCTCGCGCACGGCATGCACCACCGCGCCGTCCGGAAGGCCGGCGGCGATGGAGGCCCAGTGGTCGCCCCCATCGGCGGTTTTCCAGGCGTAAGGCTTGATGTCGTCAAGCTTGTGTCGGTCCACCGCGATATAGGCCCTCGCGGCGTCATGCGGCGAGGGCTCGACCATGCTGATCGTGCTCCAGGCCGGAAGATCCTTAGGCGTCACGTCGGCCCAGTGGCCACCGTCATCGCGTGTCAGGTGCAGGAGGCCGTCGTCCGATCCGGCCCACAGCAGGCCCTTGACCCTTGGCGACTCCGCCAAGGTGAAAATGGTGTCGTAGTATTCGACGCTGGTGATGTCCTTGGTCAGCGGCCCGCCGGAGGCCTGCTGCTTGGACTTGTCGTTTCGGGTCAGGTCGGGGCTGATGATCGTCCAGCTCTGACCGTGATCGGTGGATCGCCACACCACTTCCGAGGCCGCGTACAGGACGTCGGGATCATGCGGCGAGAGCAGAAGCGGCGAGGTCCAGTTGAAGCGGTGCTCCAGCTCGGCGGCCGGATGACCGGAATTGTCCACCGGCCAGGGGCTGATCGTCTCTACCTGCTCCTGAGACTTCAAATAGCGGGAGAAGCTGTTCTCCGCGTCGCTATAAATGATGTTCGCATTGCGCGGATCCGGCACGACGAAACCGCTCTCCCCGCCCCCCGCCGGATACCAGTCCCGGGGGCCGATCACGCCCGCGTCGGAGAAGCTGGCCACAGCGAGGTTCGAATTGTCCTGCTGCGCGCCATAGACCCAGTAGGGGAAGCGCTCGTCCACGGCCACGTGATAGAACTGCGCCGTCGGCTGATTGTTCTCGCTCGACCAGGTCTTGCCGCCGTCCAACGTCACGCTGGCCCCGCCGTCGCTGGAGTTGATCAGCACGCGCGGATTGGAGGGGTTGATCCACAAGGCATGGTGGTCCCCATGCGGCGCCGAGGTGAGCCCCCAGGTCTTTCCGCCATCCGTCGATTTCAGCATCCCCGTATTGAGCGCATAGACGGTGTCCACGGCCTTAGGGTCGGCGTAGATCTTGGAGAAATACCAGGCCCGCTGGCGAATGCGGCCGTCGTCGCTGACCCGCGTCCAGGTCTGGCCGGCGTCGTCCGAGCGATAGAGGCCCCCCGCCTCGGCTTCGATCATGGCGTAGATGCGCTTGGGATCGGCCTTGGACACGGAGACATCGATCCGTCCCAGGAGTCCATCCGGCAGGCCATGGCCGGTGAGCTGCGTCCAGGTCAGCCCGCCATCCGTTGAGCGATAGAGCCCGCTTCCCGGCCCGCCGCTGGAGAAGTTCCAGGGCAGGCGCCGCGCCTGCCACAGGGCCGCATACACAATGCGCGGGTTGGTCGGGTCGAAGGTGACGTCCACGGCCCCGGTGTTCTCGTCCTTATAGAGCACCTTGGTCCAGGTCTTGCCGCCGTCGGCGGTCCGGAACACGCCGCGCGCGGCGTTGGGACCAAAGGCGTGCCCCTCCGCCGCCACGAGGACCACGTCAGGATTGGTGGGATCGACGATCAGGGCGCCGATCTGGCGCGTGTCCGACAAGCCGATGTGCGTCCAGGTCTTGCCGGCGTCGGTGGATTTCCAGACCCCATCGCCCCAGGTGATATCCCCGCGCAGGGCCCCCTCGCCCGTGCCGACATAGAGGATATTGGGGTTGGAAGGCGCCACGGCGATTGCTCCGATCGAGGCGTTGGGCGCCTTGTCGAAGATCGGGCTCCACGTCGCCCCGGAGTCGGTGGATTTCCAGACCCCGCCGGCGGCCGCGCCGAAATAATAGACGCCCGGCTCGCTCTCGACGCCGGCCACCGCCAGGGCCCGGCCGCCGCGATAGGGGCCGATCCCGCGCCAGTGCAGGGCCTGAAACAAGGACGGGTCCACGGCCGGGGCCGGGGCGGTCACCGGGTCGGAGGTCGGAGCCGGCGCCGGTTGGGCGAAGGCGGCCCCGGCGGCCAGGGCGAGCGATAAGACGCTGGCGCCAAGGCCCAGCCTCACGCGAGCGCGCGGGTGATCTGTCGTCATTGGAGGCCCTCCCATAAGCCCAAGGCGGTCACGCAGCCCCGCGCACGGGCCGAACGGCATGCGAGATTGCCATTCCTTGCGCGCGCGGCGAGGTCGACGGTTCGCCCCTCCCTGACCATAGCGCCTAGGCGCGTAACGTCGATGGGCAAGACGCCCGAAGGTCAGCGCTCTTCGCAGGCCGCCCGCCGAAAGACGAGCGAGCCCGGCAAGAGGGCGAGCGGGCCGCGCGGGTTCGGGGCTTCGATCTCGGCGGCGAGACGGCCCATACCCCGGAGTCGCCGTGGTCGGCCGAGGTCTCGGCCGCGAAGGTCGGGACTTGCGGCCGCGCCATGTGGCGTTTCAGCGGCGACGCTCCCGGCAGGCCCCGCGCGCCGGCCTTTGATGATCTTCACCAAGGTGAGCCGGGTGAAGGACGATCCCCTGCCCGAGCCGCCCAAGGCCCTGGAGACCATGCCGCAGATCCTGAGCTTCGGAGCTTGACCGCGGCCAGACGGCGAATCGCGCTGGCGCTTGTCGCAACGTCGCAAGTCTGCGAGTCTGCTGAACCATGCACCTGCTGTTCCTCGGTCTCAGTCTGGCGGCGGCGGCCTATTTCCTGCCCACGATCGTGGCGGCGGCGCGCGGCCATCGCCAGACCCTGGCGATCTTCATCCTCAACCTGTTCCTAGGCTGGTCGGGCCTGGGCTGGGTCGCGGCTCTGATCTGGGCCTGCACCAACCCGCCGCCCGAGACCATCATCCTGCAACGCTGACGCGCCGTGGCGTCCCGCCGCGCGCCTGGGGCCATTGCCGGGCTGAGCCTCCTGGCGGGGCTATGCAGTCTCGCTTGCGCTAGAGCGGGGACCGCCGCGCCGCTCCATGTCGCGTGTCGAGGCCCGGTC
>DAIDGR010000110.1 GCA_027452265.1 Caulobacteraceae bacterium
GGCTGAGAGAAAGGTCGGCGTCTCCTGGGAGTCGATGAAACTGGCCCTGCCCGCCTTGACGATGTCGAGCTGGCTCATGATCCCAATGAATTCGGGGCTCTCGGTGGCCAGGGTTTTGGCGCTTAGCACGTGCAAAAACGCGATCTCTTCGGGGGCCTCGCGGAACGCGCGTTCGGCGATGAAGGTGGGGTAGAGGCAGAACTTCAGGACATCGACGTTGGGCTCCAGCACGGCAAGGCGACGAGGGCCGTCATGGGGCCTGTAGACGCCCCCATGGGGCAGGTCCGCCGCCCGCGCCTCCAGGGCCATAGGGTGCCAGACGAAGGGAACCGCGCGGGACGGGCGTCGACGCAAGGTCTCGAAATAGCCCGCACTCGTCTCGGCCACCTGAGGCACCAGCCAGAGCGCGTCATAGAACGGATTGACGAACAGCTCGCTCCATAGAGGACGGCGAAAGATCATCGCCTCCATGTTCTGGATATACTCGGCCCCGCAACAGTAGCTCACCAGATGACAGCCACGGGATTTAAGATAGGCGGTCTGGTCGGGGCTTACCTGGCCGCCCAGCTCGATCAGGACATCGAGGTCATCCTTGACCTCGGCGAAGGTGCGGGTCGGGAAGCGCGTCAGATCCCAGGGAAGGGCCGGCGTGATGGGAACCGCGGTGGTGTTGACGAGAGAGACCACATGGCCGTGCGGAGACGCCTGCAGGGCCATGGCCAGATAGAGGGCATTTTGCTTGATGCCGTTGGTGAACAGGCTCTCGTCCTCGCGAAAGAGGCCGATGGTGACGCCGATCCGAAGCCGCCGGGGCTCACCGCTGTGGGGCGTGGGGTCGCTCATCAGGGGGTGGTGAAAAGGTCGGTCAAGGCGCGTCCGTAGGCCTCGACATTCACCGGATTGACCGGGTCCAGCGTGGTGAGAAACGCCCGCGCGCGGCGGCGATAGTCGTCCAGGGCGAGGTCGTGCTGGGCGAAGGCCTGGCGCAGGGCCAGCCCCCCGGCCTCGGGATCGAAGGTCGCATAGGCGTAGCCGCAGTCGCCCAGATATCGCGAATTGTGGATCAGCGGATATCCGCCGTGCAGAGCCTCGTAATAGACGTAGTTCTGCTCGTTCTCCCAGCTATGGCTGACAATGGCTTCAGCCTCCCGGGTCAGCACTTCATAAAGGGGGTAGCGCCCCTCGAAGCTGGCCACGCCGTGACGCACCATGTCCAGGCTCCGAGCCAGGGCGACAAAGTCGGCGCGCTCCTTGAGCGTCAGGGTGTTGTAGACGCGCAGAACCTCGAAGGCGTCGGGCTGCGCGCGATAGGCGGCATCGCACGCCAGCATCGGCAGGTGGCCGGTCTTTACCATGCAGATGTTTGGCTCGATGATCGCCAGGCGCCAGCGTTTGCGCCCGGGCCGATAGGCGAAGGCCTCGCCCCCGGCCAGTTCCGCCGAGCGCTCGATCAGGACCGGGCTCCAGAGGTGCTGCATGGCCCGCACCGGCGCGCGCATCAGCGTCTCGTAATAGCTCCGGCAGGAGTGCTCGAACGCAGGCAGGGTCCAGATCACGTCATAGGGCGTGCCCGAGGCGAGAAGGCCATTGGGCAGGTTGAAGATCATGCGCTCGATATCGATCACGTAGTCGTTGGCCACGCGCATGCCGACCACCCGGCCGCCCCGGCCGCGGAAGTCCCGCGCCCAGTCCGGGTTAAGCTGGGCGCTGAGCTCGATGATCACATCCAGCGTCTCGCGCGCGGTCGTCATATCGATCACGGGCGCGGGCGCGAGGGTCAGAAAATCCCCCGCGTCTTCCGGCTTGCCGTCACCGCCATTGACCAGAAAGGCCGCCTCCACCACGGGCGAGGCCTGCAGCAGGTTGATCAGGAAAAAGCAGTTCTGGAAGATGCCGTTCTCCCAGATGGATTGCGGCCCTCCCCTCAGGAACAGCGTCACGCCGACCTTGAGCTGACGGGGCGTCTTCATGGCCGCGTCCTTCGGCCGCCGGACGTCAGATGCAGCAGGCGGCGCATATAGCCTTCCTGATTGGCGCGGGCCTCGGGCGCGAGGCTGGCGATGAACGCCTTGGCCCGGGCGCGATAGCCCTCGAGGCCATCGACATGCTCGCGCACCGCACGAAGGGCCTGGGCGGCGCCCCGCGCGATGTCGAAGTCGGGATAGTAATAGCCGAGGTCCCCCAGCCAGGCGGAGTTGTGCACCACCGGGTAGCCGCCGTGCAGGGCGTCCAGATAGACATAGTTCTGATCGTTGCCCCACTGGTGCGACACCACAAGGTCGGCGTGCTGGGCCATGAAGGGGGCGAACTCCTCACGCGCCAGGAACAACGCCTTGCCGGCCTTCACGATGTCCAGGGCATTGGCCATGTAGTTGAAGGTCGTGTGCTCGACCATGTGCGCCGTGTTCAAGGGCAGGAGCCGGGCGATGGCGTCGGGGGATTGGCGATAGGCGAGGTCGCAGATCAGCATGGCGATCGGCGCGGTCTTCACCACCGAGATGTTGGGCTCGAAGATCGCGGCGCGAAGGCCCGTCTGTCCCTTGGGGGGGGCAAAGCCGAACACCAGGCCATCGGCCCTGGCCCGGGCGATGCTCTCTTCGAGAAACACCGGGCTCCAGCAGAACGGCACGACAAAGGCCTCACAGCGATGCAGCGTCCGCATCATCGGCAGGAACCGGGCGTCCTTGGGCAGGAGCCAGACCTCGTCAAACCGGTCTGGCGGCGCACTGAAGCCGCCGGGACCAAAGACATTGGGCTCGATCAGGCTGACATAGGGCTGGCCGGCGGCGAGAAAGACCGTCTTCTTGCCCAGCGCCCTGAATCTCTGGCTCCATTCCAGGTCGACGACCCCGCCCATTTCGATGACGACGTCGATGAGGTCGGTGGCGTCGCGCGGCGAGATGAGGGGGAAGACATCCTGCTCGGCCAGGGCCTGCGGAGCGACCTGTGGCTGATCGCCGCAGTTCAGCAGAAAGACGCTTTCGATCCCCGGCGTTCCGGCGAGAAGCCGCGCCAGAAAGAAGATGTTCTGGCCAAGGCCGTTCTCCCAAAGGTGCTGGCCGCTTCGGGTAATGATCGAGATTCCGACCCGCATGGACCCTCTTGGAGACGGCGCGGCGCGACAAAAAACGTCGTGACAGATCGCTGCTCGCCTTTTCGCACGGCGACGTGCGACGTCAACCGCGGCCGCTTGCGCCGATCCCGCGCGCTCGCCATGCTGCGGGCCTCTCGCCGCCCGGAACGCGCGACCCCGTCTGACCTGGACCGACATGGACGTTCACAAGATCTGGGTCGAATCCCGGCTGGAGCCCTTCCTGTTCTATCTAGAGCGGGCGGCCCAGGCGCAGCGGCGAGGCAAGGCCAGCCATCGAAAGATCTGGCTCGAGGCCGCGGAGGTCCTCTATCCGCTCGACCCCAAGAACCTGAGCAATATCGTGCGCGAGGCGGTCAATCTCGGCCGCGGCCCGGACGCCGTCCGCATTGCCGAGGCGCTCCGCGACCTCGAGCCCGACTCCCCAGACGCCACGTTCAGGCTGGGGAGCGCGCTGCAACTGAGCGGCCGGAACGCCGAGGCCCTTCCCGTCCTTCGCAGAACGCTCGACCTCGACGCCGACTATCCCTTCGCCCACAACAATATCGCCGCGGCTCTGATGGGCCTGGAGGCGCCTGCAACGGACATCGTGCCGTTGCTGGAGACGGCGGCCCGCCTGAACCCGGACAGCCATGAGGCCTGGACCAATCTGGCGACAGAGCGGCTCCGGCTGTTCGATCTCGAGGGCGCGCTCGCGGCGGGCGAGAAGGGCGTCGCGCTTGCCCCGGACACGCCCATATCCTGGAACAACTGGGCGCAGGCGTTGAAGGAGGCCAAGCGGTTCGACGAAGCGTTGGCCTGTTTCGAAAAAGCGCTCGCCCTGGCGCCGGACGAAGCCATCTACAGGCTCAATCTGGGGCTGCTCTCCCTTCTGACCGGGCGCTTTGCCGCAGGTTGGGAGGGCTATGAGGCTCGCTGGTGGATCAACGCCAAGAAGCGCGCGGAGCGCCCGGTCTTCAAGGCTCCGGCCTGGGCCGGCGAACCCTTGCAGGGCAAGACCCTTCTGGTCTGGGGAGAAGAGGGCAACGGCGATGTGATTCAGTTCTGCCGTTTCATCCCGCAGGTCGCCGCCCTGGTTCACGCCCAGGGGGGACGGATCGTCTGGAATTCCTACCCTCAGTTCGAAGACCTCATGTCCCGCAGCCTCGGGAGCCACGTCGATCAGTATGTGACCGGCGGGCTCGAGGTCCTTCCGCCCTATGATTTCGAGTTTGGGCTCCTGAGCTCAGCCCGGCTGCTCAACATCGATGCGACCTCGATCCCTACCGCTCCCTATCTCTTGGCCGAGCCGCGAAGAGCGGCGCAATGGCGGGCGCGTTTGTCGGCGGCGCCTGATCTCAAGGTCGGCCTCGTCTGGAGCGGCAGCTCTGAACAGGGACGCAACCCCTTTCGCAGCCTCACGCTCGAAGCCTATGTGCGCGCGTTCTCAGGGATAGACGGCGTGCGGTTCTATTCCTTGCAGTTCGGCGGCGGGGCGGACGTCGCCAAGGCGCGGGACGCGGGCTTCCCGATCGAAGATCTGACGCCGGACATCCAAAGCTACGAAGACACCGCCGCCATCATGACCTCGCTGGACCTTGTGGTCTCGATCTGCACCTCGACCGCCCATCTCGCGGGCGCCCTGGGTTGCCCCCTGTGGGTTCCGCTCGACGTCAATCCGCACTGGGTGTGGCGTCTCGAGCGAACGGATAGCGACTGGTATCCCACCGCACGGCTGTTCCGACAGCAAAGCTTCGGGCGCTGGGACGAGCCGCTTGAGGCCTTACGCCAGGCGCTCCTCGAAAAGCTGGGGGCCGCGGAGCCGGCGGTCGGGGGCCCGGCTTGCGTCGCCGACACGTCCGTCTAGGTTGCCTCCGCCATGCGTTCGCCCAGCCTCGCCCTTCTCGCCATCCTGTGCTTGGCCGGCGCCGCCGCAGCCCAGACGCCCACCGATGACCGGGCGCCCACCGACGACCTGGCGAAATGCGCCAACACCCCAGGCGGGATTTCGCCTCGGATTCGCGTCGAGGCCTGCACGCGCATCCTGGGCTCGGGGAGCCTCAGTGCGGAGACGCGGGCCGCCACCCTCATCAACCGGGCCTGGTCGCTCAGTCTTCAAGACCGGATGGCGGAAGCAAGGGCTGACTACGAAAGCGCGCTGGACCTGACGCCCAATTCGCACGTCGCCCACAACGAGATGGGCCTCTTCCTCCTCCGGACCGGGGACTATGACAACGCCATCGCGCAATACGATACGGCGCTTCGGCTGCGCCCTGGCGCCGCCTATTCGCTTTATGGCCGGGGCGTTGCCTATCTGCGGGAGGGCAAGACGGACAAGGGTCAGGCCGATCTGGCCGAGGCCCGGCTCGCCGACAGCCATGTCGATGAAGTTTTCCAGTCCATCGGCGTAAGACCCTGAGGGGTCAGGCCAGCAGGTCTTTCAGACGATACAGGGCTTCGAGCGCCTCGCGCGCACTCATGCCGTCGAGATCGAGCCCGGCCAGGGCCTGCTCGACCGGTGAGGGGCCGCGCGGAGCCGGGCTCGGCGCCTCGGCCAAGGCGAACAGCGGCAACGCCTCCAGGCCGCCATGCTGGCTCGCCTCGCGCTCCAGACGCGCCAGGACCTCGCGCGCCCGAGCTACCACCGGGCCCGGGACCCCGGCCAGCTTGGCCACCTGCACGCCGTAGGAGCGATCGGCGGGCCCATCGCCCACCTCGTGCAGGAAGATCAGTTCGCCGTTCCACTCCTTGGCCCTGAGCGAGACGTTGGCCACGGCGCCCAGTCGGTCCGAAAGCTGAGCCAGTTCGTGATAGTGGGTGGCGAACAGGGCGCGGCAGCGATTGGTCTCATGCAGCGCCTCGACGCAGGCCCAGGCGATGGCCAGGCCATCCCAGGTGGCCGTGCCGCGGCCAATCTCATCGAGGATCACCAGGGAGCTGGGCGTGGCGGCGTTAAGGATCGCGGCGGTCTCAACCATCTCGGCCATGAAGGTCGAGCGCCCCCGCGCCAAATCGTCGCCCGCCCCGACGCGGCTGAACAGGCGATCCACCACCCCCAGACGCAGACGTTGCGCCGGAACAAAGGCGCCCGCCTGGGCAAGCAGGGCGAGGAGCGCGTTTTGTCTCAGAAAGGTCGACTTGCCGGCCATGTTCGGGCCGGTGACGATCAGCAGGCGCGGATGCGCCTCGCCGTCGGCGTCCAGAGCGCAGGGATTGGCCGTGTAGGCCTCGCCGGCGGCGCGGACCGACGCCTCGACGACAGGATGGCGCCCGCCCTCGACTTCGAAGACGCGCGAACGGTCGACCACCGGCCGCACGGCGCCGACCTCCGCCGCCCACTCCGCCAGGGCGGCCTCAGCGTCGAGTGCCGCCAGGGCGTCGGCGGCGGCGAGAATGGCGGAAGCCTGGTCCAGCGCCTGGCGCCGCCAAGCCTCGAATGTCTCCAGCTCCAGGGCCAGGGCCACGTCCCCCGCGCGGGCGATACGGGCGTCGAGGTCGATCAGTTCGGTCGTGGTGAACCGCATCAGATTGGCCAGGGTCTGGCGATGGATGAACTGTCCCGAGAGCGGCGGCCGCAACAGGGGTTCGGCCTGCTTGGCGCTGGTCTCCAGGAAGTATCCCAGCACGCCGTTGTGCCGGATGCGAAGCGGCGTCCCGCTTTCGGCCGAAAGGCGCGCCTCCAGGGCCGCGGCGACCTTGCGGCTGTCGTCACGAAGCGCACGCGCCTCGTCCAGGCGCTCTGAGAACCCCTCCGCGACAAACCCCCCGTCCCGGGCGAGGACCGGCGTCTCCTCCACCAGCCCGGCCGCCAGGCTGTCGTGGAGCGCGCGCAGCTCCGGCCCCAGGGCCAGCGCCGCGACCGCGTCGGCGATCGCCGAGGGAATGGACTGGAGGGGGGACTCCGGCGCGGCCAACCGCCCGGCGAGGGCGTCGGCGACCCCAAGGCCGTGGCGCAGGACGTCGAGGTCTCGCGGGCCGCCGCGGCCAAGAGCCAGGCGCGAGAGCGCTCTGGCCATGTCGCCCGCCCGCTTCAGGGTTTCGCGCAGGGCCGCGCGCGGACGGGACCGCTCCAGCCACCATTCCACCGCATCGAGACGGTCATTGATCCGGTCGGGATCGGTGAGCGGCCGGGCCAGCCGCGCCGCCAGCAGGCGGGCGCCGGGTCCGGTCACGGTGCGGTCGAGACTGGCGAGCAACGTCCCCTGGCGCTCCCCCGCGAGCGTCCGTTCGATCTCAAGGCTGGCGCGCGTGGCCGGATCGATCAGCATGACCTCGCTGACGCCGGAGCGACGCGGCGGCTTGATCAGCGGCGTGCGTCCGCCCTGGGTCGCCTCGATATGAGCCCCCAGGAGGCCGAGCGCGGCGACTTCGGCCCCCTGAAGCCCGCCAAACCCGTCGAGGGTGGCGACGCCATAGAGCCGCTTGAGCCGCGCCTCGGCCGCCGCCGGCTCGGCCAGGGCGCCGGCCATGGGCTGCACCAGGCCCCCGGCGAGATCGAGGGCGGCGGCGAGGTTCGGGTCCGCGAGGACCCGATCAGGAACCAGGGTCTCCGCCGGGCGCAGGGCGCCCAGCAGGGCCGCAAGTTCATGGGGCGGAGCGGAGCAGCACTCCACGTCGCCGGTGGAAAGATCGATGCTGGCGAGCGCCAGAAGGCCGGCCCGCACGGCCACGGCGGCCAGGCGATTTGCGCCTCGGGCGTCGAGCAGGCTGTCTTCGGTCAGGGTTCCGGGCGTCACCACCCGCACCACGTCTCGGCGCAGCACGGCCTTGCCCCCCCGCGCCTTGGCCGCGGCGGGCGACTCCATCTGCTCGCATACCGCGACCTTGAAGCCCGAGCGGATCAGCTTGGCGAGATAGGCCTCGGCCGCATGGACCGGCACGCCCGCCATGGGGATCGGCTGGCCGGCATGCACGCCACGATGGGTCAGGGCGATGCCCAGGGCCTCGGCCGCCTTGGCCGCATCTTCGAAGAACAGCTCGTAAAAGTCGCCCATGCGAAAAAACACCAGGGCGTCTGGGGCCTGCGCCTTGGCGGCGAAAAACTGCGCCATGACCGGCGAGGCGCCCCTGGCGTCCGGAACGGCGTTCGGAACAGCCTTCGGGGCGGCGTCGGGGGTGGCGTCTGGGGTGGCGTCTGGGCCTGGGGGCAAGGGAGCGTTCATCGGGACCCTGGAAGCTAGCCCGGCGGCCGATTCCGGCAAACCACTCATCGGCGCGCGTAACCGAAGGCCGAAGAAATGCGCTGGATTCCGGGGCCGCGCCCAAACAACCGCTTGTCGCAAGCCTGCCTTGAGGACAGGCTCGGCCCATGGAGCATCCTCCCGAATGCCACATCCTGCCCCCCGGCCCCGGCGACGCCTTGGCCCTGGCGGAGGTGCATGTGCGGGCCTGGCGGGAAACCTATGCCGGCCTGTTGCCGGCTCTCCTGCTGGACCGGATGAGCGTCCCCCTGCACGCCAGGCGCTGGCGCGCCATTCTCACCTCCGAGCGCCCAAAGGAGACGGTCCTGTGCGTTGAAGGTCCAAAGGGGATTTTGGGATACTGCGCGGCGGATACACAGGGCGGATCGGCGCTGGTCTCGACGCTTTATCTGGTGCGAGAGGCCCAGGGACAGGGCCTCGGGAGAGCCCTGCTCTCCACCCAGGCGCGGCTGCAGGCCAGTCGTGGCGCCCGCGCCCTGCGGCTGTGGATGCTGGAAGGCAATCACCGGGCGCGGGGGTTCTATGAACGGCTCGGCGGACTTGCAGGCGAGCGCAGGGCCCTGCGCGGCTGGGGCCAGGGCCAGCATGAGATCGCCTTCGACTGGCCCAATATCGGAAGTCTGATTGGTCCAGTGACCTCCTCGCGGCCCTGACCGCTCCAGCCGGAGCGCCTTTCGCCGAACCCGCCCTGGACCTAAGAACGGGGTCGCAACATCGCAGGCGCCATCGACGAGGAGCCCCCATGCCAGACGCCGCCACGCCGCTTGTCTCGCCGCATCGTGGGCGCGCGGGACGCGGACAGATCTACGACTCGATTCTCGACACCATCGGCGACACCCCGCTGGTGCGCCTGCCCCGCCTGACCGCCGCGCTCAAGCCCCGGGGCGAGGTCCTGGCCAAGCTCGAATTCTTCAATCCCCTGTCCTCGGTGAAGGACCGTATCGGCCTTGCCATGATCGAGGCCTTGGAGGCGCAGGGGCGCATGGGGCCCGGGACGGTGCTGGTCGAGCCGACCAGCGGCAATACCGGCATCGCCCTGGCCTTCGCCGCGGCGGCCAAAGGGATCAAACTGATCTTGGTCATGCCCGACAGCATGTCGATCGAGCGGCGCAAGATGCTGCTCCTGCTCGGCGCGACCCTGGAGCTGACCCCGGCTGAGCGCGGCATGACCGGCGCGGTGCAGCGCGCCCGGGAGATCGTCGAAACGACGCCGGGGGCCATCATGCCCCAGCAGTTCGAAAACCCGGCCAACCCGGCCATTCATCGCGTCTCCACGGCTGAGGAAATCTGGAGCGACACCAAGGGCGCTGTGGACGCGATCGTCTCGGGCGTCGGCACCGGGGGCACCATTACCGGGGTTGGCCAAGTGCTGAAGGCGCGCAAGCCGGAGCTGAAGATGATCGCCGTGGAGCCGACCAACTCCGCCGTCCTGTCCGGCGGCAAGCCTGGACCGCACAAGATCCAGGGCATTGGCGCGGGGTTCGTGCCCGGCGTTCTCGACCGGGGCGTGATCGACGAAGTCGTTCAGGTCTCCAACGAAGACAGCTTCGCCATGGCCAGACTCAGCGCCCGGACCGAGGGCTTGCCCGTCGGCATCTCCTCCGGCGCCGCCCTGGCGGCCGCCTTCGATGTCGCCGCGCGACCGGAGATGGCGGGCAAGCTGATCGTGACGATCATCCCCAGCTTCGCCGAACGTTACCTGTCCACCGCCCTGTTCGAGGACCTGTGAGGCCGGACTGGCCGTGAGCGCCTCAAAGGATCGCTTCACGCCGTCGCAGCGCTCGGCGGTGATGCGCGCGGTCAAGGGCGCCGGCACCGGGCCCGAGCGGACCGTCCGGGCCCTCGTCTGGGGACTGGGCGGGCGCTATAGGCTCAATCGCGGCGATCTGCCCGGAAAGCCCGACATCGTCCTTCCCGGGCGACGCCTCGCCCTCTTCGTCCACGGATGCTTCTGGCACGGTCACAGCTGCGTCCGGGGCGATCGCCCACCGGCGGCCAACGCCGACTACTGGCGCGCCAAGATCGCACGCAACCGCGCGCGCGATGAGGCGGCGCGGACCGCCCTTCAAGAGCTCGGCTGGCGAGTGGAGATCGTCTGGGAGTGTGAGCTCAAGGACCTGTCGCGCCTTCGCGAGCGCCTAGGCTCCATCCTCGCGGCGTGACTCGCCGCCCTCGGGCGCCACGATGACCTCGGTGCGCACGGAGTTGGCGATGAAGCAGGCCTCGTGCGCGGCCTGATGCAGGGCCGCGATTTCGGCCGAGCGAGGCTGGCGCGATCCGCCCCAGGCCACCCGGGGACGGAGCGTCACGCGGGTGATAGCCATTCGACCTTCTGGGTCGCGCGCGAGAGTCCCCTCAGCGGCGTCCTCATAGGCGCTGACCACCAGACCCGCCTGTCGCGCCAGATCGAGAAACCAGAGCATATGACAAGCGCTCAGGGCCCCGGTGAAGGCGGCCTCGGGATCCAGGGCGTCGGCCCGGCTGAACGGCGCCGGCACAACGGCCGGTGAGGCGGAGCCCGCCACCTCCAGCCCGGCCTCGAAGATCAGCCGGTGCGCACGATCATAACGACCGGCGGCGAACGCGGCGTCAGGGGCGTCGAGCCTCCACACCACGCGCGCACGGTGGACGCTCATCGGCGGCGCGTTCAGGCCTCGGCGCGGGCCGGGGCGAGCCGTCGCTCGGCCATGGGCCGGATCGGAGGCGGGGCGGCGGAGGTGACATCCTGCGGCAGGAGGTCGGGCCGGGCGTCGGCGAGAAACGCCTCCAGCCGCGCGCAGGCCACGCGCAACTCCGAGAGGTGGTCGTCGATATCCTTGCGCTGCTGCTCGAAGGCGACAATCCGTTCGCGAAAGAAGCGCAGGGCCTTGGCGTTCTGCAGGGCGCCGTCGTCGCCCTTGCCATACAGCTCAAGAATCTCGCGGATTTCGGTCAGGGACAGGCCCACACGCTTGCCCCGCAGAATGAGTTGCAGGCGGGCGCGGTCCTTATAGGAATAGACGCGGTTCAGACCCTGTCGGGCGGGCGAAAGCAGGCCCTTGTCCTCATAGAAACGTAGGGCGCGCGGCGTGCATTTGAATTCCTGGCACAGTTGGCGGATGGTGAAGCTGCGTTCCGGGCGGCGGAGCTCCTGAACCATGGGATCCTCTCTCCCCAATGCGGCGGGGCCCTCAAGGCGCCGGCCCCTGGCGGCTCGCGTCGGGATGAAGCCCCTGACGCGGGCGGGCATTCGTTAGGCCGGGATTACGTTTACGTCAACGTGACGACAGGAGGTGCGCCTTGGCCCGTTTCATCATTCAGGCGCTGGCCGCCGCGCTCGGGTTTTGGCTGGCGTCGCGGCTCGTCCCCGGGGTTCGTGTCGGCGGGGTGGGCGGACTGATCGTCGCGGGGGTCGTTCTGGGCATACTGAACGCGCTCGTACGGCCGATCCTGATCGTGCTCACCATTCCCTTCACGCTTCTGACCCTGGGGCTCTTCCTGTTCGTGGTGAACGGCCTGACCGTGTGGATGACCTCCGCCCTGATGGATGAGGTGCATGTCAGCGGTCTGTGGCCGGCGATCCTGACCTCGATGATCATCACGCTCACCAGCTGGGGCGCCCGGGCCATGGCCGGGGGGGTCTGACGCCCGGGAAGATCTCGACGGCGCGCCTCTGCGCCTGGACCTTGGCGGGCGACGCTCTAAATATAGGTCTCGAGGGACATCGCGGCTCATCAGCCGCCTGCATGGACGGACGTCCGATGATCAATCCCGCCCCCATCGCCCTGCAATCCGCGCTTCGAGGCGGCCGCTTCTGGCTGGCCGCGGCAATCTGCGCGACGGCCGGCGTCGCCCAGGCCGCGCCGCCACCCGCGTCCGGCGGCGACACCCCATGTTTCTTCATCAATCAATGGGAAGGCTGGAAGGCCCCCGATGACCACACCCTGTACCTGGCGGTGAATTTCAAGCAGGTCTACAAAGCGGAGCTCTCAGGTCGCTCCTCGCTCCTTCAGGATCCGGACGCGCATATTGTCAGCGTCACCCACGGTCCCGAGACGGTCTGCCGCCCGATTGACCTGGAGCTTGAGGTCTCGGCCCCTCCGGGCATTCGCGAACCGCTGATCGTCAAGAGCCTGCGCAAGCTCACCCCTGAAGAAGTCGCCGCCCTGCCCCCGCGCGAGCGTCCCTTCTGAACCGCGCTTCTGATCGGAGACGGGCCGCGGAATCTCAAGCTCCGGTCTTGCGGCGAGGCCATCTTGCGTCGAAGACTTGAGGCTTGGTCGGACTCGGCGCGCCGGGCAGGCCTCAAAGAGGAGAGATGCGCCCTTGTCCGTGACTGACGCCGAACGCCTGGCGCCGCCCGATCAGGCCGAAAAGATCGCCCGCTGCCGGACCTGGTTCGACACCCTTCGCGACCGGCTGGTCGCCGCCCTCGAGACGCTTGAGGACGATGCCCCAGCCTCGCTGTTCCCTGGCGAGCCGGGTCGGTTCGAACTCAAACCCTGGGTCCGGGAGGCCGGAGGCGGCGGGGTCATGGGCTTCTTGCGCGGACGGCTGTTCGAGAAATGCGGCCTGCATATCAGCGAGGTGCATGGCCGCTTCTCGCCGGAAATGGCCGCGACCATGCCCGGCGCGGAGGCGGATCCCCGTTTCATCGCCGTTGGGGTGAGCCTGATTGCGCATATGGCCAGCCCTCGTGTGCCGGCGGTGCACATGAATACGCGATATCTCGCCACCACCGAGGGCTGGTTCGGCGGCGGCGCCGATCTGACCCCGCTTCTGGCCGAGCAGCGGCGCGAGGATACGCCGGACGCCCTCGCCTTCCATGCCGCGATGAAGGCGGCCTGCGACGCCTTCGATCCCTCCTGGCACGCCCGCTACAAGGCCTGGTGCGATGAATATTTCTTCCTGCCCCATCGAAACGAACCGCGTGGCGTCGGCGGCATCTTCTATGACCGGCACAATTCGGGGGACTGGGCCCGCGACCTCGCCTTCACCCAGGCCGTGGGGACAGCCCTGCTCGATGTCTATCCCAGGATTGTGCGCGGCCGCTTTTCGGAGCCCTGGACAGAGGCGGAGCGCGCCGAGCAGCTCGTGCGTCGGGGCCGCTATGTGGAGTTCAACCTGCTCTACGACAAAGGCACGATGTTCGGCTTCAAGACCGGCGGCAATATGGAGTCGATCCTCTCGTCCATGCCGCCCGTGGTGACCTGGCCCTGAGGCCAGACGCCCCTCAAGGCCCCGGGCTCAAGGCGCCTCGCCTGAGCCAGGCGAGCAGAGGTCTCTCGATCCAGGCGTGAACCGCGAGGCCTGCGGCCACGGAGACCCCCATCGAGGCGACAAGAAAGGCGACCTCATGTCGGTAGCCCAGGGTGTGGGCGATCACCGCCGTGGCCGGCAGGTGAAACAGGTAAAGGGCGAAGGAGGCGTCCCCCAGTTTCATCAAGGCGCGATGAAGCGGACCGCCTAGAGCACGATGCGTTTTCGTGGAATCGGCGAAGACGCTGAATCGTGCTCTATCTTTAGGTTCCTGAGCGCGTTGCAAAGCGCCGGGTTGGTTCCGTACAAACGCAACGCGCTCTAGGGGCGGCCTTGGTCCGTCGAGCTCGATCGCCAGGGCGCCGGCCACCAGAAGAGTCGCCGGGACGCCCCAGACCAGCGGACGCCACAACTCGCTGAAGAGGCCGCCCAGCTGGACCATCGCAAACAGCAGGAGGCCGCCTGCCAGCAAGCCGAAGCCGACCGGACGGCGCGGCAGAAGGCCCCGCGCCCCCGCCTCCGCAAGGCCGACGCCGGCGGCAAATTGCAGGAGCATGGGATTGGCGCCCAGAAAATACGCCGAATCCGGAAACAGGAAGCCCAGGACGACGATGACGAACAAGGCCCCGCAGACGAGGCCGGCGCGTCTTAAACCGAGGGCGAGCGAGGCGCCGACGACCAGATAGAAGATCATCTCGTAGTCCAGGGTCCAGCCCGGCGGCAGGGTCGGAAAGGGCAGGCCCCTCGGGTCAAGGTGGGGAATGAAGGCAAGGGAGAGGACGAGGTGGCCGAGGCCGGGACGCACCTCGGGCAGAAAGGCGGGCCAGACCTCGGCGATCGCCGCCACCAGAAGCGTCGCCGCCCAATAGAGCGGGGCCACGCGGGTGAACCGGCGCCAGAGAAAGGCGACGGCCCGCGGCGGCGCGCCAGAGGTGATGCGCCACATGATGACGCCGCTGATCACGAAGAATACGTCGACCCCGGCGCGGCCGACGTCGAACCCTCCGTCACACCACTGCAGGGCGTGATAGGCGCAGACCGCCAACGCCGCGCCCCCGCGCAAATACTGGATGGCGAACAGGGTCTGACCGGCCCGTCCATCCGCGCCGGCGTCGCCAGAACCTCGTCTGCCCATTCCCGCCGTCAGATCCTGGCTGCCTGCGCATCGCGCGCCCGGCGGAGGCTTAACATAGATCGCCGCCGACGCCGCAGTTTCGCCGCGTCAGGGTCGCACAGGGGCGAATCCCTTTCGTCGCGAGTCCGGTAGAGTGGATCGGACCCTTGCGGCAGTCACGCTCAAGGGTGTTAAGGCCAAGCTATGCCCGACTTTGCCGCCCTCTCCCGCCGCCTCGTCCTGCGTCTGGCAGGCGCCGGCCTGGCCGCCGCGCCGGGCGCGAGCCTCGCCCAGGGGCTGAACGCCGATCCCGGGCATAACGCGCCCAGCGCGCCTGCGGCGCCGGCGCCGCCCCAGGGCGAGGGCGCCGACGGGATCAGCGCCGGCCCTCCGCCGGAATCGATCTGGCGGAACTGGTTCAAGATTCAGCGACTGTGGTCCTACGTGGATCGCCACAGCCTCGTCCCTGGCGAGCCCCTCAACATCATGGCCGCGGCGGGTCCCGGCCAGCCCGTGCGCCACGTGCGGGCCGAGGTGTTCCGCGTCGGCGCCCACGGGGTCGACGCCAAGGTCTGGACCAGCGACTTCGTTCCGGTCGGCTATCGCGGGGCCACCCGGTCGGCCGCCGCGACCGGTCCAGGATGGCCGCCGACCTTCGCCGATATCGACACCCGGGATTGGCCCCCGGGATGCTACTATGCCGACCTCGTGGAGCAGACGACCCTGACCCGGGACGTGAAAAGCTGCTTCTGGATCGTACGCAATCCCAAGCGGTCAGGCGCGGTGCTCGTACGGCTCGGGACCAACACCTACCAGGCCTATAACGACTGGGGCGGCTACAGCATCTACCCCAACGACGATGACGAGAACCGCGGGCTGATGGTCACCTTTGACCGACCGACCCCGCCGAGCTTCTGGGAGTACGACGTTTTCCTGGTCAATTGGATCGAGGCTCTGGCCGAGGAGGTCGGGGGCGTCGATTACGCGACGAATTTCGACGTCCACGCCGAACCTGGCCTGATGGATCCCTATGCCCTGGTGATCACAGGCTCGCACGACGAGTACTGGAGCAAGGAAGAGTTCGACGCCTTTTACCGGCGCATTTTCACCCAAGGGGGGAATGTGGCCTTCTTTGGCGGCAACACCGCCTATTGCCAGGTGCGCTTCGTCGACATCAACCAGGCGCCCGGCGAACCCAATCTGGGTCGCCAGATGGTCTGTTACAAAACGGCCTCCGACCCGATCACCCGTCGCGGCGGCAAGGTGGATCCACGTCTGCTGGAGACCAGCAACTTCCGGACCAAGGCGAGGCGACCGGAGTCCATGCTGCTGGGCGGGGCCTATCAGAACTGGTTTGAACCGGCGGGGCCGCAGCGTCCCGCCCTGAACGTGGCTAGCCTGGACTCTCCCTGGTTCGCCGGGACTGGCTGGAGCGTCGGGGCGCCGGCGGCGGACGTGGTCGGCTATGAGTGGGACAATCGCGATCCCGATGGCGACGGCCAGAGGCTGTGGAAGGCAGGCGTGTCTCTGATCCCGGCGATCGACCCCGCCAGGATCAAGGTGCTGTTCCGAGGCGAGGCCGAGGCTGAGGACGGGACGCACGGCCTCGCCGAGTCCACTCTGTTCCGATCAGGCGCCGGGGCGCAGGTGTTCAACGCCGCCGTGATCCGGTGGTCCTGGGGGCTTGGCAAGCCGGGCTATGTCTCACCCGCCTTCCAGACGTTCAACGCCAATCTGGTCCGCGACCTGTCGAAGCGGGGGCCGCGCCGGGCGCGACGCGCCAAGGCCTAAGGGGCGAAGCTGGACCGGGCCTTGACGCCCCAATGGCCGTCTTCGCACGTGACCACATAGACCGAGTCGAAACCGCCAATGACGCTTCCGTCGGCGCGATAGCGGGTGAAACGCGTGTCGATGTGCACCTTGTCGGCGCCCGCATGAATCACCTCGCGCCGCTCCCAGGCCGAGTGGTCCCAGTCCTTCAGCGCGCCGCTGACGAACATGTCCGGGGTGTGATCCCCCGCCTGAAGGATGCGCAGGGTGTTGGAGGCCAGACGGACGCTGGGAAAGTTGAACGTCGCGTCGAACGCCGCGACGTCCCGGGCGTTGAACGCGGCCATGAAGGCGTCAAGCACAGCCATCGCCGCATCGATCGCCAAATCACGCTCGGTCATGTGCGCCTTGCTCCCAGGTTGCGCCGTCTTGGCCGCAGGCGCCGCGCACCCTTCGGCACAAATCGCCGGGAAGATCGGCGCCCCGAGCGGGAAGATGAGATAAATTTCACGGAGTCTTGCGCCAACGCATATTGACGCGAAAGCCCGCGGACAACACATAAGGTGTCGCCGCGGGTATCCCCCCCGTTCTCGCGGCCAGACTGGCCCGGCGGAGTGCATCTCGCCGGGTCTTTTTTTATGCTTTGCGGAACTCGGGCAAGGGCGAGCCGGACGTCCACGAGCTTATTGCGTCCGCCGTGTTACAAATGCCACACCGGCGACCTCGCCGCGCCCAGGCCGAGGCGTCGCCGCGAGAGGCGACGCCTTGCTTCCATTGCGCTTTTCATCTCCGCCGCATTTTCGCCCCATTTTGGACCCGTGGCTTGGCGGGTGAGAGGCCGACCCCCGATTCAAAGGCCCTGTGCGACGGCGTGCAACCGGGCATAGGCGCCGCCCAGCGCCACGAGCTCCCCGTGGCGGCCCTCCTCGATGACCTCGCCGTCCTGGAACACCAGGATCCGGTCGGCCCCGCGGATCGTCGACAGGCGGTGGGCAATAACGATGGTCGTGCGTCCGGCCATCAGTTCCTCGATGGCGGCCTGGATCTGCGCCTCGGTCTCGACGTCCAATGACGAGGTGGCCTCGTCCAGGACCAGGATCGGGGCGTCGGCCAGGAAGGCTCTGGCGATGGCCACCCGCTGGCGCTCGCCGCCGGACAGCTTGACCCCGCGCTCGCCCACCAGGGTCTGATAGCCCAGGGGCAAGGCGGCGATGAATCCGTCCGCCCGGGCGCGGCGGGCGGCGCGCGCGATCTCCTCGGCTGAGGCGTCGGGTCGGGCGTAGCTGATATTTTCGGCGATGCTGCGGTGGAACAGGGCCGGGTCCTGAGGCACGGCGGCTATGGCCCGCCTCAGACTGGTCTGGCTAACCCTGGCGATGTCCTGGCCATCGATCAGGATCCGTCCCCCATCGAGGTCGTAGAGCCGCTGGATCAGCTTGACGAAGGTCGACTTGCCCGAGCCCGTCGGTCCGACCAGGGCGATCCGCTCGCCCGGACGGATGGTCAGGTTGAAACCGCGATAGAGGCTGCGTCCGGCGCCGCGATATTTGAAGCTGACATTCTCAAAGACGATCTCACCCGTCCGGCCCACAAAATCAGGCGCAGCCGCGGCGTCGGCCACCTGGGGCGGGGTCCGCGCATAGGCCGCCACGTCCTCGATGTCGGCCAGGCCCCGCTGCGCCATCCGCAAATTATCGCCGATGTTTCTCAGATAGCCGTTCATCACCAGGAACGAGGTGATGACGAAGGCGACGCCGCCCGCCGTGGCCTCACCCCGCGCCCAGGCCCGCAGAACCAGGGCCGTCAGACCAGCCTGCAGCGCGCCCAGCAGCAGGTTCTGCACCAGCCAGACGTCGGTGAACCGGCTCCAGGATTTGACGGTGATGCGGCGCCAGTCCTCGGTCACCCGGGCGATCCGATCGGCCTCGCGCGCCTCCGCGCCAAAGCTTTTCACCGCCGGATTCGAGGTGATCGAGTCGGCCAGAGCGCCGCCGATCCGCGAATCCATGGCCACCGAGCGCAGATAGGTCTTGCGGACATAGAGCTCGGTCAGAACCAGATTGGCGACGATATAGACGAGATTGAGCGCCAGGGAGAACGCGCCCACCAGGGGCCAGCGCAGGATCATCTGCACCGACAGGCCCGTCAGGATCAGCAGGGCCGGCCCGATCCAGACGACCACCGAGTCGGCCACCACGTCATAGCCCCACATGGCGCGCGAGAGGCGCCGCACCGTCGCCCCGCCAAAGGTTTCGCCATGCCAGTCAGCCGAGAAGCTCTGGACCCGGGCAAAGCCTTCATCCGTCATCTCCTTCATGATCCGCGCGGAATAGGGGATCCAGGGCCGCATCGCGGTATTCCGCAGCACTGAACTCCCGAGATAGACGAGGACGAAAAACAGCCAGGCGGCCCAGGCCGCGTCCCTGTGCGACGGCCCGCGCGTCGCCGCGTCCACCAGCGCCTGGGAGGCCTGGGGCATGAGCATCTCGCAGCCGATCGCCGCGAGCATCAGCGCCACCGTCAGGGCCATGAGACCGGGACGGCGGGCCCAATAGCTGGCCACGAAGGCGAGCACCTGGGCGTTGGACAGAACCCGGGACCGGGCGCTGTCGTCGTCTTCATATTGCTCCATGGCGTGGCTCCCCGAGCCGCCTCCATATAGATAGGCAGCGGGGAGCGGCAGGGCTCCTGGGCCAAGAGGTTCGATATTCCGGCGATGCTGATATCCCGGCCACATGGCGCCGCTGCATGAACGGCGCCCCCGAATACGGTCCCGGAGGCATCGCCCTGCCGGATGCGGCGCCGGCCAACTGGGTCGACCTTCGGGCCCCCCGCGCCCTGCGACCCTGGCTGAGGCTGGCGAGACTCGACCGGCCGGTGGGCATCCATCTACTGCTTCTGCCCGGCTGGCAGGGCCTCACCCTGGCCGCCGCGGCCCAGGGGCGGGCGCCAGATCTTAGGCTGGCGGCGCTGTTCGCGCTCGGCGCCACCCTGATGCGCGCGGCGGGCTGCGCGGTGAACGACATGGCCGACCGGGACCTCGACGCCAAGGTCGCGCGCACGGCCCGCCGGCCCTTGGCCAGCGGCGAGATCAGCCGGCTCCAGGCGGGCTCCTTCGCCCTGGTCTGCACCGCGCTCAGCGCAGGCCTTCTTCTGACGTTCAACGCCTTGAGCCTCTGGGTGGCGGTCGCGGCCCTGCCCCTGGTCGCCGCCTATCCGTTCATGAAGCGCATCACCTGGTGGCCCCAGGCCTGGCTGGGCCTGACCTTCAATTGGGGGGCGCTCTTGGGGTGCGTCGCAGCGGCCGGGGGGGCGAGTCTCCTGCACCTCTGTCGCGCCGGAGGTCTGGCCGCGTGGCTCGCCCCGCCCGACCTGACAATCTGGCCGACACCGGCCGCGGACCTCGCCCTGTACGCCAGCGGCGTCGCATGGACCCTTGGCTATGACACGATCTACGCCATGCAGGACATGGCCGACGACCGCACCGCGGGCGTGCGCTCCTCCGCCCTGAGGCTTGGCGGCGCTCTGCCGGTCTTCGTGCGCGGCGCCTATCTGGCGTCAACGCTTCTGGCCGGCCTCGCCGGGAGCCTTGCCCATCTGGGCCCCGGCTTCTTTGTCGGGCTTGCGGTCTTCGCCATCCATCTGGGCCTGCAGACCCGGGGTCTTGGCGAGGCGGGGCCGGACCGGGCGCTCCGGCTGTTCAAGTCCAATGTCGTCGCTGGATCGATCCTGACCCTGGCCCTCGCCGCCGGCGCCGTCAGGCTGGGCTGATCCGCGAGGCGCGTTGCGACCGTTTGAAGGCGGTTAAGCTCGTCTCAACCCTCGCCTGCCAGTTTCCGGCCCTCTCGCCTTGATGGATGGGTTCATGGCCGACGACGCCCACACGATCCTGACCGCCGATTGCCTGGACGCCATGGCGGGCCTGCCCGCCGGTTCGGTGGACATGGTCTTCGCCGACCCGCCCTACAATCTTCAGCTCGGCGGAGAGCTCCTGCGCCCGGACAATTCCCGCGTCGACGCCGTGGACGAGGACTGGGACCGGTTTGACTCGTTCGAGGCCTATGACGCCTTCACCAAAGCCTGGCTCGGCGCCTGCCGCCGCCTGCTCAAGCCCGAAGGCACGTTGTGGGTGATCGGCAGCTATCACAACATCTTCCGCGTCGGGCAGGCCGTTCAGGACGCCGGTTTCTGGATCCTCAACGACGTGATCTGGCGCAAGACCAACCCCATGCCGAACTTCAAGGGGACGCGGTTCGCCAATGCGCACGAGACCCTGATCTGGGCCGCGCGTGGCCGTGGAGCGGGGCGTTACACCTTCAATTACGACGCCATGAAGATGGCCAATGACGAGGTGCAGATGCGTTCGGACTGGTCCTTGCCGATCTGCTCGGGCGAGGAGCGGATCAAGGATGCGACCGGCGCCAAGGCCCATCCGACGCAAAAGCCCGAGGCCCTGTTGCATCGCGTCATCCTGTCCTCGACACGCCCCGGCGACCTGATCCTGGACCCGTTCTTCGGGGTGGGCACGAGCGGCGCCGCGGCCAAGCGCCTCGGGCGGCGCTTCATCGGCATCGAGAAGGAGCCGCGCTATGCGGACCTGGCGCGGACGCGCATCGACGCCATCACGCCGGCGCGCCTCGAAGACCTTGAGGTCATGCGTTCGCGCAAGGAAGAGCCTCGGATTCCCTTCGGCCAGATCGTGGAGGAGGGTCTGCTCAGCCCGGGCGATGTGCTCTGGTGCCCGCGCGGGCGGCGCCAGGCCAAGGTGCGGCCCGATGGCAGCCTCACCGCAGGGGCCCTCAGTGGATCGATCCACAAGATGGGGGCGATGATGGAGTCCCAGCCGGCCTGTAACGGCTGGACCTATTGGCATATCCAGACCGATCGCGGTCTTCAGCCCATCGACACCCTGCGCGCGCAGCTCCGCGCCCGCCGAAGCCTTTAGAGATTCCACTCGATCAGGTGGCGATGGTCCGGGCGATCCGTCAGGACGCCGCGCCGGGCTCATCATCCTGCGCCAGGGCGAGTCGCAGAGCCTTGGCGAACACCGTGGGCGTGGCCGCGATCGCCTCGGTCAGCGGAGTCCAGGTCAGGTCGAGACCCGGACGGACGCCCCCCCGCGCGACGTACACCTCCAGCTCCAGCGGGAAGTGGGTGAAGGCGTGCTGCACGCCGCCCAGGAGCCTCCAGGGGCCCGGGGCGGGGGCGCAAGCCAGGGCCTCCGGGCGCGACCACGGCGCCGCGCGCCAGTCCGTGGTCGGCAGGCCCAGCATCCCTCCAAGCAATCCGCGGCTCGGACGCTGGACGAGGCCGACGCGGTCCTGATCGCGCAGCACGAACGCCACGCCATGCCGCAGCGGACGCTCGGCCCGGGGCGTCTTGCGCGGCCAGGTCTCCGGAACCCCACGCGCCGCCGCGACGCAATCCGACGCCAATGGACAGGACTCGCAAAGGGGGCTTCGCGGCCGGCACACCGTGGCGCCCAGATCCATCAGGGCCTGAGCCCAATCCCCGGGGCGGGTCTCGCGGGTAAAGCGCGCGGCCAGGGCGCGGAGGCTCGGCTTGCTGGACGGAAGGGGTTCGTCCACGGCGAAGAGGCGGGCCATGACGCGCTCGACATTGCCGTCCACCACCGTGGCCGGCCGGTCGAAGGCGATCGCCGCCACGGCGGCCGCGGTGTAGGGGCCGAACCCCGGCAGGGCCCGCAAGCCCTCCTCGGTGTCAGGAAAGACGCCTCCAGCGGCCTGCACGGCGCGGGCGCAGGCGATCAGGTTGCGCGCCCGGGCATAATAGCCAAGCCCTGCCCAGGCGGCCATGATCTCGGCTTCAGGCGCTTCGGCCAGGTCGCGCACCGTCGGCCAGCGCTGGGTGAAATGCGCGAAATAGGGGGCGGCGTGGGACGTGGTCGTCTGCTGCAGCATGACCTCGGAGAGCCAGACCCGGTAGGGATCGGCGCGGGCTCCGGGCGGGGCGCGCCAGGGCAGGTCCCGGCGATGCCGATCATACCAGTCGAGCAATCGGCGGCGGAGAGAGGCGACGGAGGTCATGGTCGCGGCTATGATGGCCGTATGCGGCGATCCCTGCCAACCGGCTCTGAAGCGGCGATGATCCTGAAGGCGGCCCGGGCGCGGCCCGCCTCCCGCCCGCCGCCCGCCGCCGGCCGCGCCGCCGCCCGGGCGATCAAGGCCCTGGAGGCGCGGTTTGGGCCGGGGGCCGAAACCCTCGAAATGCGCTGGCCTGAGATCGTCGGCGAAACCCTCGCGCGGCGCTGCGAACCGGTGCGCCTGGTGAAAACGCGAAGTGGTGAGCGAACCCTGGAGGTCCGGGTCGCCGGAGCCTACGCCACATTGATCCAACATCAGGCGGACGATCTCCTGGCGCGGGTGAACCTGTTTCTCGGAAAGGATCGCGCGGATCGCCTGCGCCTCGTCCAGGGGCCTCTGCGTGGCGCGTCGGGCGCTTCGGGAGGACGCCCGGGCCGAAAATATGTCGGACGCGAGGGCGCGGGCGCGCGCCGGTCCATGGCCGCCGAGGCGCCGCTCGACGCCGCCCGCGAAGCCGAACTGGCGGCTGGCCTCTCAAGCATCAGGGATGAGGCGCTCAAGGAGGCGCTGCGCCGGCTGGGTCGTGGTGTGCTGCGGCGCGGCGCTCCGTCTTGCGCGCCCGCCAAGCCGCTTCCATGATCGCCCGTCTGGCCATGCAGATTCGCCTGAAAGCCGGTCTCGCCCCACCTCGGCACGCCGGCCTGGCGGCGAAGGCGGCGCTCGCCCTGGGCCTGGCCGGTCTTCTCGCGGCCTGCCAGGGTCCGCGTCCCGACCCTCCGAACGCCGAGGACATGTCGCTCGGCGCCGCCAACGCAGCCGTGACCCTGATCGAATACGCCTCCGTCGGCTGCCCCCATTGCGCCGACTTCAACAACACCGTCTTTCCCCGCTTCAAGGCGGCCTATGTCGATACGGGCAAGGTCCGCTATATCGTCCGCGAGGCCGCGGCCGGCGACACCGGCCTCGCCGCAGCGGGATTCCTGGCGGCGCGCTGCGCGGGACCGGGCCATTATTTCACCGTCCTCGACGCGGTCTATCGCGTCCAGGCCCGCCTCTATGACGGTTCCGCCCCGGAGAGTCCCCTGCTGGAAATCGCCCACGCCGCCCAGCTCAGCCCGCAGGCGTTCGAAGCCTGCATCAGCGACTCTCGCGCCGTCGCCGCGCTGCGCGCGCGCTGGGCCCACGCCGCCCGGGTCGAGCATGTGCGCCGGACCCCAACCTTCGTCATCAACGGCAAGGTCTATCAGGGCGAGCTAAGCTGGTCGCAACTCCAGGCCGACCTGGCCAAGGCCGGAGCGCGCGCGTGAGGCGTCGGGTTCACGTCCTCGCGTCGATCGCCTTCCTGCTCGCGGCGGTCATGTCGCAGACGAGCTGGTCCGCGCCCTCCGCTGATCCGGCAAGCGCTCTCGATCCCCGCTACGACCACAGTCTCGGCTCACCCACGGCGCCCGTGACGGTGGTCGAGTTCGCGTCCGTGGGCTGCCCGCATTGCGCAGCCTGGGCCAACACCGCCTTTCCATCGTTCAAGGCTCGCTTCATCGACACCGGCAAGGTGCGCTTCATCCTCCGCGAGATGATCACCGGCGATCCCAGTCTCGCGGTCGCCGGCTTCCTGGTGGCCAACTGTGCGCCCGAAGACCGCTTTTTCCCGATCATCGACGCCATCTTCGCCGACCAGGAGGCCCTGGCCACCGGCGGGGGCGCGGCGCTCTACAAGGTCGCCCAGACCCAGTCGGGCATGAGCGTGGACGCCTTTTCCGCCTGCCTCACAGACGACAAGCAGTTGAACGCGCTGGAGACCCAGACGGACGCGGTGGCGAGAGCGCACGGCGTGGATGCGACGCCAACCTTCTTCGTCGGCGGCGAAAAGCTGGAGGGAGATGTGACGCTGGACGCGCTCGGCGCAGCCATCGCGCGGGCGGAGTCGGCGTCGTCGGGGCATAGATAGGCATCATCCGCCCCGCGGCGACGCGCCGGGGGCGTTCAGACAGGAATCGGGGGACCAAAGTCCGGCGACATGCAGATCAACCGGCTGAGATTGTCGGGCTTCAAGTCCTTCGTGGATCCGGTGGATTTCCCCATCGCGCCGGGGCTGACCGGGGTGATCGGACCCAATGGCTGCGGCAAGTCAAACCTGCTGGAGGCCCTGCGCTGGGTCATGGGCGCCACCTCCGCCAAGGCCCTGCGCGGCGAGGGCATGGATGACGTGATCTTCGCCGGCGCCGCGGGCCGGCCCCCGCGAACGCACGCCGAGGTGACCATCGACCTCGACAACACGAACCGCGACGGGCCCGCAGCCTTTGCCGCCGCGCCGCTCATCCAGGTGTCGCGACGCATCGTTCGCGGCCAGGGCTCCACCTTTCGCATCAACGGCGCCGAGACACGGGCCCGGGATGTGCAGCTCCTGTTCGCGGACGCCTCCACCGGCGCGAACTCCCCGGCCCTGGTCCGGCAGGGTCAGATCTCGGAACTGATCGCCGCCAAGCCGCAGAACCGCCGGCGCATCCTTGAGGAGGCGGCCGGAGTCGGCGGACTGCACGGACGCCGCCACGAGGCGCTCCTTCGCCTGCGCGCGGCCGAAGCCAATCTGGCGCGGCTTGAGGACGTGGCGCGGGAAGTCGAGGTGAACGCCCAGCGCCTGCGGCGGGAGGCCCGCACGGCCGTCCGCTACAAGCTTCTGGCCGAGGAGATTCGCCAGATCGAGGCGGGGCTGGTGCTGGCGCGCTGGCGTGAGGCCGAAGAGGCGCTGAGGGCCGCGCGCGCTGTGGAGTCCGAGGCGTCGCGACGAGCGGAGGAGGCCGTCCGCGCCGCCGCCCGCGCCAGCGCCGCCTTGCTTGAGGCCGAGGCTCCCCTGGCGCGCCAGCGCGAGGAGGTCCAGATCGCGGCGGCGGTGCGCGCACGCCTTGCGCTCGACATTGACCGGGCCGAACGGGACCTGGCCGCCGCCACCGCCGAGCGCGAGCGTCTGACCCGGGAGATCGTCCGGCTTGGCGAGGACTCGGCCCGTGAGGCGGAGATTGGCCAGGACGCCGCCCTGGCCCTGGCCCGGCTTGAGGCGGAGCGTGCACGCCTGGAGGCCGAGATTCGCGACGCGCCTGAGCGACTGCCGGCGCTCGAAGAGGCGGCGACCGAGGCGGAAGCCGGGCGCGCCAGGGCCGAGGCGGCGCTGGAGGCCTTGACCGCGCGCCTCGCCGCTCGGGAGGCCGAACGCGGCGCCGCCCAGGCGGCCCGCGACGCCGCGCAGGCGAATCTGGTTCGCATGACCGACGCCCTGGCCCGGGCGCGGGCTGAACGCGACGCCCTCGCTGGACCAAGCGAAGCGGCCCTTATCGCGGCGCGCGCGGCGCGCGAGGCCGCGGAGGCAGGCGAAGCCGCCGCCCGGCAGGCGCTCGAGGACGCCGAGGCGGATCGGTCCGGCCGGGCGCGGATCGAGGCGGAAGCCCGCGACGTCCTGCGTGCCGCGCTCGATGAACGGGCTTCAGCCAAGGCCGAGGCCGACGGCCTGGCGCGGCTCACCCGTAGCGCCAATGAGCCAAGCTTTCCCCAGGCCTTGGAGGCCATCGACGTCGCGAGCGGATTGGAGCCGGCCCTTGCGGCGGCCCTGGGCGACGATCTCGCGGCCGCGCTGGACCCCAAGGCCGCAAGCTTCTGGGGCGGCGGGCCGACGCCGGCGGCCCCCGACTGGCCCCCCGGGGTTGAACCTCTGGCCGTACACGTCAAGGCGCCCGCCGCCCTGACCGCGCGCCTCGCCCTGATCGGCCTTGCCACGCGTATGGACGGGCCTCGCCTTCAGCCGTCCCTGCCGGTCGGGGCGCGACTCGTGTCTCGCGAGGGCGATCTCTGGCGCTGGGATGGTTTCGTCTCAACGGCCCAGGCGCCTCGCCCCGCCCAGGTGCGGCTGGAGCAGCGCAACCGCCTGGCGGCCCTGGAGACCCGGGTTGCGACTCTTCACGCCGCCGCCGAGGCCGCGCGCGAGGCCCATGCCGCCGCCGCGTCCGCCCTGCGGGACGCCGATCAGGCGGTCCTGGCCGCGCGCGCGGCCCCGGGGCCGGCCGCAAGTCGCGCGGCCGCGGCGCGGGAGGCCCTGCTGGCGCTGGAGCGAGAGGCCACCCTGACATCGGCTCGCAGGCATGCCCTGGACGACACGGTCGCGCGGCTGGAGGCCGAGCAAAGGGAGGCGCAGGATCGGGCGACGCAGGCCGCCGACGCGCTCGCCACCGCTCCAGAGATCGGGGCCGAGGCCCGAGCCGAGGTGGCCGCCGCGCGGGAGACGGCTGGAGCCGCGCGCGAGCGGGCCTTCGCCGCCCGGACGGAGCGCGATCGTGAGCAGGCCGCCAAGGCCGACCGCGAGAGCCGGCTGGCCAGCGTCGGGCAGGACCAGGACCGTTGGCGCCGCCGCGGCGAGGAGGCCAAGGCGAGGGAGGCTGCGCTGGAGGCCGCGACGACGGCGGCGAGAACGGCCCTGGAGCGCGCCGACGAGGCGCCGGCCCTTGCGCAGCGGCGTCGCCAGGACCTCGCTGAACAGGATCGCCTGGCCCACGCGCGGGAGACCGCCGCCGCGGACGCCCTGCAAGGGGCGGAGGCGACGCGCGGGGCGCGCGAACGCGACCTGAGGCAGGCGGAGGCTGCGGCGGGGGAAGCCCGCGCCGAGCTCGCCGCGGCCCGGGCGAGACTGGAGGCCGCCGCCACCCGGCGCGACGAAGCCGCATCCGAGGTCCGCGAGACCACCGGCCGCGAGCCGGATTCGGCGACCCTCTCAGATGTCGCGCCGGACGCGCCTTCGGCGTCCTCCGCGGAGGGCGAGAGCGTTGATCATCGGCTGGGCCGGCTGCGCGGCGAGCTCGCCTCCCTGGGCGCGGTCAATCTGCGTGCGGAGGAGGACCTGGCGGAGCTTGCCCCCCGGCTGGCGGAGCTGGCGGGCGAGCGTGAGGACCTTCTCGGCGCCCTCACGCGCTTGCGGCGCGCCATCGAAGCCCTGGAGGCGGAGGGCCGCGAGCGCCTGATCGCCGCGTTCCAGGTGATCGATGGTCATTTCCGAGACCTTTTCACCACCCTGTTCCAGGGCGGCGAGGCGCAGCTGCGTCTCGTGGAGTCAGCCGACCCGTTGGAATCGGGCCTGGAGATCTATGCCTGCCCACCGGGCAAACGCCTGACGGTGATGAGCCTGATGAGCGGCGGCGAGCAGGCCCTGACGGCGACGGCCCTGATCTTTGCCGTGTTTCTGGCCCATCCGGCTCCGATCTGCGTCCTGGACGAGGTGGACGCGCCTCTGGACGACGCCAATGTCGAACGCTTCTGCAATCTGCTCGACGCCATGCGCGCCCGGGCGGCGACGCGCTTTCTGGCCATCACCCACAATCCCCTGACCATGTCGCGAATGGACAGGTTGTTCGGGGTCACGATGCGCGAAAAGGGCGTGTCGCAACTGGTCTCGGTGGATCTGGGCGAAGCCAGGGCCCTGGCGGCGAGCTGACCGTCGCCGATCCGGACGAGCGCAGGGCCGCTGCGCATGCTCAATCCGTTTCAGTATATAATTCAATATCTTATTGGAGGTTTTCGCGGTCTTGACCTGGGCCGGTCGCCTCTATAGGTTCCGCGCCGTTCCGGACGGCCTTTTGGGGGGTGCGAAAGGTCGATGGGGCAGTCGTGAGGCCTCATGCCTGATCCCGTGGACTCTCCCGAAGACCCTCTCGGGCGTCTGGATAATCGGATCAAGGCCTTCGAGGCGGGTCGCAGAAAGACCGTCGTCTCACTGGATCAGAGCGCGGCCGACGGCTATCGCATGCTGGCCCAGATGCTTGGCGGGGTCTTGGGGGGACTGGGCTTTGGCTGGCTTTTCGACCATCTGGTCGGAACCGCGCCGCTGGGTCTCCTGACGGGTTTGATTTTCGGGGCGGGTCTTTCGATCTTTGCCTCGATCCGCACCGCGCTTCGGCTCAGCGCGCGAACGGCGATGACGACCACCGAGCCAAAGACAGTGAAGACGCGGCGGAGCCTCTCTCCCGCGTCGCCAGAGGAACTGGAAGAAGACGACTGATGGCCGCTATCGAGCCTATGGAGCAGTTTCTGGTGCGCAAGATCGCGCCGCTGCCGCCCGTGGTCGTCCCGGGCCTGGGGCCGGTCGATCTGTCCATCACCAATTCGGTGCTGGTCATGCTGATCGCCGCCGCCGTCCTGATGCTGTTCTTCCTCGCCGCCGCGCGGCGGCAAGTGGTGCCGGGCCGGATGCAGGCGGCGGCCGAGATGATCTACGGCATGGTCGACAACGTCCTCACAGGCGGGATCATTGGCGACAAGGGCCGGGCATATCTGCCCTTCATCTTCACCCTGTTCCTGCTGATCGCCTGCCTGAATGTTCTCGGTCTGGCGCCGGGCGGCTTTTCCGTCACCGCACAGCTTGCCGTGACATCGGCCCTGGCGGTGATGACCTTCCTGACCGTGATCATCGTCGGCTTCGTGCTCAACGGCCTGTCCTTCTTCAAGCTGTTCATGCCTTCAGGCATGCCCCTGCCCATGGCGCTCCTGATCATGCCGATCGAGCTGATCTCGTTCTTTGTCCGCCCCCTGACCCTGGCCATGCGACTGTTCGGCAACATGCTGGGCGGCCACGTGGTGACCTACATGTTCGCCAGCTTTGTGGTTGGCCTCGGCCTGTTTGGCCTCGAAGGCGCCGGAATCGCCAAGCTTGGCCTCCTGGGGTCGGGCGTGTCCTTCGCTTTGATCGTGGCGTTGATGACCCTGGAGTTCGTCGTCGCTTTCCTTCAGGCCTTCGTTTTCGCGGCCTTGGCCTGCGTCTATCTCAATGAGGTCGTGAACCTCGGTCACGGCCACTAAAGCCCCCTTCTCTCATCAAGCTTCCACCAGAGGACTTTGATCTCCATGGACGAAACTGCAGCCAAGTACATCGGCGCCGGCCTGGCCATGACCGGCCTCATCGGCGCGGGCGCCGGCCTCGGCATCCTGTTCGGCAACTACCTGCAAGCCGCGATGCGCAACCCCGCCGCCGCCGCGTCAGAGCGGGTGTGGATGTTCCTGGGCATGGCGCTGGCCGAGTCCATGGGCATCTTTGGCCTGGTCATGGGCTTCGTCATCCTGTTCGTGAAGGTCTGACGGCCTCAACGCGACAGGAACCGCAAGCGTCATGGCTGGTCTCCCCCCCGCGCCCCCGCCCGCAGGCGGCTCAGGCGGTCTGCCGCAGTTCGACGTGTCGAACTGGCCGGGCCAGATGGTCTGGATTCTGATCATCTTCGCTGTGCTCTACGCCTTCATGGCGTGGATCATCCTGCCGCGTATCTCCAAGACCATCGACGCGCGCGAGGACGCCATTTCCGGCGATATCGGAGAGGCGCGGCGCCTGCGGGATCAGGCCCAGGCCGAAGCGGAGCAGGCGGCCCAGGAAGTGGCTCAGGCGCGCGCCCAGGGCCTGCGTCTGGCGGCCCAGGCCCAGGCTGAGGCCAAGGCCAAGGCCGCCGCGCGCCAGGCGGAGGAAGAAGCCAAGTTGAACGACCTGGTCCTCGCCGCCGAAGCCCGGATCGCCGAAGCGCGGAGCGAGGCCATGGCCCACGTGCGGACCATCGCCCAGGACGCCGCCGGAGCGATGGTCGAACGACTCACGGGCGTCGCCGCCAGCGGCCCAGAGTTGACCCGCGCCCTCACCGCGCACGACGCCGCCTGATCGGAGAGCCTGGACGTGCCTTCAGCCCTGACCAATCCGCAGGACGCCGAGTTCTGGATCTTTATCGCTCTGGTCCTGCTGGCGATCGTGATGTGGCGCGCCAAGGTTCCGTCTACCGCCGCCAAGGCGCTGGATGCCGCCGGCGACAAGGTGCGCGCCCAGCTGGATGAAGCCCAGCGCCTTCGCGAGGAAGCCGAGACCCTGCTGGCCAAGATCCGCGCCGACCGCCTTGAGGCCGAGCGCGGCGCCGCCGAGCTTCTGAAGGCCGCCGAGGAAGACGCCGAGCGCCTTCGGGTGAGCGCCGCAGCCAAGCTGGAGGACGATATCAAGCGCCGGGCCAGGATGGCCGAACAAAAGATCGCCCTGGCCGAGGCTCAGGCGGCTCAGGACGTGAAGACGGCGGCCGCCGATCTGGCCGCACTGACGGCCGAGGCCATTTTGGCCGCGCGCGTCACCGTCGCCAAGAGCGACCCGCTGATCGATCAGGGCCTCAAGGATCTGGGTTCGCGTCTGAGCTGACGGGGTTCAGGCGGATACCGCCGGGCACGCAAAGCGCCCGGCAAGAGTCCCATTGCGCAAAAAGACCGATATTTCCGAGGCTTGGCCCGCCAGAGCCAGCCGCTTGGCAAGGACCATGGCCGCATCCTCGGCCCGTGCGCCGCTCGAGAACATCTGAAGGTTGGCGGTCAGGTCCTGGCGCACGGCCCAGCCCTCGCCCAAGGGCTCGATCCGAATCCGATTGACTGTCATCGCGTATCTCCGGTCCCTATGGGGCGCGTCCCTGACGCGGCCCGAGCGACCCCCGTTTCAGCGAGACCGGGGCGCATTCGCCTTCACGGCCGTCATGAAACAAGCTCTACAAAGCCCGAAAGGCGGAAGAAGGGCGAGAGCGTGGCGCCTGCCTCTCCGATGCCGGCGGTCAGGCCAGAGCACGGTGCGTATTCGTGGAGTCGGCGAAGACGATGAATCGTGCTCTGTCTTAAAGTCCTTGAGCGCGTTGCGAAGCGCCGGGTTGGTTCCATCCAAGCGCAACGTGCTCCAGGGCGCGAGCGACCAGCGCCTCAAGCGCCGTGAACCCCCCTTCGAGATCCCCTCCCAGATCGATCCGCAACACCGGTCGTCCCCGCTCGGTCATGGCCGCCGCGTCTCCCAGGGCCTGGGCATCGACTAGGGTGCGAAAATCCATGGCCTGACCGGGAATGGCGAGGGGGGCGCCGGTCTGGTCCGTGAGCAGGATGAAGACGCCGCCGCCTGGCCCCCCTTTGAAGGCCTGGCCCGTGGAATGCAGGTAGCGCGGACCGAATTGGACGAGAACCGGCGCGCCGAGGCGTGCGGCAAGCGACGCGCGCAGGGCATTCATTCGCGCGAGATTGGCGTCGCTCTGATCGAGATAGGCCAGAAGCGCGATATAGCCGCGAGGCGCGGTCACGCCGTTGAGGTGACGTCGCAGCAGGGTTTCGGCGTCGCCTGAAGCCGGGGTCCCCGGAAACAGGGCCAGACCCGCCGTGCGCGCGGCCGGCGCGGGCCGCGGCAGAACCCCGCTGGCGGTAAAGGCGTCGGCCAGCTCGCGGGTCTTGACCTTCGCCGCCTCCACATCCGGCTGATCGAAGGGATCGATCCCGAGCACGACCCCGGCCAGAGCCACCGCAATCTCCCAGCGCAGCGCCTCAGCCCAGAGGGCCTCGGGACCGGGCAGACGAATCTCCACTCCAGGGGCCAGGACTTCATGGCTCGGAAGGGGCGCGGCGCCGCCGCCGACGAGCCCGATGTGGACGAACATCCGCTCCGCGCCCGGACCGCGCGCCTCCGCGCCAGGGCGCGACGCCTCGCCGACCACCGGAATGATGCCCTGGCCGTGCTTGCCAGTGGACTCGGCGACAAGCTGCTCAAGCCAGCCGGCCAGATCGGAGATCGCCGGATCGACCGACAGGGTCAGCTTGTCCCGCCCGGCTGCGGCGGCCACCCCCATCAGGGCCCCCAGTTCGAGCGCCGAGACGCTGAGATCCGAATCTGGCGCGCCGTTCAGGGTCTCCAGGATCGCCGCGATATCCAGCCCTATCAGCGCCGCGGGCACGAGGCCGAAGACGGAGAGCAGAGAGAACCGTCCCCCGATCTCAGGCTCGCCATGGAACAGGCGCCAGAAGCCCTTGGCCTTGGCCTCCGCCTCAAGCTTCGAGCCCGGGTCCGTGATGGCGATGAACCGCTGCGCCGCCCGGGCCGGCCCCTCGATCGCCGCCGCCCGGTCAAAGACATGCCGATAGAGAACGTCCGGCTCCAGGGTCGAGCCTGACTTGCTGGCGATCACCACCAGGGTCCGGGTTAAATCCAGCCTCTCCAGGATCCGGGCGGCCTGCGCCGGGTGGGTGGAGTCAAGCACGCACAGCCGCGGAAAACCCGGCCGCGCCCCAAAGGTCCGGGCGATCATCTCGGGGCCAAGGCTCGATCCGCCCATGCCGATCAGAAGAACATCCGATACGGCGCGGTCACGGACCTCGGCGGACAGGGCCGCCAGAGCGGCGATATCCACGGCCTTGCCGCGCGCCGCATCGATCCATCCAAGCCACCCGCCCGCAACACCGCCCGGCCAAAGCGAGCCGTCCTTGGCCCAAAGCCGCGCGAGCCATCCCTCCTTCCGGGCGCGGTCCAGGACGGTGCGCCATGCGTCCTTCGCGTCTCCGGGTCGCAAGGTCTGTCGGATCGCGGAGGAGGTCATGGCTCGCAGTTCGCGCCCCAAGGCGCGCGGGTCAAGGCGCCTTGGCCTCGCCGGGATCATTCCCCGGGCTTGCCCCTGGAGATTGACATTGCCGCGCGGGCGCCGCTCCTCACGCCTCCATGACGCGTGCGGCGGACATTCTCACCACGGCGCCGGGCGACGAAGGCGTCATGATCTTCGGGCCCGAAGCCCCGCTCCTGCTCGACGGCGGGGGCCGTATCGAGTCGCTCGCCCTGGCCTATCGCACCTATGGCGCGCTCAATGCGGCGCGCTCCAACGCCATCCTGATCTGTCATCCCCTGACCCTTGACCAGAATGTCGCCGAGCCGGTCGCGGCCGGCGCCCGACGCGCCTGGTGGCCCAGCCTGGTCGGACCGGGGCGGCCGATCGATCCTGAGCGTCATTTCATCATCTGCTCGAATATTGTCGGCGGCTGCATGGGCAGCACCGGGCCCGGCTCGATCGACCCGGCAAGCGGACGGCCCTACGGACTGAGCTTCCCGGTCATCACCATCGGCGACATGGTCCGCGCCCAGGCCCTGCTGGTGGACCGCCTCGGGATCGAGACCCTGTTCGCCGTGGTCGGCGGCTCCATGGGCGGCATGCAGGTGCTGGAGTGGGCGGCCAGCTTTCCCGCGCGGCTGTTTTCAGCCGTCTGTCTGGCCTCGGCCGCGCGTCATTCGGCGCAGAACATCGCCCTGCACGAGGTGGGGCGTCAGGCGATCATGGCCGACCCAGACTGGCGCGGCGGCGACTACGCCCTGCACGGCGTACGACCGGAAAAGGGGCTGGCCGTGGCCCGCATGGCCGCGCACATCACCTATCTCTCGGAATCGGCCCTGACCCGAAAGTTCGGACGCGAACTGCAGCGGGACGGGCTCTCCTGGGGATTCGACGCCGACTTCCAGGTGGAGAGCTATCTGCGTCATCAAGGCGCCAGTTTCGTCGACCGTTTCGACGCCAACTCCTATCTCTATATCACCCGGGCCATGGACTATTTCGACCTTGCCGCCGGCCATCCGGGTGGCCTCGCCGGGGCCTTGTCCGGCGCGCGCCACGTGCGCTTCTGCGTCGCCTCATTCACCTCGGACTGGCTCTATCCCACCTCCGAGAGCCGAGAGATCGTCCGGGCCCTGAACCTAGCGGGCGCCCCCACCAGCTTTCTGGAGATCGATACGGATCGTGGCCACGACGCGTTCCTTCTGGACGAGCCCGTCCTGACGGCCGCCCTGGCGGGATTTCTTGACTCTGCCGGGCGCGTCCGAGGCCTTCAGGCATGACGACGGCGCCGATCCGCGAGGACTTCGCCGAGATCCTGCGTCTGGTCGGCCCGGGCGCCCGGGTCCTGGATGTGGGCTGCGGCGAGGGCGAACTGCTCGACCTCCTGACCCGCGAGCGGGGCGCCGACGCCCGGGGCCTGGAGATCAGCCCCGAAGGTGTGGCCGCCTGCCTGTCCCTGGGGCTTGCGGTGATGCAGGGCGATGCGGATCGTGACCTGGCCAGCTTCCCGGCCAACGCCTTCGACTATGTCATCCTCTCCCGTACGCTGCAGGCGATGCGCGATCCCCGGGCTGTGCTTGAGGAGATGCTGCGGATTGGCGAGCGGGCGATCGTCACCGTCCCGAATTTCGGCCACTGGCGTGTGCGTCTCGACCTCCTTGTCCACGGCCGTATGCCCGTGACGGGCGCCCTGCCCGAGCCCTGGTGGTCCACACCCAATATCCACCTCTGCACCATCGCCGATTTCATCGATCTGGCTCAGGCCCTGGATCTTGAGATCGAGACCAGCGCGGCTCTGACCTCTGGACAGCGGGCGCGCCCCATGACCGGCGCACGCCTTTTGGAAAATTGGCGCGCCGAGTCCGCCCTCTTCATGCTCCGTCGTCGGCGAGGTTAAGTCCGAGCGGCGCCTTGTCGAGCCGTCCGGATCGGGGCGCGCCCGCCGGAGACGGCGCAAAGACCGGGCGGGCCCGCGCCGGGACGCGCGCCGGCCGCGCCCTCGGCCGTACCGCGTGGACCTGCTTGACCGCCTCGATCAGAATCACGCCGGAAAGGCCCGGCAGAAGGCGCGCGCCGATCTGTTCGCACCCATCGGCCCACGGCGCCACGAACGCCCAGGGCGGCGCGTAGAGCGCGCGGGTCCACCCCACCGGCGTCAGGTTCGCCGCGACGATGCGCTCTTCGATCTGTCCGCGGCTAAAGGACCGGCCGTGGCCGAACGGCGTACGCTCAGCCAGGGCCCAGGCGCCGCGGCGCGCGGTCGCCGCCAGGATCAGACGCCCCGACGGCGAGAGGACGCGCGACAGCTCCGACAGGATCGCCGGCGGGTCCTCGCCCTCCTCCAGGGCGTGCACGGCCAGGATCCGGTCGAAGAAGGCGTTGGGAAAGGGCAGGCGCCCCTCCACGGCCAGGCAGGTGCGGTTGCGCGCGCCCAGGGGCCAGGGCTCCGCCCCCTGCCCCGCCGGCATGGCGGCCACAACCCGCCGGCCCTCGCCGCCGAGGCCCTCCAGAAACGGGGTCGCGTAACCGAAGGCGAGCACGTCCAGGCCGCGCAGGTCGCTCCACACCTCGGAGATCTTCCGCGCGATCATCCGCCGGGCCACGGTCCCGAGGGCGGAGGCGTAGAAGGTCCGCAGATCGACGACGGACTGGCGCATGATCTCCCTTGGCCCCGAGCCACGACGCAGACGGCGCTAAGCGAGGCCAAGTCTAGCCGTGCGCGGGTGGGTCTGTCGCGGGTCACATCCCGCGCCGGTCATATCCGGCCATGGACCCCAGGCTCGCTTGATCGAGACGGATGCTCTGGCGCCTGTCGGCCCGGGATCGCCGATGCTATGCCGAAGAGGGAGGAACGACCCATGCCCCTGGATGTGCGGCAGTTTGCGTGCCTGACGGACAATTATGGATTTCTCGTCCGGGATCTCGCCAGCGGCCGGACCGCCGTGGTCGACACGCCGGATGCGAAGGCCGTTCTCGACGCCCTCGACGCGGCGGGCTGGGGCCTGGACCTGATCCTCAATACCCATTGGCACCCGGACCATGCCGGGGGAAACGCCGCCGTTCAGGCGGCCACCGGCGCGCGGATCATTGGCCCCGAGGAGGTGCGACGCATCGCGCCCTTGGACGAGGTCGTGAGCGACGGCGACTGGGTGGCTCTGGGTGAAACCCGCTTCCGGGTCATCGGCTGCGGCGGTCATACCCTTGGTCATGTCGCCTATCACGCACCGGAGGCGAACCTGGCCTTCGTCGGAGATACCCTGTTCGCCATGGGTTGCGGGCGCCTGTTCGAGGGCGAACCGGCCCAGATGTGGACGAGCCTGCAACGCCTCGCCGCCCTGCCGGATGAGACGCGCCTCTACTGCGCTCACGAATATACGGCCGCGAACGCCCGCTTCGCCCTCAGCCTTGACCGAGATCCGGCCGTGAGCGCGCGAGCCGAAACGATCTTCGAGGCGCGACGCAGGGGTGAGGCCACCGTGCCCACGACCGTGGCCCTGGAACGGGCGACCAATCCGTTCCTTCGAGCCCCTCTCCTGGCGCCCGATGCGGCAGGGCCGGTCGAGGCGTTCGCCCAGGTGCGGGCCGCCAAGGATGCCTTCAAGGGTTGAGTCCCGACGCCGGGCCTGCGACCGCGCGCCACGGCGCCCGCTCCCGGGGCGCTCGCTCCCAGGGCGCCCGATCAATGACGCCGCAGGGCCTGCTCAATCTTCAGCGAGGAGGGTCGGCCGAACACGCCCTCGCGCGGGGTCACGGTGATGATGATGTCGTCTTCATGCACCGTCGCGCCCGGCGCACGCCCATTGACGATGCTGACCCGGTCGATGCGGCGCAGAAGCGGGCGCTCGGAGGGGTCCTGGGCGAGGGAAATCAGGGCTTGGGAGGTGACGAGGGCCGCGTCAGCCATGAGCCCATCGGAGCTGGGGTCGGCGTCGAGGGCGGTGTAGCCAATCGTATGCTGCAGCGCCCGGCCCGAGCGCAGGCTGGCCAGGGCAAGATGTTGATACAGACCCACCGGACCCAGCGTCGCGAGGCGGATCGGCGGGCTCGGACCTTGGGCCGTGGCGGCGGAGCCCTGGGGCCGACGGGCTGTAAAAACCGTCACCCCCCCGAACTTGGTCACCCGCAGCAGGGGCTGACGCAGGTCGTTATAATAGATCAGATCGCCGCGCGGCCCTCGCGCGACCGTCAGGGCCCAGACCTCGGGACTGTAGTCGAACTTGAGCAGCGGACGACCGCTGGAGACGTCGAGAATGAAATCTCCGCCCGTGTCGATGGCGTAACGCGCGGACGCCGCAGGCCGCTCGGCGCCGTTCATGTGGGTCGCGAAGACGTGACGCAGCCATGACGGACCGGCCGCCCAGGCCGAACTGGCGGCGGCGAGGGCGGCTATGATCGGGGCGAGCGTAGTCGCGCCCGGACGCCTGTTCGTCCTTCCGGCCTTGGCCATGCCGATAGCCATGCCAATCGATCAGGGCCGATTTTGGACGTCCAGGACGGGGCGGACGGCCGTCCCGAAATGCCGCTTAACCTGTGATATATTGGCCGCCATTGACGGTCAGGGTCGCCCCGGTGATGAACCCGGCGTCCTCGGCCGCGAGAAAAGCGACACAGCGGGCGATCTCGTCGGCCATTCCCAGCCTTCCCACCGGGATTCCCGCGATGATCTGGTCGAGAACCGCCTTGGGCACGGCCGCAACCATCTCGGTATCGATATAGCCAGGCGCGATGGCGTTGACCGTAATGCCCTTTTTCGCATTTTCCTGGGCAAGGGCCTTGGTGAAGCCGATCATGCCCGCCTTGGCGGCGGAATAGTTGGTCTGGCCAAGCTGGCCCTTCTGGCCATTGATCGAACTGATGTTGATGATCCGGCCGTAGTTACGCTCGCGCATGCCCTCGATCACCGAGCGGCACATGTTGAAGATCGAGGCGAGGTTGACGTGGATCACCTCGTTCCATTGGGCTTCGGTCATGCGGTGCAACACCGCGTCGCGGGTGATGCCGGCATTGTTCACCAGCACGTCGATGGGCCCCAGCTCACGTTCGGCCCGCGCCACGGCCGAGGCGCAATCGGCGAAGGAAGAGACGTTGCCCTTGACCACCAGGACGCCCAGCTCGTCCGCGCAGGCCTGGGCCGCCACCTCATTGCCGGCGTAGCCCGCCGCCACCTTGTAGCCGGCCGCCTTCAGGCGGGCGCTGATCGCCCGGCCGATACCCCGGGTTCCACCCGTCACAAAAGCCACTCTGCTCATCAACCGCGTTCCCTACCGTCCCGGCCGCAACTCCACGGTCGCGCAGCAAGGCGGCCGGGTCCGATTGGGCCGCGCCAGGGCGGCCAAGTCAAGGCGCGCCAGGTCAGAGGCCCTCGACGCAGAGGGCCACGCCCATGCCGCCGCCGACGCACAGGGTGGCGAGGCCCTTGGACGCCCCACGCCGGCCCATTTCGTGCACCAGGGTGGTGAGGATCCGCGCGCCCGACGCGCCGATCGGATGGCCGATGGCGATGGCGCCGCCGTTCACATTGACCTTATCAGGATCGAGGCCCAGCTCGCGCACCACCGCCAGGGACTGGGCGGCGAAGGCCTCATTGGACTCGATGAGGTCGAGGTCCGACACCCGCCAGCCCGCCTTTTCAAGCGCCTTGCGGCTGGCCGGGATCGGGCCCGTCCCCATGATCTCCGGCGCCACCCCGGCATGGGCCCAGGACGCGATCCGGGCCAGGGGCTTGAGCCCCCGCCGCGCGGCCTCTTCCTCGGTCATCAGAACCAGGGCCGCGGCGCCGTCATTGAGGCCGGAGGCGTTGGCCGCCGTGACCGTGCCGTCCTTGGTGAAGGCCGGGCGCAGGCCGCTTACGCTGTCATAGGTGACGCCGTGGCGGATATATTCATCCTGGTCGACCACGGTCTCGCCCTTGCGCCCCTTCAGCGTCACCGGCGCGATCTCCGCGGCGAAACGCCCCGAGGTCTGGGCCGCCTCGGCCTTGTTCTGTGAGGCGACGGCGAAGCGGTCCTGCTCCTCGCGCGTGATCTGCCAGCGCGCGGCGATGTTCTCGGCCGTCTGTCCCATGTGATAGCCGTGGAACGCGTCCCACAGGCCGTCGCGGATCATCGTGTCGACGAAACCGAGATCGCCCATCTTCTGACCCGCGCGGAGCTGGGCCGCATGCGGCGCCTGGCTCATGCTCTCCTGGCCGCCGGCGATGACGATGTCGGCGTCGCCCTGCAGGATCTGCTGCGCCGCCAGGGCCACGGCGCGAAGGCCCGACCCGCAAAGCTGATTGAGGCTCCAGGCGGGCGACTCCACCGGAATGCCGGCATTGACGGCGGCTTGACGCGCGGGCCCCTGGCCGGCGCCGGCCTGAAGCACCTGGCCCAGCACGACCTCGTTCACCGCCTCGGCGGGAACCCCGGCCCGGGCGATGGCCGCCTGGATCGCCGTCTTGCCCAGCTCATGGGCCGGCACGGCGCCGAACGCCCCGTTGAAGCTGCCCACCGGGGTGCGGACGGCGGACACGATGACGACATTGCTCATGGCAAGGCTCCTGGCTCGCGGCGCTCCCTCCAGAAGGGGCGAGGGACCTTTTAGAACGCGTTGCGTCTGGACGGAACCGACCCGGCGCATCGCGACCCGCTCTTGGATTGCAAGACGGGCTTCGACCCCGCGTCTTTCGCGGAGCCCACGAAAACGCAGGGCGTCTCAGCCCCTCGGGATCCGGTGCGGCGCCCGCCGGGCGACCCTGACCAAAGGCCCTTGGACAGAGCGCACGCCCCTACCAAAGGGTCTCTGGCGCGACTTGCCGCAATGCGCCATAAGACCTTGAAGGCTTTCGCCCCTGCAAGATCAAGGACGCCGATGCCGAGTGCACGTGAAGGGGCCCACGCGGCCGCCGCAGAGAAGATCACCATCCAGAAATACGCCAACCGGCGGCTCTACAATAAGGCCACCAGCAGCTACATCACCCTCGATGATCTGGCCCGGATGGTGAAGGACGGGGTCGAATTCGAAGTCCGTGACGCCAAGAGCGGCGAGGACATCACCCGCAAGGTGCTGACCCAGATCATCTTCGAGGAGGAGGCGCGGGGCCAGAACCTCCTGCCGATCCAGTTCCTGCGTCAGTTGATCGGCTTCTATGGCGATCGCATGCAAGCCTTTCTGCCCAGCTTCCTCGAGCTGTCCTTGGACAGTTTCATCCGCCAGCAGGAACGCCTGCGCACCCAGCTGTCTTCGGTCGCGCCCGGCGGCATGGGCCTGTTCGATGAGCAGATCCGGCAGAACATGGCCTTGTTCGACCGGGCCATGAAGATGTTCACGCCGTTCGCCTACCGGCCGGACGAGGCCCCCCCGACAGCGGCGGCCAAGACGCCGGCCTCGCCAGAGGCGCCCGACGCCATCGCCGAGCTGCGCGAACAGATGGCCGCCCTGCAGAAGCAGCTCGCCGCCATGAGCCCAAAATCCTGACGCGGCGCGTCCGGGGCCCGGCCGGGCCCCGAACTTGGACTCAGAAAATCGAATAGCCGCCGTCGATCACGAAGGTGTCGCCGGAATGATAGGACGAGGCGTCCGAGGTCAGATAAACGGCGATGCCTCCAAAATCCGCCGGTTCGCCCCAGCGCCGCGCGGGTACGCGCGGGATCACCTTCTCGGCGAAGGCGGGTGAGGCCTGGGCGCCGGCGGTCATGTCCGTGGCGATCCAGCCCGGCAGGATGGCGTTGGCCCGCACGCCGTAACGTGCGTGCTCCACGGCGATCGCCCGCATCATCGAAATGACCCCGCCCTTGGTGGCGGCATAGGCCTCGTTTCGGGCCGCGCCCTCGATCGCCGCGAGGGAGGCGGTGACCATGACTGAGCCGCCCGGATCCCCCGCCTTGGCCCGCGCCACCATGTGCTTGCAGGCCTCACGGCAGGTAAAGAAGACGCCATCCAGATTGACGGCCAGCACGCGGCGCCAGACCGCGACGCTCATCTCGGAAAAGGACGGCGCGCCGCCGCCGATTCCGGCATTGGCGATCACCGAATCAAGGCGCCCCAGGGCCTCCACCGTCTCGGCCATGGCGGCCACCACCGCCGCCTCGTCGGACACATCCACGGTCTTGGCGACGACGCGTCCGCCATGCGCCTCCAGCCGGGCCTTGGCGGTCGCGTTGTAGGTTGGATTCGAACCCCAGATGGCCACGTCGGCGCCGGACTGGGCGAGGGCCTCGGCCATGCCAAGGCCGATGCCCCGGTTGCCTCCGGTCACCAGAGCTGCCTTGCCCGCGAGGTTGAAAGGTTGATAGGCCATCGGCGTCTCCCCGTGTCTTTGAGCCGCGGGCACGGAAGCCGGCTGCCGCGAGGTCCGTCAAGCGTGAGCCTTGATCCAAGCCTGGCCCAAGCCTAGCTAAGACGCGATCAGAACAGGACCCTTGGGTTCATCAACCTCCGCGGGTCGAGGGCCTGGCGCACCGCCCGCTGCGCCGCTGTCTCCGCCGCGCTCTTATAGGCGAGAGCGGCCTTCGTCTTGAGCACGCCCAGGCCGTGCTCGGCGCTGATCGTGCCCTCCATCTCCGTCACCAGATCGTGGACGAGGCGCGCGGCCTCCTCACGTGCGGCGGCATGAGCGTCAAAGTCGCCCCCCGGCGGCGGCAGGACGTCGAAATGGATATTGCCGTCGCCCACATGGCCGAAGGCGTCGATCCGCACGCCCGGATAGCGCGCCCGCAGCAGCTCGGAGGCGCGGGCGATAAAGGCGGCAATGCGCGAGACCGGCGTCGCCACATCATGCTTCCACACCGGCCCCTCGCCCTTCTGCGCCTCGGACTGCGCCTCGCGCAGGGCCCAGAAGGCGTTGGCCTGGGTTTCGCTGGCGGCGACCGCCGCATCGAGAATGAGCCCGTCCTCGAGACCGCGCGTCAGCAGGGCCTCCAGGGCGGGCGGGGCGGCGTCCGGGCGTACGCTGGCGATCTCGATCAGGACATACCAGGGCGGCCGACCCTCCAGGGGCTCACGGGCTCCGGCGCGTTTGCCCACCGCCAGCTCAATGCCCAGGCGGGCGATCAACTCGAACGCCTCCAGGGTGTCGCCCACGGTCTCTCGCGCCAGGGTCAGCAAAGCCACCGCGGCCTCGGGGCTAGCCATGCCCGCCATGGCCACAGCGCGCGAGAGGCGCGGCGGGGCGAGCTTAAGGGCGGCGGCGGTGACGATCCCCAGGGTGCCCTCGGCGCCGATCAGAAGTTGCTTGAGGTCGTAGCCGGTGTTGTCCTTTCGCAGACGCCTGAGCCCGCGCCAGATTTCGCCGTCCGGCAGCACCGCCTCCAGACCCAGAACCAGATGGCGCATGGTCCCGTGGCGTAGAACGGCGGTGCCCCCGGCATTGGTCGACACCAATCCCCCGATGGTCGCCGATCCCGCCGAGGCCAGGTCCAGGGGAAAGCGGCGGCCGGCCTTCTCCGCCGCGGCGTGCACCGCCGCGAGGGTCACCCCCGCCTCGGCCACCAGCACATCGTCGGCCAGGTCGAGCGCGCGGATGGCGCCGAGGCGTTCGGTGGAGATCAGCACCTCGCCCTGCGGGATCTGGCCGCCCACCAGGCCGGTATTGCCGCCCTGCGGGGTCATGGGGAGGCCCGCCTCGCCGCAGATACGCACCACGGCGGCGACTTCATCCGTCGTCGCGGGCAGGGCCAGGAATGGCGTGGACCCGCGCCACCGGTCCCGCCACTCCACGAGCTTGGGGGCGATCCGGTCCGGGTCGCGACTGAAGCCCTTTGGCCCCAGGGCCGCCTCCAGCCGGCGCCAGACCGTCTCGGGTACGGGCGCGGTCATGGCCCTAGCCCACCAGGCCCGCCGCACGGGCCAGACGGTCGCGGATCGCCTCGCCCAGCCCCTCGCCGGGAATGGGCGCGACGGCGATGGCGGTCGGGCGACCGGCGTCGGCGGCGCGCAGGGCTGAGAAGAGATTGGCGGCCGCTTCGCCAAGATCGCCGGTCGGGCTGAGGTGAATCACCTGGGCCGCCGCGTCGAAGCGCGCATCGATCGGCTGTGGGCCGAAGGCGAGGAACGCCTCGCCAGGGCGGGGCTCCTTCGCATCCAGGCGCAACGGCGCCGCCGGGGCATAGTGGCGCAGCAGCCGCCCAGGCGAGCGCTTGGCGTCCTGCCCGGCCTCAGCCAGGGGCCCGACCAGCGCTTCGATTTCGGCCCGGGTGATCGCGCCGGGCCGCAAGAGACGCGGCGGGCCATCCAGCAGGCTGACCACCGTGGACTCCAGGCCGACGCGGCAGGGGCCGCCGTCGAGCGCGGCGGCGACCGCCGCGCCCAGTTCATCCTGCGCCGCGCCCAGAGTGGTGGGACTGGGCCGGCCCGATCGGTTGGCCGAGGGCGCCGCCAGGGGCCGCTCGATGGCGCGCAGCAGGGCCTGGGCGACCGGATGGGCCGGCGCGCGCACGGCCACGGTGTCGAGACCCGCCCGGGCCAGATCGCACACGCCGCCCTCGGCGCGCGCGGGCGCCACGAGGGTCAGAGGGCCAGGCCAGAAGGCCTCCGCGAGGGTCAGGGCGCGGGCGTCGAGCCTCGCCACCCGCTGCGCCGCGTCGAGGTCAGCCACGTGCGCGATCAGGGGGTTGAAGCGTGGCCGACCCTTGGCGGCGAAGATGGCGGCCACCGCCTCGGCCGACCCGGCGTCGGCGGCGAGGCCATAGACGGTTTCGGTGGGCATGAGCGCGAGGCGCCCCGCCTTGAGCGCCGCGACCGCGTCGGCCAGATCCGCCGCCGTCGCCTCGCCCGTCAGGGGACCCTCCGGGCGTGGATCGTCACGGTGACCTGAACCGGATCGGGCAGAGTGTCGGTCGCCTTCCATTCGTTCTGACCAATGCCGAAGGCGAGACGGCTGATGGTGACCTCACCCGTCATGGCCGCCTGGGCCCCGGAGATGGCGAGGGTGAAGGGCAAAGTCAAAGGCCGCGACGCGCCACGCACCGTCAAGGTCCCCGAGGCGGCATAATGTCCGGCGCCCAGGGCGACGATATGATCAGCCTCAAAGCGCGCCTGGGGGAAGGCCGGAGCGTCGAAGAAGGTCGGCGTGGGCAGGGCCTGCTCCTGATCGGCGTTTCCGGTTCTGACGCGCCGCATATCGATCACGGCCACCACCCGCGAATGCGCCAGGTCCTTGGGGTCGAAGCGGATGGAGGCATCCCAGACGGGAAACTCGCCGGACACGCGCACGCCGCCAAAGCTGGTGACGAAACCCAGATGGGAAGCGCCCGGGTCGATCCGCCACAGGGCAGGTGTTTGGGCAGGTGTTTGGGCGGGTGTGTGGGCCGGCGTGTGAGCGGGCGCGGGGGCCGACCTTGCCGGGGCCAGGGGCGCGGCGACGGCGAGCGCCAGGGCCAGAATGGACGTCCGCGGGTTCATCGCCCCGGCCCCGGCCACATCCGTCCCATCACGCCATCCTTGAGGAGAACCATATGCCTGAGGGCGGCGCCCACATGCAGGACGATCAGGACATAGGCGAGCTTGGCCAGAAGACCGTGCACGCCAAGGGCGGCGTCATGCGCCGCCTTCATCGGCCCAGGCGGCAAATGGCTCAGCCCGCCCAGGGCGGGCCAGGGCACGACGCCGAACAGGACGATGGGTCGGATGTGAATTAGGGGACTGGCGGAGCTGAGCGCCCAACCTGAAAGGGGCATGCCGATCATCACGCCATAGAAGGCCACATGCACGAGACGGGCGATGGCCTGCTCCCCCTGGCCCATATCCGGCGGAAGGCGGGGCGGCGGCCGCACGACCCGCCAGGCCAGGCGGACGATACTGAGGAGCAGCACGCTGATCCCGATCGACTTGTGCCATTGCACCAGGGCGTCCTTATCGAGGCCGTGCAGATCCTCGAAGCGCCAGGCGAGGCCGATATTGGTCAGGATGAGGGCCGCGATCAGCCAGTGCAGGGCCATGGCGAGACCGTTGTATCGGGTCACCGACACGCTACCCATCGCCTTGCCTCCGCATCCACGGGCTCACCATGGGCGCAAGACCGAGTCACAGGGCCAATGTCCCCATTTTTCGGCGCGCCACGAAGCGGCTTAGCGCGGCGGCCGGATTTGTTCTAGACAAAGCCGAAGGCGGCGGTGCGTCCCCGCCCCGCAAGCGTCAGGGAGTTGGCATGAGTTATCGAGCGCCTGTCCGCGATATCCTGTTCTCACTTTACACCGCGGCGGGCTTCGACGCCTTGACGCCCCTCTATCCGACGGCGGACCGGGAGACGGTGACGGCGGTGCTTGAGGGGGCGGGCACCCTGGCCAATGACGTCCTGGCGCCATTGAACCGCTCAGGCGACCGCGAAGGCTCCCGACTGGAAAACGGCCAGGTGCGAAGCCCGACCGGCTTTGATGGGGCCTACAAGGCCTTTTCGGACGGCGGCTGGCATGGGCTCGCCGCAGAGACCGCTTTTGGCGGCCAGGGGCTACCCAAGGCTCTGGAGACGGCCGTGTTCGAGCCGATCCAGGCGGCGAACATGGCGTTCGGCCTCTGCCCGATGCTCACCGTAGGCGCCATCGAAGCCCTGTCGGCCAACGGCTCCGAAGCGCAGAAGGCGCGCTTTCTGCCCAAGCTGATCAGCGGCGCCTGGTCGGGAACCATGAACCTGACCGAGCCCCAGGCGGGCTCGGACCTCGCCCTTGTGGCGACCCGCGCCACGCCCGACGGCGAGGCCTATCGGCTGGACGGCCAGAAAATCTACATCACCTGGGGCGATCACGACCTGGCCGAGAACATCGTGCATCTGGTCCTTGCGCGCCTGCCCGACGCGCCGGCGGGCTCGCGCGGTCTGTCCATGTTCGTCACCTCCAAGCGCCTGGTGCGCGACGATGGGACCTTGGGCGAGGCCAACGGGGTGCGACCGGCCAGCCTCGAGCACAAGCTTGGCATCCACGCCTCGCCGACCTGCGTGATGCTCTATGAGGGGGCCAAGGCCGAACTCGTCGGGGCGCCGCACCAGGGTCTGGCGGCCATGTTCGTGATGATGAACGCCGCCCGGGTTCACGTGGGCGTTCAGGGCGTGGGGCTGGCGGAGCGGGCCTATCAACAGGCCCTGGCCTATTCCCTTGAGCGTAAGCAGGGCCGTTCGGCCTGGACTGGCGCCTGGCCCTCGCGCCTGTTCGACCACCCCGATGTGCGCCGCACTCTGATGCTGATGAAGGCGAGGATCGAAGCGGCGCGCGGCGTCTGCCTCTCGACCGCCCTGGCCGGGGACCTGGCGCGGCGCGCGGTCAATCCCATGGACCGGGAGAGCGCCCGGCTACGGGAAGATCTCTTGACGCCGATCGCCAAGGCCTGGTCCACGGACATGGCCGTTGAGGTGGCCTCCCAGGGCCTGCAGATCCACGGCGGCATGGGCTATGTCGAGGAGACCGGAGCCGCGCAGCACTATCGCGACGCGCGGATCCTGCCGATCTATGAGGGCGCCAACGGCATTCAGGCGATCGATCTGATGGGCCGCAAGCTGGCCCTCGGCAAGGGCCGCGCGGTGCGCGAGCTGGTCGGCGATATCTTCCCTACGGCGGGAGCGCTGAAGAGCGCCGACGACGCGTGGCTGCACACCATTGGCGCACGCCTGGAGGCGGGCCTCGCCGCCGTGCAGTCGGCTACGGGCTGGATGCTGGAGCGGCGCGGACACGCCCAACCCGACGCTCTGGCCGGGGCCAGCGCCTATCTGCAACTCCTGGGCGATGTGGTGGGCGGCTGGATGCTGGCCAAGGGCGCGCTCGCGGCGTCCGAGTCCCTCGCCCGGGGCGAAGGCGACAAGGACTATTTCCGCACCAAGATCGGTCTCGCCCGGGTCTATGCCGAGCAGGTCCTCAGCCGCGCTCCCGGCCTCGCCCAGGCGGTGAGCCAGGGGGCCATCGACCTGTTCCGCGCGACGCCGGAATCCTTGGGAGCCTGAATCGCAGGGGCCCGGGTCTCAGGCGCCTGAGACCCGGGCCTTCGAAGTCAGATCTGGGCCAGCAGGTACTCGGCCGAGGAGACGCGGAATTCGCCGCCCGCCTCGACATTCAGCTCGACGACGACGCCGTCCTTGGCCAGCAGGGAATAACGCTGAGACCTTGCGCCCATGCCGAAGCGCGAGCCGTCGAGCTCGAGTCCGACCGCGCGGGTGAAGTCGCCATTTCCGTCGGCCAGCATCAGGATGTCGTCACCGACTCCCTGATCGGCGCCCCAGGCCTTCATCACGAAGACGTCGTTGACCGAGACGCAGGCGATGGTGTCGACGCCCTTGGCGCGCAGGGCCTCGGCCTGGGCCTTGAAGCCCGGGAGGTGCTTGGCCGAACAGGTCGGGGTGAACGCGCCCGGGACGGCGAACAGGGCGACGGTCTTGCCCTTGAACAGCGCGTCGCTGGTCAGCGGAGCCGGGCCGTCCGGGCCGTACACGGTGAAGGTCGCGGCGGGAATCTGATCGCCGATCTTGACGGTCATGACAGGCCTCCTGGCTATCGGTGGGGTGTTCGACTTAGCGAAAAGGCGTCGCCGCCGCTACCGCCGACGAGGGCTTGATTGGCGGAACCCAAGGGCCGATTCTCCAGGCCGCCATGTCGTCCTCCGAATCCGGCTATCTGGCGGGTCGCCTGCTGGCGGCCATGCCTGGGATCCAGGACCCCCGCTTCGCCCGGTCCGTGGTCTTCCTGTGCCTGCACGACAAGACCCACGCCATGGGCCTCGTGATCAACCGCCCCGCGGCGCAGCTCACGCTGCGCCGACTCCTTCAGCAGCTCGATGTGGATCCTGGCGACGCGGGATCAGAGCCGGTTCTGATGGGCGGACCCGTCGAGCCCGAACGCGGATTCGTGCTGCATAGCGACGAGGCGGGTCTCAGCGAAGCCAGCGTGCGCATCAAGGGCGGCCTCGCCCTCACCGCCTCGCGGGATATCCTCGAAGGCCTCGCCGGGCGCCGCCCCTGTCCGCGATCGGCGGTCATGGCCGTGGGCTATGCGGGCTGGGACGCGGGACAGCTTGAGCGCGAGATTCGCGACAATGTCTGGCTGACATGCGAAGCCGAGCCGGATCTGCTGTTCGACGCCGACCACGCGACCAAGTGGTCTCGCACCCTGGCCCGGCTTGGCGTCAGCGCGGCGCGTCTCGCCAGCCAGTCCGGCGAGGCGTGAGGCGGCGTCAGGGTTGCTGAAATCAGAGCCGCTCGCGCAAGGCCGGCGAGAGCAGGCCGAACAACAGGTGGTCGCGCCACGCGCCGTCGATCTTGAGATAGGCCCGGGCCAGACCTTCCTGGTCGAAGCCCGCTTTCAGCAGCACCCCGCGCGAAGCGGCGTTGCTCGGCAGACAGGCCGCCTCGACCCGGTGCAGGCCGAGCCGGTCGAAAGCGAAACAGGACACCGCCTTGACCGCATCCGTCGTGTAGCCCTGGCGGGTATGGGCCTGACCGACCCAGTAGCCGATCGAACCCATCTGGGCGACGCCGCGGCGGATGTTGGAGAGGGTTATGCCACCCACCAGGGTGTCATCGCTCTTGCGGAACACGAGGAAGGGGTAGGCGACGCCGCGCTCCATGTCCTGGCTGTAGGCGGCCAGACGACGGCGATAGGCTCCCCGCGTGAGGTCATCGCTCGGCCAGGTCGGCTCCCAGGGCTGGAGAAAGGCGCGCGAAGCCTCCCGCAGGCTCGACCAGGCGCTGAAGTCGCTGGAGCGATGCGGACGCAGCCTGACCCCGCCATAGGAGAGGCGAAGATCCAGGTCAGCCGAAATCCAGTCCAGCAACGCCATGCCCTATTGTGCCGCGAAACCTTGCCGGACGATAGGCTCAGCCGAACAAGGCCGTCTGGAACCGGGACGCCGCCTCCGCCGCCTTTCGCGGCCCCAGGATCGCCACCGCACAGGCCCCAGGCGCGCGCAGGGTCGTCTCGAACGCGTCGAGATCCTCAGGCCCGACCCGATCGATCGCCTCGATATGGGCGGCGGGCGGCTGGACGGCGCCGAGGGTCAGGAGCTCGGTGGCCGCCTGCTCGGCGCGGGAGGCCAGAGACTCGCGGGCCATCAGAAGTCCGGATTTGAGCTGCGTCTTGGCCCGGGCCAGGGCTTCCGGCGACAGGCGCCTCGCGAAGCCGACCAGCTCGCGCGCCACGGCCTCGGCGACGCGTCCGGCGTCTTGCGCGCCACACCCGGCATAGATCCCGAGAACGCCTGCATCGGCCCAGGCCTCGGCATAGGCGTCGATGGCGTAGGCCAGGCCCAGACGCTCCCGCACCTCCTGGAACAGGCGCGAGGCCATGCCCCCGCCCAGGGCCTCGGCCACCACGCGATGGGTCCAGTATTGCCCGGCGGCGAGGCCTGGGGCCGGAACCAGGAAGACCAGGTGAGCCTGTTCCAGCCGCCGCGTCTCCGCCACCGCGCCCCCGATAAATGCGGCGGGTTCAGGCGCTGGGGCGGATGCGCCCGGGGCGGCGCTGAACAGCGCCTCGGCCTGCCGCAGGACCCGCGCCTCGTCGACGGCGCCGGCGACGCTGACCACCAGGCGATCCGGGGCGTAGAGCTGGGCGCGCCAGGCCTCCAGCGCCGCGGGGTCGGCGGAGGCGAGACTGATCTCGGTTCCCAGGATCGGTCGGCCCAGGGCCTGATCGGCGAAGGCCACCGATTGGGCCTGTTCGAACACCTGGTCGTCGGGCGTGTCCACCGCCTCAGCGATCTCCTGGGCCACAACGCGCTTTTCGCGAGCCAGGTCATCGGCATCCAGGCGGGGGTGCAACACCAGGTCGGCGAGCACGCCCAGGGTCAGGTCGAAGGCCTCGGGCAGGGCCCGCGCCTGAAAACTGGTGCGCTCATAACCGGTCGCGGCGTTGATCTGGCCGCCCTCGCCCTCGATCACCTCCACCAGTTCCGCGGCCCCCCGGCCGCCCGCACCCTTGAACACCATGTGCTCGAGAAGGTGCGACCAGCCGTTGCGGGTGGCGTCCTCATGGCGCGCGCCGCGACCCGCGACCACGCTGATGGCGACGCTTTGATAGCCCGGCGCCGGGTCGAAGAGGACGCGGACCCCATTGGCGAGGTCATGCAGACGAGCGGGCTCCCTCATAGGGCGAGGCAGCCTGCGATGGCGCTCTTGAGGGCGTCGAGATCCGCCGGAAGGCGGATCACGCGTTCGGGACGGCCGTTCAGGGCCAGGACCTGGGCGGGCGGGGGAACGACATCGCCCGTGGCCGCCGAGACCGCCTCTGGGAACTTGGCCGGATGGGCGGTGGCGAGGACCACGCGTGGCGAGGCCTCGCGGGTGTCGCCCGCCTCCAGGATGCCGGCGGCGGCAAGGGCGACGGCGGTGTGCGGGTCGACAAAGCCAAGCCCGCGGTCGTGGGCGAGCGCCATGGTCCGCGAAGTCTCCGCCTCATCGACCGCCCGGGCTGGACCCAGGGCGCGTATGGCGTTCAACGCCTCACCAGACAAGTTCAGGGCGCCGCCGGCCTCAAAGCCCTCAAAGGCGGCCGCGGTCGCGGCGGCGTCGCGGCCCAGGGCCTCGAACACCAGGCGCTCGAAGTTGGAAGCGGCCTGGATATCCATGGCCGGGCTTTGGGTCGGCGCCAGGGTGCCGCGAACATAGACGCCAGAGGCGAAGGCCCGGGGGAGAATGTCGTTGCGATTGGTCGCCGCCAGGATCTCGCCAATCGGCAGGCCCATGGCCCGGGCGGCCCAGCCCGCGAAGGCGTCGCCGAAATTCCCCGTCGGGACGGCGAAACGGATCTTGCCGCTGATCGTCGACGGGGTTGCCGCGCCAAGCGCCACGGCGGAAGTCGCGTAATAGACGGCCTGGGCCAGGATCCGGACGATATTGATCGAGTTGACCGCCGTAAGACGGGCCTCGCGCGCGAAGTCCGCGTCCCGGAACAGGCGCTTGACCAGGGCCTGGCAGGCATCGAAATCGCCCTGCACGGCCAGGGCATGGACATTGGATTCGGGCGACGCGGTAATGAAGCGCCGCTGGACCTCAGAGATGCGTCCCTCGGGGAACAGGACCACGACATCGGTCCGCGCAACACCGGCAAAGGCCTCGACCGCCGCACCTCCGGTATCGCCGGAGGTCGCGCAGATGATGGTCAGACGCCCGTCTCGCCGCGCCAGCATCTCGCCGTAGAGCTGGGCGAGGAGCTGCATGGCGATGTCCTTGAAGGCCAGGCTCGGCCCGTGGAACAGCTCGAGGCGCCAGCTTGCCGGACCGATCTGGACGAGAGGCGCCACGGCCGGGTGCGCGAACCGGGCATAGGCGGCCTGGCACAATCGCCTCAGAGCGGCCGGCTCGAGGCTGTCGCCGACAAAGGGCGACAGAATGCGAGCGGCGACCTCAGCGTAGGGGCGACCCGCGAGGTCGGCGATCTCGTCGGTCGAGAGGCGGGGCCAATGTTCCGGCGTGTAGAGGCCGCCATCGGGCGCAAGGCCCGCCATCAGGGCGCCTTCGAAGTCCACGGCGGGGGCGACGCCCCGGGTCGAAACGAATCTCATCGGCGATATCGCTGCAACAGCATGGCCAGATAGAACCAGGCGAGGATTCCGGCCAGGGCGAACCAGGTTAGGGCATAGACGAAATGGTTGTTGGGAATGTCCTCGGGCAGGGCCCTCGGCTGTACCCCCGGCGCCGCCGGGCGCTCGCTCTCGGCCGCCAGCAGGTAGGGCGCTGGATGGGCCAGGCCTGCCGCCTTGCTGAACTCGGCGAGGGTCGGCCCGTCGATCAGCCGCGCGACCACCATGCGGGGCGTCCTTTGGATGACCGCCGGCCCCAGCCAGGGCTTCCCCCCGGGCGTGCGCAGGACCCCGACCACCTCGCCCATCGGCGGGTCGGTCACCGGCGTGGGGGCGGTAAAGCCTTTGAGCCCGGTCGCGAGGCCACGGTCGACGAGGATGCCATCATACGGCCCGAGCGCGGCGCGACAGGCGCCAAGCAGCCGCCAGCCGATCACGCCGTCGGCGACGGCATAGCGGAAGAGCTGCGGGCCTCGCCGAGGCGCGGGATCGCAGGCCACGGCGACCCGGACAAAGCCCTGGTCGCCCGGCGCGGCGAGAACCTGGACGAGGGGGCGCGCCGGAGCGGTCTTCAGCGCCGCGATTCGGGCCAGGAGGGCTTCCTTCCAGGCCAGGCGGTGCACCTGCCAGACGCCAAGGCCGATCAGCCCTGAAAAGACGATCAGGGCCGCCAGGGTCAGGCCGATGGGAAACCGCGCGCCCCGCAAGGGGGGGGTCGATCCGGTCACGGCGGCGGCCTTTCACCGCGATTGCGCATCTGTGCGGCGATCATCAGGCCTTTCATTGGCCTAAGCAGCCCCAGGCATACGGCCGCGCCGATCGGCAACCACACCGCGAGGTCCACCCAGACCGGAGGGTCGTAGATCAATTCCGTGATCAGGGCGGCGAAGACGACGATGAAGCCGGCGAACAGGATGACGAACACGGCCGGACCATCTCCGCTGTCCACCGTGGTCAGGTCATAGCCACAGACCGGGCAGCGCGGCGCAAGTTTGAGGAACCCGACGAACAGCGCGCCCTCGCCGCACCGGGCGCAGCGCCCGCGAAGGCCACGCAGGAAGGGCGCGAGAGGCGCGCCGCGCCCTTCGCCAGCCTCGCTCAATGGCCCCAGCCGGCCCCAAAGATCACGTACAGGAACGTGAACAGGAAGAGCCAGACGACGTCGACGAAATGCCAGTACCAGGCGGCCGCCTCGAACCCGAAATGCTGCTTGGGCGTGAACCCTCCATTCAGCATCCGGATCAGGCAGACCGTGAGAAAGATGGTGCCGACGATGACGTGGAAGCCATGGAAACCCGTCGCCATGAAGAAGCTGGATCCATAGAGGCCCGAATTGGCCGCATCAGGCCCATAGAAAAGCTTTTCGGACAGGATGTGGTGGTACTCGTAGCCCTGGATCGAGGTGAACAGGACGCCCAGCATGATGGTGAGGATCAGGCCAAGCTGAGCGCCTTTGCGGTCGCCCTGCTGCAGGGCGTGGTGCGACCAGGTCACCGTCGTGCCCGAGAGGAGAAGGGTCAGGGTATTGATCAGCGGAAGCTGAAACGGCGCCACGGCCTCCACACCCTTGGGCGGCCAGGTGGCCCAGGCGGCGCTCACATCGTCAAGCGGCGAGAGCGTGCGCACGTGATGGAACAGGGCCATCTCGAAGAAGATCCAGAACCAAGCGACGAAGAACATCACCTCCGAGGCGATGAACAGGATCATGCCGTATCGCAGGCCGATCGAGACCACCGGCGTATGATCCCCGTGATTGGCCTCTTTGATCACGTCGCGCCACCAGGCGGCCATGGTGAAGAGCACACCAGCAGCCCCCAGGGCCAGAACCCACCAGTCGCCCTTGGGAAGGCCCAGAATACCCTTCAACCCGATGACGAGGCCCAGGGCGAGGATCACCGCCGACATCGACCCGACCAGCGGCCAGGGACTCGGATTGACGAGGTGATAGTCGTGCTTCACGCCTTCGTGGGCCATGTCCCGCCTTGTCTCCTACACAGGTCCCGCAGCCACGACGCCGAATCCGGCGCGCGCGACGCGCATCTCGTCCAACCTCGACACCACGGAAGTCGGCGTCGGCGTCCTATAGCCCCGCCTTCGCCGTTCCGCCAAGAGGTCCTGCGGCCGGCGCGGCGCGGGTCTGGGAGGCGGTGGCTTGGGGCTTGGTCTGAGCGGGCGCGGCCTTGCCCGCGTCGGTGGCCGGAAAGAAGGTATAGGACAGCGTAATATCCGGTTCGTACCGGGTGTCCCGGTCCTGCCCAAAGCGGGGGTCGACGTAATAGACGACGGGAAACTCCGCCGTCTGGCCCGGCGCGAGGGTCTGGTCGCTGAAACAGAAGCACTCAAGCTTTGAAAAATATTGGCCGGCCGCCTCGGGGACGACATTGAAGAGCGCGCGCGCGGTGACCGGGTGGTCGCTCGTGTTCTTGACCCGGAAGAAGGCCAGGTTCGAGGCGCCCAGATGCACGGTCTGGCTGGCCTGTTCGGGCTGGAACTGGAACGGCACGCCGTTCACGTTGGTGTCGAACTTCACGACCACGGTCTGGGCCGAGACCTGGCTGGGCGCGTAGGCGGCCCGCTTGACGGCCCCGTTGAAGCCGGTGGCCGCACAGAAGGCGCGATAGAAGGTCGGCGCCTCCGCCACCAGCCCCACCATCACCGCCAGGACGCTAAGACAGACCAGGACCACGCGCTGGTTGGCGCGGGCGCCGGCGCTCCGCGTCCCGGTCGGAGAGGCCGGGCCTTCGGGAGGGGGCTCAGGGGGTGAGGCCGCCATTGTGACCAATCTTGATGACCGTGATGACGAAAATAAGGACCACGAAGCCGATCAGAGCCCCGGCAAGAAGCAGGTTGCGCGCGCGCCGCGCCTTCGCGGCCGCCTCGCTTTCCTGGTTGGGGTCGCTCATGGAAAAACCTGAGGGATGAGGCCCGGGGAGAGGGGCGCGAGCCCGGCCAGGCGCTCGATCAAAAGCGCCGCGAACAGGGCGAAGAGGTAGGCCAGAGAAAAGGCGAAGACGTCACGCGCGCGGCGCGCGCCCTTGCCCACCTTGTAGAGCGTCGTGCGGCCGTCCGCCGCGACGGGCTCCACATCATCGCGGGGCCCCGATGCGGCCAGACGTGCGACGAGGGCGATCAGGCCCAGGCCGCCAAGACTCGCCACAGCCGCGTAAAGGACGCCGCCCAGACCTGTGATGACAGGGGCGAGACCCAGCGGCGCGAGAACAAGGCAATAGGCAAGGATCTGCCAGCGCGTCGAGGCCCGGCCCCTGACCAGAGGCATCATCGGCACGCCGGCGGCGGCGTAGTCCTCACAGGTGTAGAGCGAAAGCGCCCAGAAGTGCGGCGGCGTCCAGACAAAGATGATGGCCACCAGGAGCCACGCGTTCAGCGGCGCCGTTCCGCTCGCGGCAGCCCAGCCGACCAGCGGCGGCAGGGCTCCAGCCAGGCCGCCGATGACGATATTTTGCGGCGTTCGGCGCTTCAGCCAAAGCGTATAGACAAGCACATAGAAGGCGATGGTGAAGGCCAGCAATCCGGCCGCCAGCCAGTTGGTCGCCAGACCCATCACGCCCACGGACAGGATCGACAGGGTCAGGCCAAGCGCCCGAGCGTCGGAGGGCTGCACGCGCCCCGCGGGGACAGGGCGTCGCTTGGTCCGGCGCATGACCGCATCGATGTCCGAGTCGTAGGCCATGTTCAGCGCGGCGGATCCGCCGGCGCCGATGGTGATGCAAAGGATGGCCGCGAACCCCAGCCATGGATCGATCGGCGTGCGCGCGCACAGAAGCCCTGTGATCGCCGTGAACACGACGAGAGACATCACCCGGGGCTTGAGCAGGGCGATGTAGTCCGATGCGCGGGCCACGTCCGCCGCCGGAGACGCTCCGGCGGCGATGGCCTCAGTCGTGTTCATGCGAGCTCCGATCGGCCGATCAGTGACCGTCCGCGTGGACCACCGGCAGTTCGTTGAACTGGTGGAAGGGCGGCGGCGAGGACAGGGTCCATTCCAGCGTCGTCGCCCCGGCGCCCCACGGATTGGCCCGAGCCGGACGGCGGCGCAGGGCGGCCTCCAGGATCATGCCCAGGAAGACCACGAGTCCGACCAGGGTGATCAGGTAGCCGATCGAGGACAGGTGGTTCCAGAACCGGAAGGCCACCGGGTAGTCGATGGACCGACGCGGCATGCCCTGCAGGCCCAGGAAGTGCTGCGGGAAGAAGATCACATTGACGCCGACAAAGGTCAGCCAGAAGTGCAGCACGCCCAGCGCTTCATTGTAGCGCACGCCCCACATCTTCTCGAACCAGTAGTAGAACCCGGCGAAAATCGCGAACACCGCGCCCAGGCTGAGCACGTAGTGGAAGTGGGCGACCACATAATAGCTGTCGTGCAGAGCGTAATCGATACCGGCATTGGCCAGGACCACGCCGGTGACGCCGCCCACGGTGAACAGGAAGATGAAGCCGATGGCGAACAGCATCGGCGTTTTGAACTCCAGCGATCCGCCCCACATGGTCGCGATCCAGGAGAAAATCTTCACCCCCGTGGGAACCGCAATGACCATGGTCGCCGCGACGAAGTAGGCCTGCAGGTTGAGCGGCATGCCCACCGTGAACATGTGGTGCGCCCAGACGATGAAGCCGAGGAAGCCGATCGCCACCATGGCGTAGGCCATGGCCAGGTAGCCGAACACCGGCTTGCCCGAGAAAGTCGAGACCACGTGGCTGATGATGCCAAAGCCCGGGATGATCAGGATGTACACCTCGGGGTGCCCGAAGAACCAGAACAGGTGCTGATACATCAGGGGATCGCCGCCGCCGGCCGGATCAAAGAAGTGCGTGCCGAAATTCCGGTCGGTGAGGAGCATGGTGATGGCGCCCGCCAGAACCGGCAGGGACAGCAGAAGCAGGAAGACGGTGACCAGAATCGACCACACGAACAGCGGCATGCGGTGCAGGGTCATGCCCGGCGCGCGCATGTTGAAGATGGTGGTGATGAAATTGATCGCGCCGAGGATCGAGCTGGCCCCGGCCAGGTGAACCGACAGGATCACGCAGTCGAACGCCGGCCCCGGATGCCCGATGGTCGAGAGCGGCGCATACATGGTCCAGCCGCCGCCGAATCCGCGTCCCGGGCCGCCATCGACGAACATCGAGGTCAGCAGCATCACCCAGGAGGCGACCAGCAGCCAGAAGCTGATGTTGTTCATCCGGGGGAACGCCATGTCGGGCGCGCCGATCATCAAGGGCACGAACCAGTTGCCGAATCCGCCAATCATGGCGGGCATGACCATGAAGAAGATCATGATCAGGCCGTGGGCCGTGACCACGGCGTAGTAGCCGTGCTTGGTCTGCTCCACGAGACCCATCAGATTGATCGCCGAATTGGGCGAGAACAGCTGGATGCCGGGCTCGGCCAGCTCCCAGCGAATCAGGCCCGACAGCAGGGCGCCGATGATCCCCGCCTGAATGGCGAAGATGATGTACAGCGTGCCGATGTCCTTATGGTTGGTCGACAGGAACCAGCGGGTGAAAAAGCCCGGTTTGGCGTCATGCGCGCCATGCCCACCCTGAACATGGGCGGCTCGACCGTGGGTCTGGGCGATGTCAGCCATCTGACCTGATGCTCCCTATAAGGACTTGAACTATTCGGCCTTGGCCGACGCTGCCGGCGCGGCGGCGGCGACCTGGGCGGGCTGCGGAACCTTGCTCGCCACCCAATTCTTGAACTGATCCTCGGTCACCACATCCACCTCGATCGGCATGAAGGAGTGATTGGCGCCGCAGAGCTGCGAGCACTGACCGTAGAATACGCCCGTGTGATCCGCCTTGAACCAGGTCTCATTGAGACGGCCCGGCACCGCGTCCAGCTTCACGCCAAAGGCCGGCACGGAAAACGAGTGGATCACATCCTCGGCGGTGATCTCGACCTTCACGACCTTGCCCACCGGCACGACCATGGGATTGCTGGCGGCGAGCAGATAGGGCCGGTGCTGGGCCTTGGCGTCGTCCTCGGTGAGCGGGATCGAGGTCGCCGCGGGGATCTTCTGGTCGGGATAGGCATAGTCCCAGTTCCACTGCCGGCCGGTCACCTTCACCGTCATATACGGCTTGGGCATGTCGTGTTCAGCGAACAGCAGCTTGAACGAGAAGATGGCGATGAACATCAGGATCAGGACCGGCCCGACCGTCCAGGCGATCTCGACCGGCGTGTTGTGGCTGAACCGGGCCGGAACCGGGTTGGCGCGCTTGTTGAAGCGCACAATCACATAAACCAGCAGAACAAGGACCAGCAGCACGATCCCGGTGATGATCGGCAGCAGGATGTCGTTATGGAAGAAGATCTGCTGGGCGCGGATCTGAGAGGCCGCGGGCTGCAGGTCGATGGCCTTGTTGGCCGGCTGGCCGAGCTGGTCTTCGGCCAAGGCCTGGCCGGCGACGAGGCTCAGGACGAGAGTCGTGAGGGATGCAATCGGAGCGACGCGAAACTTCATGGTCCTCTCGGCTCTTTCCGCGATGGGAGGGGCTTGACCATCGCCGGCGCCCGCAAGCGCGAACGATCCCGGCGAAGGCGTCCTTGGGGCGGTGCAATAGCCATAAGACGCTGGGTTGCCAAGGCGGTTGCGCACCAGGATCGCCGCCAGCGACCGCCGCCGGGCAAATCGTGATGGCCCGCCCTTTCGGCCCGGAGCCCGCGAGGTTATGTCTCTTGACGGCTGCTCCCTCGGGTCTGTCCGCCCAGAGCACGATACGTTTTCGTGGAATCGGCGAAGACGCTGAATCGTGCTCTATCTTAAGCTCCCTGAGCGCGTTGCGAAGCGCCAGGTCGGTTCCGTCCAAACGCAACGCACTCTCGTCGCATCGAAGAAACGATCCCGCCGCATGAACGCTCCCGCCCTGTCGCCATCGATCCTCGAAACCTCCGGCGTGTCGCCTGACCGCGCCGCCTCCATCCTTGGCGACGCCGTGACCGGGGCCGACGATGGTGAGATTTTTCTCGAACGATCCGAGAGCGAATCCTTCCTGTTCGACGATGGCCGCCTGAAGTCGGCGGCCTATGACTCGACCCAGGGCTTCGGCCTGAGGGTGGTGGCCGGCGAAACGGCTGGCTACGCCCATTCCAGCGATATCTCAGAAGCGGCTCTTCGCCGTGCGGCGTCCTCGGCCGCCCTCGCGAAGCGTGGCTATGAAGGGGTGGCGGCGGAGGGACCGGTCGCCACCAATGCCCGCCTTTATGATGAGGACGATCCCCTCGCGGCGCCGGGCTTCGCTGACAAGATTGCGCTCCTGCAGGAGATCGACGCCTATGCGCGGGCCCGCGATCCGCGCGTGGCCCAGGTGGCTGTTGGGCTGGCGGGCGAGCGGCGAGTGGTGGAGATTCTGCGCGCCGATGGGCGCCTCATCCGCGATATCCGCCCTCTGGTGCGGCTCAATGTTCAGGTGACGGTGGAGTCCAACACCCGGCGTGAGACCGGCTCGTCGGGAGCCGGGGGCCGGGCCGGATTCGAGACCTGGATCCGTCCGGATCGCTGGCGCGAACAGGTAGACGAGGCTCTGCGTCAGGCGCTGGTGAATCTCGAGGCGGTGGACTGCCCGGCCGGCGAGATGGATGTGATCCTCGGGCCGGGCTGGAACGGCGTGCTGCTGCACGAAGCGGTCGGACATGGCCTCGAAGGCGACTTTAACCGCAAGGGGACCTCGGCCTTTTCCGGCCGGATTGGCGAGCGGGTCGCCGCGCCCGGCGTCACCGTGTTCGACGACGGCGCCATTGCCGGTCGGCGCGGCTCCCTGACCGTGGACGACGAGGGCACGCCCACCAGCCGCACCATCCTGATCGAGGATGGAATTCTGCGCGGCTACATGCACGACCGCCAAAGCGCGCGCCTTATGGGCTGCGAGGTGACGGGTAATGGCCGGCGTCAGTCCTACGCCCACGTTCCCATGCCGCGCATGACCAATACCGCCATGTTGGGGGGATCGCACAGTCGCGAAGACATGATCGCTTCGGTCCGTCGCGGACTCTACTGCGCCGCCTTCGCCGGCGGGCAGGTGGACATCACCAACGGCAAGTTCGTCTTCCAGTGCACGGAAGCCTATCTGATCGAGGACGGGCGTCTGGGCGCCCCGGTCAAGGGCGCCAGTCTGATCGGCGATGGGCCCTCGGCCCTGACCCGGGTCACCATGATCGGCGACGACTTCGCCTTCGATCCTGGCATCGGCGTGTGCGGCAAGGCCGGTCAGGGCGTGCCTGTGGGCGTCGGTCAGCCCTCCTTGAAGATCACGGGACTGACGGTCGGCGGCACCAGCGTGTGAGCCCGGCCCCGGCGGCCGGGCGCCTCGGCGGCCCGCTGGCCCGCCTCGTCCCGATCCTCGTCCTGGTCCTGGCCATGGCGTCCTTTCAGCTGGGCGCCTCCTTCGCCATCCGCCTGTTCTCCACGGTGGGACCCGCCGGGGCGGCCGCCCTTCGCATCCTCGCCTCGAGCCTCATCCTCGGCGTCGTCCGACGCCCCTGGCGGGGCCTTGGGCAGGGCCGGCCCCTGCGTGGCCTGATCGTTTATGGTCTGGCGCTAGGGACCATGAACACCCTGTTCTACATGGCCCTTCGCACCCTCCCCTTGGGCATCGCCGTGGCCATTGAGTTCATCGGCCCCCTGGGCGTCGCCATGGCCGCATCGCGCCGGGTGAGCGATCTGATCTGGGTCGGCCTGGCCGTCGCGGGCCTCGCCCTTCTCCTGCCGCTGGGCCTGTCCCAGGCCCATGTGGACGGGCGCGGCGCGCTGCTCGCCCTGGGCGCAGGAGCCTGCTGGGCTGTCTATATCCTGGCTGGCCGTCGGGCGGGCGAGGCGTTCGGCGCCGACGCAGCGGGCCTGGGCGTGATGGTCGCGGCCCTGGTCTTTGTTCCAACGCAACTGGTGATTGAAGGCCCGCGCCTTTTTGTCCCCCAGGTGCTGCCCCTGGCCCTTCTGGTGGGCCTGCTTTCCAGCGCCCTGCCCTATTCGCTGGAGATGTACGCCCTGACGCGCCTGCCCACTCGCGTGTTTGGCGCTCTGATGAGCCTGGAGCCGGCCGTGGGGGCCCTGGCCGGGGCGCTGCTGATCGGCCAGCATCTGAGCCTCGCCCAGTGGGCGGGGATCGTCGCGGTCATGAGCGCTTCGGCGGGGGCGGCCGCCACCGGGACCCTGCCGGCGGACGCGCCGAGCGAATAGGCCGCCCTATTGGCCCCCTGAACGCCTACTCGCGCAGGGCTTGCGGCGAGACCTCCTGCAGGCCGGCGTCCGCATCCGGGGCGATCCCGCCGTGTCCGGGATGGGGGGGCGCGGTGTTCACCCCGTGCGCCCAGTGCTTGAGGAAGGGGGCCAGGACGAGAAACAGGGCGCCAAATCCGACCCCCGCCCAGCCGATGGCGTTGAACATGCCCAGCGATGTCCTCAGAGCGGCGGCAGGGTCGAGCACCTGCCCCCCCGCCGTGGCGGTCCCCGCCAGGGCGGCGATCCGCGCGCCGATGAATTCAGCGGCCGAGGTGGCCATGAACCAGACGGCCATCAGCGTCGAGACCAGGGTCGCCGGCGAAAGCTTGGTCACCTCGCTCATGCCCACCGGGCTGAGGCAGAGCTCGCCGGTGGTGTGCAGCAGGTAGGCGAAGCCAAGCACCGCCAGAGGCAGGCGGAACTGGGCGTCGGCCAGCCCCCCGCTCCAGACGATCAGCAGAAAGCCCAGGCCCACCTGAGCCAGGCCAAGGCCGAACTTGGTGACCGGGTTGGGGTCGCGGCCGACCCTCCCAAGATAGGTCCACAGCCCGGCGAACACCGGCGCCAGAAGAAGGATGAATCCCGCGTTGAAGGACTGGGTCTGCGAGGCGGTGAAGCTCATATCGATCCAGATGTGCGGACCGCTCAGATGCAACCCCGGCAGCATGTCGGGCGTGGCCAGAACAAGGGTCAGGCCCAGAAGGCCGATCTCGATCGGGGCGGAGATGAGCTTCAGCTCGGTGTTCTGTTGCGCGAACAGGTTGAGCGAGGTGGCGGCCTGCTCGAACAGGGTGAAGAAGACGATCGAGCCGGCGATCAGGACGAAGGCCAGCATCAGGCGCTCGCGCTCGATCTTGCCGAGCCGCAGGAAGAAGCCGCCGAGATAGATCAGGACCGCGATCCAGCCCAGGCCCAGGGCCCCGCCGACAAAGGCGTTATGCTGCACCAGCAGCCAGACTCCCGCGACGCCGGCCAGACCGGCGGCATAGATGGTCCATTCCAGGCTGAGAGGCCCGAGGGTCGGCTTGGCCAGACGCACCGGATCCGGCGACTCGCCCCGGCCCTCCAGCCAGCTGCGGCCGAACATGAAGGTCACCCAGCCGGCCGCCATGCCCACACCCGCGGCGCCAAATCCCCAGGCCCATCCCAGCGTCTGGCCGAGATAGCCGCACAGCACCGCAGCCCAGAAGGCCCCGAGATTGACGCCGTAATAATAGAGGGTGAAGCCAGGATCGCGGCGCGGATCGCCCTCGCCGTAAAGCTTACCGACGATCGAGGATATGTTGGCCTTGAGGAAACCTACCCCCATGATGATCAGGGCGAGGGCCAGATAGAGGGCGTTCTGGAACAGGCTGGGGCCAGGATGGGTCGCGAGGCTGTACTCGGACTTGGGCAGGCGGGCCGGCAAGGGGGCTGAGGCGGGAAGTCCGGCGATCCTGAGCGCGCCATCGGCGTCAGAGGAGAAGGCGTAGCCGTGGCCGCCGACCTCGACCTTGACCACCTGATCGCCGCCCCGCCCTTCGGGAACCAGGGCATAGTGTGCGCCGTGAACCACAAGGTCCTGCCGCGCCGGGGGGCCCTCGACGGCCATCAGGCCCTGACCGATCACCAGGAGCAGGGCGCCGAACGCCACGGCCTTGCGCGCGCCGAGGAACCTGTCCGCCAGGACCCCGCCCACCAGGGGCAGGAGATAGGCCAGAGTGGCGTACGATCCATAGACGCCGCTGGCGGCGGCCTGATCCATCAGGAAGTGCTGGGTCAGATAGAAAATCAGCAGGCCGCGCATGCCGTAGTAGGAAAAGCGCTCCCACATCTCGGCGAAAAAGAGAACGAACAGACCCTTGGGGTGGGTGCGCGCGAGTTGCAGGGCGACCGGCAGCCCCGTCGCCAGAGTGACCACGACGCCGACGAGAATGACGATATTGTTCATGCCTGTCCCCGCCTGGCTCTTGCTGCGCGTCGTCGGCGTCGAAACAGGCGCCAGACGTTCAAGGCCCTTGGAATTCGCCCCTTAGGCGGCCCTGACCCTCTTGTACATGCGCGCGATTGTCCATCCCGCCGCGTCGGCCCAGGAGGCTTGGTAGGCCCAGGAGGCTCAGTAGGCGAAGGCCTGATAGGCGTGGGTCACATCGCCGGCCCAAGGCCCGTGATAGAGATCCAGCAGGCGCTCGGCGGCGGTGATCCCGGACTCGGCGATGTCCTCGATCTCGCCCAGATAGCTGCTCTCGTCGACCATGCCGCCCGAGAGCCGGTCGCGACGCCTCAGTCCCTCATGCGCCAGGGCGACCACGTCGCGGGCGATATCGCGCACCAGGCGACCGTGCACCTTGGCCTTGAGCGCCAGACGCGGGGCGTCGCGACAAAGCTGGGCGCGCTCCTCCATCGTCCAGTCCTTGACCAAGTCCCAGGCCGCCGCGAGGGCCGCGTCGTCATAGAGCAGCCCGGCCCAAAGGGCTGGCAGCGCACAGAGGCGACTGGTGGGGCCCCCATCGGCGCCGCGCATCTCCAGATACTGCTTGAGGCGAACCTCGGGAAAGGCGGTGGAGGCGTGATCCGCCCAGTCCTTCAGGGTCGCGTGCTCACCCTCGACCTCGGGCAGGCGCCCGGCGACGAAATCGGCGAAGGACCGGCCGGCGACGTCGATGTAGCGCCCGTCCCGCTTGACGAAATACATCGGCACCGACAGCACATAGCGGGCATAGGCCTCGTAGCCAAAGCCGTCCTCGAAAACGAAAGGCAGCATGCCGGTGCGGTCCGCGTCGGTATCGGCCCAGACGGCCGCGCGTGAACTCAGAAGACCGCTGGGCTTGCCCTCGACAAAGGGCGAGTTGGCGAACAGGGCGGTGACCACGGGCTGCAGGGCCAGGCTGACACGGAACTTGGCCCGCATGTCGGCCTCGCTGGAAAAATCCAGGTTGGCCTGAACCGTGCAGGTGCGGAACATCATATCCAGGCCCTTGGTCCCCACCAGGGGCATGTAGCGCCGCATGATGCGATAGCGGCCCTTGGGCATGACCGGGATGTCCTCACGGCGCCAGTCCGGCGTGAAGCCGAGGCCCAGAAAGCCCAGGCCGAGCTCCGCGGCGACCGTCTTCACTTCCTCAAGATGGCGACCCGTCTCCTCACAAATGTCGTGCATGGTCTGCAGCGGCGCGCCGGACAGCTCGAATTGTCCGCCGGGCTCCAGGCTGATGTTCTCCATGCCGCGATTGAGGCCGATCAGCACCTCGCCGCCATCCGGACCGGGCCCGGGTTCGGTGACCGGCGTCCAGCCAAACCGCATGAGCCCCTCCATCAGGGCGCGGATCCCGGCCGGGCCGTCATAGGGGACGGGGCGGTCATCCGTCGTGCGGAAGACAAACTTCTCGTGCTCGGAGCCAACCCGGAAGCTCTCGCGGGGCTTGGCCCCAGCGGCAAACCAGCCGGCCATATCCTCAAAGGTCAAAGGACGGTCATCGCTAAGCGTTTGCGGCATTCCCGAACGGCTCCCTCATGGGCCTTGGAAGGCCGCGCCCCGACGACGTCGCTCGATATCCAGGCGCCCGAACGGCGCGCGACGCGACAGACCACGGCGAATTTGGGGCGGCGAGCCGGCAAGCTCAACCCCCCGCCCAGTCGCCCCGGCGGGACTGCCAGAGGGCGAGGGCGGCGATCGCAGCGGTATCGGCGCGCAAAATACGCGGGCCAAGCGACACCGGCATGACGCCATCGACGGCGCGGATCGCGGCCCGCTCTTCGGCGGAAAATCCGCCTTCGGGGCCGATCAGGATCGCGCAGGGCGCGCCGGCCAGGCTCGCGTCCTCGAGGGCCTCGCCCAGCGGCGGAGCCTCGCCTGCCTCATCGCAGAAGATCAGCCTGCGACCGGAAGGCCAGGCGGCCAGAATATCGGCGAGCGGTCTCACCTCGTCGATGTCGGGGACATCAAGCCGGCCGGTCTGCTCGGCGGCCTCCACCGCGATGGACCGCAGGCGTTCGGTCTGGATCTGGCGCAGATTGCAGCGGGCGCTGACCGCGAGGCGCACCCGCCGCACGCCCAGTTCGGCGGCCTTCTCGGCCACGGTCTCCAGACGCGCACGGCGGATCAAGGTCGAGATGAGCTCCACATCGGGCGGCGTGGTCTGGGGTCGGGTGCGGTCGATCGCCTCCAGAGTTGCGGCCCGGCCCTTGGCGCCGACCAGGCGCGCGCGCCACTCGCCATCGCGTCCATTGAACAGGGCGACCTCGCCTCCCACGGCAAGGCGCATGACGTGGACGAGATAGTGGGCCTGGCCCCGGTCCAGCGTCAGGTGCAAGCCGGCCGCCAGATCGGCCGTGACGAAGAGCCGGATCATGCTGTGATCACGGGGCGAGCCTGTCCCCGGCCTCGTCCAGTCGTCCGCCGCCGCGAACGAACAGGAGCCCGATCAGGCCAAGGCCCAGAAGCAGGGTGATCGAGGCGAAGCCGCCCTGCTGGGTGTGGAAAAGATGCGTGCCCTGATTGACCAACAGGGGTCCAAGCCAGCTCGTCGCCGTGCCCGACAGAGCATAGACGCCAAAAAACGCGCCGGTCTTGGCCGGAGGGGTCAGGCGTGTGAGCAGGGTCCGGCTGGAGGCGAAATGGGCGGTGATGAAGACCGCGTTCGAGAACCCGATCATCAGGAAGACCCACTCCGGCAGGGTGGTGAAGAGCGGACCTCCCCACAGTGGGGCGTGTGCGGCTCTGGGCCAGGACACGAGATAGAGAATCCGCTCCGGGCCCATGCCCAAAAGGGCGATGACGCCGAGCAGCGACATGAAGATCTCGATCCGAACAGCGGTCTTGGGTCCGAAATGCGCGTCCAGCCAGCGGCCGACAAAACCTCCCAGCACCGCGAACAGGCTGAGCGCCACGCCAAAACCAAGCCGCTCCAGGGCGCCCCATTTCATCACCCCCGCCGCATAGATCCCGGCATAGATGAGGATGGCGACCATGCCATCCACATAGAACATCCGCGCGGCCAGGAAGGTCACGGCGTCCCGGTGATGGCGAACGGCGCGCAGCATGTCGACGAGGTCGCGGCCGCCCCGGGCCAGGGCCTTGAGGGCCGGCGTCCGGCCGGCCGGCGCGTCCGGGGTCACAAGGAAAAAGGGCAGGGCGCCCAGTCCCAGCACGCCGGCGGACATCAGGGCCACGACCCGCTCGGGCTGGTGACTGGCGCGGCTCAGTCCGAACAGGGGCTCTGAAGGCAGCCAGCCCCAATGGGCGGTGGACGGAAGCCCCGGCAGAGCGAAGGCCCAGGCGGTGAAGGCGAGCGCGGCGAGGCTGAAGGCGTTGCCCAGCGCCAGGGCAAGACCGGAGGCCTTGTGCGCGGCCTTGAACCCGGCCACCCGCACGAGCAGCGAGTTATGGAGGACCTCGGACCAGGAAAACAGCACACCGATCACCGTGACCAGGGCCAGGGTTGCGGTCACCGAGAGCCCGCTGTGGTCGGGCCTTGCGAACCAAAGAGCGGCGATCAGCGGCGTCATCAGAGCGACGATCAGGGCCAGCCATGGCTTACGCCGGCCCAATGTGTCGATCGAGGCGCCCAGAAAGGGGGCGGTCAGCATCACGGCCCAGCCGGAATACTGGCTCCAGCGCGAGACCTCTTCCTGGCCCCGCACCGGGTCCCCGATCAGGGTCGCCGCCACATAGGGCATGAAGATGTAGATGGTGATCAGGACGACATAGGGGTTGCGCACCCCCTCAAACAGGGACCAGCAGACCGCGCCGGGCGACAGACCATCGCCGCCAGCCGATGCCGCGGACTCATGGAGGTGGGAGCGCGGGGAGCCGGAGCGGACCGGATCGGTGGAAGCCAAGTCCGGTCTGCCTAGAACGCCATGGGCGCCGGGGCGGGCGCGAAGAGGGCGAGAAGCGTCGGAGCGCGGCAAGCCGGTCCCCGACAGGGGCGGCCGCGATCGCTCGTCTTTGGCCCAGGTGGCGCGGCGCGCGGGATGATGGGACGCCCTCCGATCTTGGTCTTTTCTTAAGTCCCCTATTCAATCCTTATAGGGTGCGCGAGGCGCCGCGATAGACCCGGCGTGCTATGTTGTGGGTCTCGATCGAACCTCAACGACCCGGGATGAAGGGGAATTCATGCTCAACCGGCTGCTCCGCCGAATCGCCCTCAGCCTGGTCGCCGCCGGATTCGCCGCCGGCGCGGTGATGCTGAGCGTCTTCGCCTTCGGCTATTCCGTGTTCGCCGTCCTGCGCCAGTGGCTGCCCGCGGCCGGCGCAAGCGCCCTGACCGGGGTCGCCTTCCTGATCCTGGCCGGACTTGCCCTGATGCTGGCGCCGGCCTTCTGGCCGAAGCGGCGCCGGGGGGGCCGGATCACCCTCGATGCGGACACCTTGAGAGACGTGGCCGACGGGGCCATCAGCCTTGTCGTGTCTGGACTGGCGTCACGGTCCACCGGCTTGTTTCGCCGGCGCAAGACCAAAACCTGAAGGAGGGGGGCTAACCCCATCGGGCCCCGTCAGGATGCGCGCGCCCGGCCATCCGCGGAGAGCCGGGCGTCAGAGACCCGGAAGCTTGAGCTTGTTGGGGCCCTTGCGCGCGATGATGATCGGCTTGTCGCCGGTCAGACCGGAGATGCGCTTCTGCTCCACCGCCGCGTCCACGGGCGCCGGCGTGTTGGCGGCCGTCTGCATGGTCGGAACAGGGGCCTCGCCCTTGCGCCAGAACATGACCCAGTCGGCGAAGCTCTTGTCCTTGTGCGCGATTGAGCCGAACTCGTCGTCGATCACATAGCGCACCAGAGGATCGGCCTGATTGGCGCCGGCCTTGGCCACCAAGGCCTTTTCGGCGTCATCTCGGACCTGCTTGTCGCGCTCGCCCAGCAGGGCCTCGCGCGCCGCGCTCTCTGGCTGAAGTTCCTGAGGCCGGGGCTCGCCAGGGGCCGGGGGTCGCAGGGAGTAGTCAGGCGGCAGGACGAGCGGCGCCTTGCTGACAACCCTGAACTCATCCGGCGAGGTCTTGCCATAGCCGAGCGCGTTGGAGAGCGATTGGCAGCCCGACAGTCCGATCACGGCGATCAGAGGGGCCATGCGCAACCAGGTCGAGACCGTCGTCTGGGTCATCCAATTCCTCAAGGCGAATGCCGCCCACGACGAGCGGCATAGCTGATCCGTGCGGCGAGCGCCACGCGTCTTTGTGTCAGGGCCCGACGCCTCACGCGCCGGTCTGCGGGGGCCCAGGCGTGACCCAAGACTCCAGCAGAAGCAGGCAGATACCCACGGTAATCGCGCTGTCGGCGAGATTGAAGATCCAGGGGAAGGCCAGGGCCCGGGCGTCGATGAAGTCGACGACGGCCCCACGCATCAGGCGGTCGATCAGATTTCCCACGGCCCCGCCGATGATCAGGCCAAGGCCCAGCCCGGTGATCAGACGCGAATTGCGGGCGGCCCAGACGGCGAGCGCCGCCACCACCGCGCAAGCGAATACGGCCAGTCCCCAGCGCATGGCGTCCCCGCCATCCTGCAACAGGCCATAGCTGATGCCGGTATTGCCCGTCAGGGTCACACGCAGAGGACCAAAGGGGCCAAGCGTCTCGCCCGCCGCGGCGTCGCGCACCACCTGAGCCTTGAGGGCCTGGTCGGCCGTCGCCGCGATCAGGGCGGAGCCGAGGGCGAGAAGCCGTGCCGGCCAGGGGGAAGGCGCGGACGGGGCGTTCATCGCGCCTGGGCGTCCCACCAGGCCACCGCGTCGGCGTCGCGCAGGGAGAGGTCGGGATAGCGGGGATCTTCTCCCACCTCCGGAAGGATGCGCCAGGAGCGGGCGCACTTGCGCCCCTCCGCCTTGACCGGCGATACCGCCACGCCGGGCGTCGTCTCCAGCCGGAACGCGTCGGCCGGGCCTTCGCCCAGGACCAGACGGGCCTGGCTGGTGCGGAACACCTCGGCTGGGTCAAGGCCATCGAAGGCGGCAATCAGGTCGGGATCGACGAGATGCACCACCGGGGCCGCCTCCAGAGCCGCGCCGAGGCGCTTTTCGCGGCGCTCGACCTCCAGGGCGCCGGTGACGACGCGCGTGACGGCCTGCACCTTGGCCCAGCGCGCGGCCTCGAGCGGATCGCGCCAGGAGGCGGGCGTCTCGGGGAAGACCCGCTCGGCATTGGCCGGCGCCTCGGGGAAGCGCGTGGACCAGGCCTCCTCCATGGTGAAGGCGAGCACCGGGGCCATCCAGATGGTCAGGCGTTCGAACACCAGGTCCATCACCGTTCGGCAGGCGCGCCGCCGAACCGAGTCGGGCCGATCGCAGTAAAGGGCGTCCCGGCGGATATCGAAGAACAGGGCCGACAGGTCGTTGGACGCGAAATCGGCCAGAGGGCGCATGGCGGCGGCAAAATCGAACCGCTCATAGGCGCCGCGGACTTCCTCATCCAGCTCGGCCAGGCGGTGAAGGATGAACCGCTCCAGGGGCGGCGCCTGATCCAGCGGCAGGCGCTCGGCCTCGCCAAACCCCTCCAGGGCGCCCAGGAGGTAGCGGATGGTGTTGCGCAGCTTGCGATAGGCGTCGACCGTGGACTGCAGGATGGTCGGGCCGATCCGCTGGTCCTCGGCATAGTCGGTGAGGGCGACCCACAGGCGCAGGATCTCCGCGCCATTGGCCTTGATCACGCTCTGCGGCTCGACCGCATTTCCGAGCGACTTGGACATCTTCTCCCCCTTCTCGTCGAGGGTGAAGCCGTGGGTCAGCACCCCCTCGAACGGGGCGCGGCCGCGGGTCGCGCAGGCCTCCAGAAGGGAGGACTGGAACCATCCGCGGTGCTGGTCCGAGCCCTCGAGATAGAGGTCGGCAGGCCAGCGGGTCCGTTCACGCCCCTCCAGGACGAAGGCGTGGGTGGATCCGGAATCAAACCACACATCGACAATGTCCTCGACCTTCTCGTAGCGGCTCGGGTCGTGGTTGCCGAGGAAATCCCCCGACGGCCGGGTGAACCAGGCGTCGGCGCCTTCACGGGTGATGATCTCGACGATCCGGGCGTTGACATCGGGATCCTGGAGCGGCTGGCCCGTGGCGACATCGACAAACATGGCCAGCGGCGAGCCCCAGGCGCGCTGGCGGCTGATCAGCCAGTCGGGGCGGGTCTCCACCATGCCGCGAATACGGTTGCGCCCGGCCTCGGGATAGAAGCGCGTGGCGTCGATGGCGGCCAGGGCCGTCTCGCGCAGCGTACGCCCGCCATGCGCTTCGCCCGCCAGCGGCGCATCCAGGCGGATGAACCATTGCGGCGTGTTGCGGAAGATGACCGGCGCGCGCGAGCGCCAGGAGTGGGGATAGCTGTGCTCCAGCCGGCCCCGGGCGAGAAGGCCGCCCGCCTCGATCAACGCCTTGGTCACGGCGCCATTGGCGGGGCCGAACTTGCCGGCCGCCTTGCCTTCGGTCTCGAGCACCTTGAGCCCCCCGAACAGGGGGACGTGAGCGAAATAGGCCCCGTCCTCATCCACCGTCTCGGGAATGTCGCGGAAGCCATGGGCGATCCACAGGGCGTAGTCCTCGGCTCCGTGTCCCGGTGCGGTGTGGACGAAGCCCGAACCGGCGTCCTCGGTGACATGATCGCCCGCGAGCAGGGGCACGTCGAAGCCGTAGCCGGGATCAAGCGAACGCAGGGGATGGGCGCAGACGAGGCCGTTCGGATCCACCGCTGAGACCCGACGCGCCTTGGCGATGCGCGCGGCGGCGAACAGGCCAGGCGCCAGGGCCTCGGCCAGGACCAGCCGGTCGCCGGGTCGGACCCAGGGGTCGAACTCCAGGCCGTCCTCGAGCGTCTCCACCTCGTACAGGCCGTAGGCGATCTTCGGGTTGAAGGCGATGGCGCGGTTGGCCGGGATCGTCCAGGGCGTGGTGGTCCAGATCACCACCTTGGCCCCGATCAGGTCCGGCGCTCCGGCGACCACGGGGAATCCGACCCAGATCGTCGGCGACACGTGCGGGTGATACTCGACCTCGGCGTCGGCCAGGGCCGTGCGCTCCACAGGGCTCCACATCACCGGCTTGGAGCCCCGATAGACCTGGTGGGTCGCGATGAAGCGATGCAGTTCGGCGACGATCGCCGCCTCGCTGGCGAAATCCATGGTGGCGTAGCGATTGGCCCAGTCGCCCAGAACGCCGAGGCGGCGGAACTCGGCGCCCTGCTCGGCGATCCATCCGGCGGCATAGTCGCGGCAGCGGGCGCGGAATTCGGCCTTGGAGACCTCAGCCTTGCCGCGGCCCTCGGCGCGGAAAGCCTCTTCGATCTTCCATTCGATGGGCAGGCCGTGACAATCCCAGCCCGGCACGTAGTCGACATCGAAGCCGAGCGCGAAGCGGGAGCGGACCACGAAGTCCTTCAGCAGCTTGTTGAGGGCGTGGCCGATATGGATCGCCCCATTGGCGTAGGGCGGCCCGTCGTGCAGGACGAACAGGCGCGCGCCAGCGGCCTGTCGGGCGCGGCGCACGGCGGAATAGACATCGCCCAGGCGCTCGAGCAGGCGCGGCTCAAGCTCGGGCAGGCCCGCCCGCATGGGAAAATCGGTCTTGGGCAGGAAGACGGTCTCGCGATAGTCGCGGGGCGGGGTGGGGGACGCGTCGGACATGAATCGGGTCGGCAATCTTGCGGGGAACGGGAAGGGCGAGCGGAGCCGGCGGGGATCAGGCGGCCGCCAACGGGCGGCGACCCGTCACGCCGGGCGGGTAATTCGCGGCTCGCGCGCCGTCGCCGTGGGGATCGCCAAAGTCATGCCGCCCGCTTAGCAGAGGCCGGACAAGGCCGCCAGCTTTGAGCTCAGGGCGCCGCGGCCAGAGCGCGTTAGGTTGGGCTGGAGCCAACCCGGCGCTTCGCAACGCGCTCAGGGACTTTGAGCCAGAGCACGATTCAGCGACTTCGCCGATTCCACGAAAACGCATCGTGCTCGAGGACCGCGCGCGCAGCCTCGGCGTCGTGGCGGATCTGCTCGACCATCAGCTCGACCGAGGCAAACCGCTCCTCCGGCCGCAGGAAGGCGATCAGGTCGGTCTCGATCAGCTCGCCATAAATATCCTCGTCGAAATCGAACAGCCAGACCTCCAGGCGGGGCTCGACCTCGCCGGTGGTCGGATTGACGCCGATATTGGCGACCCCGCCCCGCTCTCGCCCATCCGCCAGACGCGTGCGGGTCGCGTAGACGCCAAAGCGCGGCGCGGCATAGTCGCCCAGGGGAACATTGGCGGTCGGAAAGCCGAGCTTGCGTCCCAGCTGGCGCCCCTTCTGCACCACGCCTTCGATGGCGAAGGGCCGTCCCAAGAGGCGCTGGGCCAGATCCGGCCGGCCCGCGCGCAGGGCCTCGCGGATGGCTGTGGACGAGATTTTCGCGGCGTCCTCGTCCACCTCGGCCGCCACCGAGACGGAAAATCCAAGCTCAGCCCCATAGCGGATCATGGCCTGAGGATCGCCCGTGCGGTCCTTGCCGAAGGTGATGTCGAAGCCGACGGCCACATGCCGGACGCCCAGGCCCCGGACCAGCACCTCCTCGGCAAAGGCCCGGTCCGTGAAATTGGCCATCTCCACCCCAAAAGGCAGCAGGTAGAGACGATCGGCGCCCAGCTCGCCCAGGCGTCGCGCCAGCTGGTGCGGCGTCATCAGGCGGAACGGCGGCGCTTCGGGGTTGAAGTGCATCCGGGCGTGCGGCTCGAAACTGATCACGCCCATCGGGGCGTCCAGCCGCGCCGCCGCCTCCCTGGCGTCATCGATCACCTTCTGGTGACCCCGATGCACGCCGTCGAAATTGCCAAGCGCGATGGCGGCGCCGCGATCAGCCTCGCCAAGGCCCTTCCAGCCGTGGATCACCCGCATGCCGGCCTAAGCCTCGCCAGAGGCGGCCCGACGGGGCGCCATGACCACCGCCTCGCCCTCGGTCACGGTCTTGCCGGCGACCGTGCAGACCGTCGAGAGCGTCACCCGCGCCCGCTCCGCGTCGATCGCCGTCACGGTGGCCGTCGTCACCACCTCGTCGCCGATACGGACCGGCCGGCGAAACGTGACGGTCTGGGAGAGATAGATGGCGCCAGGTCCGGGCAGGCGCGTGCCCAGCACGGCGGAGATATATCCTGCGCTCAGCATACCGTGGGCGATGCGGCCGCCAAAACGGGTGGTCGCCGCATAGGCCTCGTCCAGATGCACCGGATTGTCATCGCCTGTGACAGAGGCGAACGCGTCGATATCCGCCGCCGTGACCGTTCGGGTCAGGGACTCGGAGTCACCCGTCTTCAGGTCCTCAAGGTAGCGGCCTGTGGTCATGCCCCCTCCGGCGCGTCAGTTCCGCCGCGGTTCTACAGGCGCCGGCGCCGGTTTGGCGAGGCGTCACCAGATCAGGGCGCGCAGGGCGTAGCGGGCCACGACCCCGGCCTCGGCGAATCGCTGCTCCGCCTGATCGGCGTCAAGCGTCCCGTCGGGACGAAAGAGAACCCCGCCATCGATCCCGCTGCCCACATAAAGCGCCTCGAGACCCGCCGCCATCGCGCCCTTGAGGTCGGTCGCGAGGCCGTCGCCGATGGCCAGGATCCGCGCCGCCTTGAGCGGTCGCGCCGCGGCCGCGTCGGCCTCGGCCCGGGCAAGGCGATAGATCGGCGGATGCGGCTTTCCCGCCATCAGGACCCGCCCGCCGAGGCTCTCGTACAGGGCCGCCAGGGCGCCTCCGCAATAGATCAGGCGCGACCCACGCTGCACCACCAGGTCGGGATTGGCGCAGACCATCTCCAGATCGCGCGCGCGGGCGGCGACAAGGCGCTCGCGGTAGTCGTCCGGCGTCTCCACCTCGTCGTCGTCGGGGCCTGAGCAGGCGATGAAGGTCGCCTTGTCGAGCGGCGCGAACTCCAGGCCCAGCCCCTCATAAAGCGCGTCGTCGCGCGCCGGACCGATGCGCCAGGCCGGCCCGGGCGCCCGGGCGGCGAGCAGGGTGCGGGTGACATCGCCGGAGGTGACGATGGCGCTCCAGGCCGCGCGGGGCGCGCCGAGCTGGTCCAGTTGCCGCGCCACCTCTGGACCGGGACGGGGCGAGTTGGAGATCAGGATCACCGGGCCCACCTCCGCCCGCCAGCGGACCAGGGCCTCGCAGGCGTCAGACCAGGCGGTCACGCCATCATGGATCACGCCCCAGATGTCACAGAGGAGGGCGTCGTAGCGCGGGGCCAGCTCCGCCAGTCCCCGCAGCGCGTCAGGTCGTCTCATGAGCGTGATTGTGGAGGGGATCGGGCGCGCGGCGGTCAGCGGGTGGGGACCGGTCGGTCCCCGCGGTAATCGTAGAAGCCGCGACCCGTCTTGCGCCCCAGCCAGCCGGCCTCGACATATTTCACCAGCAGGGGGCAAGGCCGGTATTTGGAGTCGGCCAGGCCCTCATAGAGGACGTTCATGATCGACAGGACGGTGTCGAGGCCGATGAAATCGCCCAGCTCCAGCGGGCCCATCGGGTGGTTGGCGCCGAGCTTGAGAGCGGTGTCGATGGCGTCCACCGTCCCCACGCCCTCGTACAGCGTGTAAATCGCCTCGTTGATCATCGGCACCAGGACACGGTTGACGATGAAGGCCGGGAAGTCCTCGGCATTGGCCGTCGTCTTGTCCAGGGACCGGGCGAACGCAACGGCCTGTTCGTAGGTCTGAGCGTCGGTGGCGATGCCGCGAATGATCTCCACGAGCTTCATCAGCGGCACGGGGTTCATGAAGTGCAGGCCGATGAACCGTTCGGGCCTGTCGGTGGCCGAGGCGAGGCGGGTGATCGAGATCGAGGAGGTGTTGGAGGCGAGAAGGGTCTTGTCGGCAAGATGGGGCGTCAGGGCCCGGAAGATGGTCTTTTTGGTTTCTTCGTCTTCGGTGGCGGCTTCGATGAGGAGATCCGATTTTCCGACTTCAGCGAGATCGGGGGTTTTTCGGATCCGGGCGATCGCGGCCGTCACATCCGCCTCGCCCACAAGACCCCGGGCGACCTGCCGGTGCATGTTGCGGGCGATAAGACCGAGGCTCTCCTCGATTTTCGCGGGCGCCACATCGTTGAGGCGCACTTCGTAACCAGCCAGGGCGCAGACATGGGCGATGCCACTGCCCATCTGCCCTGCCCCGATGACACCGACCGTTCTGATTTCGACCATCAACCGCCTCAGCCAACCGCATCACGGCCCCGGCGGGGCCGTGTGCTCACCAGACGATCAAACTCGTCTCCTTCCGTTATACAAACGCGAAAGAGATGGGCAAGAAATTGCTGCGACGCAGCGAAATCAGATCAGGCCTTGACCGTGTCCAGCGCCGTCATGAGGTCTGGAACCGCCGCCTTGTAATCCGCCACCAGGCCATAGTCGGCGACCTGGAAGATCGGCGCGTCGGCGTCCTTGTTGATCGCCACGATGACCTTGGAGTCCTTCATCCCGGCAAGGTGCTGAATGGCCCCGGAAATGCCGATTGCCACATAGAGCTGCGGCGCCACCACCTTGCCGGTCTGGCCGACCTGGTAATCGTTGGGGGCGTAGCCGGCGTCCACGGCCGCGCGCGAGGCGCCGACGGCGGCGCCCAGCTTGTCGGCGAGGGGCTCAATGACGCGCTGGAACTCCTCGGCCGAACCCATGGCCCGTCCGCCGCTGACCACGATCTTGGCCGCCGCGAGCTCCGGACGATCGGACTTGACCAGTTCTTCGGAGATGAAGCGCGTCTTGGGCGCGCCGGGGCCCGGGTCCACGGCGGAGACGCTCGCGGAGCCGCCTTCCGCCGCCGCCTTGAAAGCCGTGGGACGCACCGTGATCACTTTCTTGGCGTCAGCCGAGGACACGGTCTCAAGGGCGTTTCCGGCATAGATCGGGCGCACGAAGGTCGAGCCGTCGACCACCTCGATGATCTCGGAGATCGGCGCCGTGTCGAGCGCGGCGGCGACCCGGGGAGCAAAGTTCTTGCCCACGGAGGTGGCCGGGACGAGGAGCGCCTCGTAATTGGCCATCAGGGGCACGACGCAGGCCGCCAGGGCCTCGGCGATCTGGTGTCCGAGGGCGTCACTCTCAGCGGTCAACACCTTGCGCACGCCGGCGATCTTGGCCGCCTCGGCGGCGACGCCGGCGACCCCCTTGCCGGCCACCAGCACATCGACATCGCCCGACAGAGCCAGGGCGGCGGTCACGGTCTTGTGGGTGTTGTCCTTGAGGGCGGTATTGTCGTGGTCCGCGAAAACGAGAACGGCCATGGTCAGATCACTCCGGCTTCGGTCTTGAGCTTGGACACCAGCTCGGCGGCGGTCTCCACTTTCACCCCGGCGGTGCGCTTGGGCGGCTCGGTTACCTTCTTGACGGTCAGGTGCGCGACCGCGAGCCCGCCAAAATCGTCAGGCGACTTGATGTCGATGGTCTTCTTCTTCGCCTTCATGATGTTGGGCAGGGAGGCGTAGCGCGGCTCATTCAGCCGGAGGTCGGCGGTGACCACGGCCGGCAGATCCAGCTCGAGGGTTTGGAGGCCGCCGTCCACCTCACGCGTCACGCGCACGGAGCCGGCGGAGAGCTCGACCTTCGAGGCGAAGGTCGCCTGGGGCCAGTCCAACAGGGCCGCCAGCATCTGCCCCACGGCATTGTTGTCGCCGTCGATGGCCTGCTTGCCCATGATGACCAGGGACGGACCTTCGGCTTCGACCACCGCCTTGAGCATCTTGGCCACGGCCAGGGGCTCAGGGTCCGCGTCGGTCTGGATCAAGAGGCCTCGGTCGGCGCCCATGGCCAGAGCCGTACGGATCGTTTCCTGCGCCGGCGTCGGTCCAACCGACACGGCCACGATCTCCTCGGCCAGGCCCTTTTCCTTCAGCCGGACCGCCTCTTCCACGGCGATTTCGCAGAACGGATTCATGGCCATCTTCACATTGGCCAGATCGACGCCAGACTGGTCGGATTTCACCCGGGCCTTGACGTTGTAGTCGAGCACGCGTTTCACGGGCACGAGAATCTTCATTGAGGCTCACCTTCCACGCAGAGGCCGTCGCCATAGCCTCTCCACGCCGTGTTGCAAAGCGGCGCTCACAATTGCAAGTGCGGCGCCGTGTCCCAGACCCATGCCGCAAGTCGAGAAGGCCATGAACCGCGTTTTCGCCAGCACCCGGCTGATCCTGATCGGACTGTTCATCGTCGCCTCGAGTGCGACGGCCGCCTACCAGGTGATGTACATCTGGCCGATGCAGAAGTGCGAGAAGGCCGGCGCCTGGTGGGACGGCCGCGACCGACAGTGCCTGGCGCCGATCCCGATCGCGCGGCTCACGGGTCGCATCGGACCGGTCTCGCCCCCCTCGAAATCGTCCGCCGTTCCGCGCGCGTCCTCGCGCTGATCGGGGGCGCCTCAGGCGTCGCGGTGGGCGCCCGGAACCCAAAGCACGTCCCTGGCCCCCTGGTCATTGGCCCAGCGGGCGGCGACGAACAGATAGTCGGATAGCCGGTTGAGATAGCGCAGCGCCTCACCATGGGCGCGCGGAACGGAGGTTGCGTCCCCGCCCCCTTCCAGGGCCAGAAAGGCCACGGCGTCGCGCTCGGCGCGGCGACATACCGTGCGCGCCAGATGAAGCCAGGTCGCGGCGCGCGAGCCGCCTGGAAGAACGAAGGAGTTGAGCGGCGCCAGTTCGGCGTTTAGCGCATCGATCTCACGTTCGAGACGCGCGACCTGGGCCGCCACGATCCGCAGGGCCGGCGGCCCGCCATCGTCCTCAGCCGGCGAATAGGGCGTGGCGAGGTCCGCGCCCAGGTCGAACAGGTCATTCTGGATTCGCGACAGGGAGCGGGCCAGGGGCTCGAGCCCCTCAACCTCGCCGCGCGCAAGGCCAAGCGTGGCGTTCAATTCATCCACCGCGCCAAAGGCGACGACGCGCGGATCGGCCTTGGCGACCTCCGAGCCGTCAACCAGCCGGGTGCGTCCGCCGTCTCCGGCGCGGGTATAGATGCGCGAGAGGCGGACCATACCCCTAGTGTCCCGCCTGATGGCGGGCGAAGGCCCAGGCGGCCACCAGGACGATCACGGCGCCGAACTGGAGCAGGACGCGCAGCCGCATCAGCTTGTTGGAGTAGGAGCGTCCGAACTCGCCGCCGCGAAACAGGGCGAAGATCCCCACCCCCAGGGTCAGGGTCACCGCCGCGAGAGACAGCGGGATGAGGATCTTGAACAGGGTCGGCATGTGGGAGGACTCGAGAGGACGCGCGCGGGTGGGCTTTCCGGAAGGCCCGGGAAGCGCCTAGAACCTAAGGCGGCAAGGAGGCCGGCGCCATGGTCATCGTTCATCACCTCAACAATTCGCGTTCGCAGCGGCTCCTCTGGCTGCTTGAAGAGCTCGGGGCGCCCTATGAGATCCGCTTCTACCAGCGCGATGCGGTCACCAATCTCGCCCCGGAGACGCTGAAGGCCGTGCATCCCCTGGGCAAATCGCCGGTGATCGAGGCGGACGGCCTGACCATCGCCGAGTCCGGCGCGGCGGTGGACTATCTGATCCGCACGCGCGGCCAGGGCCGCCTGGCCCCCGCGCCCGGTACGCCCGAGCATGAGGCCTATCTGGAGTGGCTGCACTATGCCGAGGGCTCGGCCATGCTGCCCCTGATGTTGCAACTCTACACCATGCGCCTGGGTGAGGCGGGCGCGCCGCTCAAGCCGCGCATCGACAGCGAGATCGACAATCACCTGGGCTTCATCGCCGCGCGCCTGGGGGAGCAGGACTTCATCCTGCCCAGCGGATTTTCCGGCGCGGATGTTCAGCTCAGCTTCGTCGGCGAAGTTGGCCGCGCTTTTGGCCGCCTGAGCGGCTTGCCAGGGCTCGCCGCCTGGGTGGAGCGGTTGCACGCCCGCCCCGCCTTCCAGGCCGCGTTGACCAAGGGCGGACCTTATAACCTGGCCTGACCCTCGGACGCCCTATTCGAAGACAAAACCGTCATCGTCGGCATAGCCCTCGAGGAAGTCGAATACGGCGGCGCGGAACGCGGCGTGGGGAATGGCCGAAAAGTGGTCACAGCCGGGGAGAACCACCGCGCGCCCCTCCGGCAAGGCCGCCGCCAGAATGGCGGGGTCGCCCGCCAGATCATCTTGCGCGCCGGCGGCCACCAGGGTTGAGGGCGCCAGCCGCGCCAGGTCCGGGATCGTCGCGCCGGCGGCGACGCCGCGGCTGCAGGCTGCGAGGGCCGCACGATCATCGCCCTGGGCCTCGGCGAATTGCCGAAAACCTCTCTGGACAGGGTCGGCGATCGCTTCAGGATCATCGGTGAGCAGCGCCTCGGCGAGACTCATGGCCGGCGCCGGAGGCGGGGGGCCGAGAAGCCGGCCGCCAATGCCGCCCAGGACCAGCTTGTCGATCCGCTCTGGAGCCGCCAGGGCCGCGGCGAGGGCCAGATGGGCCCCCAGGGAATAGCCCATGAGGTGCGCCCGGCGAATTCCGGCCGCGTCCATCAGGCGAATGATGTCGCGCGCCAGCTCGACCCGGGCATAGCGTTCAGGCGCATGCGGCTTGTCGCTCTCGCCATGGCCGCGCAGATCGAAGGCCGCGACGCGATAGCCGGCCTGGGCGAAGGCGGCGTACCAGCCGAGGCGCCGCCAGTTCTCGGCGCGATTGGAGGCGAAGCCGTGCGCCAGGACCACGACGCCGCGGACCTCCCCGTCAGGAGCCAGGTCGTCATAGGCAAGGCGAAGGTCATCGACGACGAAATGGGCCATGGCGCGCGAGCCTAGCCGTCCAGGCCCGGTCGGGCCAGAGGCGCCTCCAGGAGGGCAGGGCCTTGAGTATGGGGCGCCGCGCGTCCTATCTGCAGCATATGACGGGTGAGGAGGTCTTCATCGGCGGCTGGACCCTGGCGACGTTGCGCGCGCGCAGCCAGACCGAGCGCCATCAGATCTGGCGCCGCGCCCGGGCCCTGCACTCGGCCGAGGGCAATCACCTGGCGCGCGCGATCGAGAGGCTGGGCCTGCCCTATCGCGAACCCGAGCCCTTGGCAGCGGACTCGCCGCTATTGGCGCAGATGAAAGCCGTGTTCGCCACCCCCGAGGCCCGGGCTGCGGCCCTTGAGGCGACGCTGGACGGCCTGCCGGCCCTGGCCGGCCTCGACCTCCTGCTGCATCAGACGCTGGGCGAGGCCTATCGGCAGGACCCGGCCGCGACGCCTACGGCCGAGGCTCTCACGGCCGAACTCATGACGGGCCTTGGCTATCAGGAGGGCCCGCGAAAGGACTTGCCCGCGCGCTGCGTCGCCCGCTCCGGGGTCTTCTGGCGGCGGGGATAGGAGCCAAAGCGCGTTCGCGTCCGGACGCGGCTGAGCCCCCTGGGGGCGTCGCGCTGGAGCACGATGCGTTTCCGCGGACTCCGCGAAAGCGCTGAATCGGGCTCGGTCTAAGAGTCCTTGAGCGCGCTGCGACGCGCCGGATTGGTTCCGTCCAACCGCAACGCTGGCGGCGACAAGGCCTGGCGTCTCGGCCCAAACGAAAGCGGCGGACCGGTCTCCCGGCCCGCCGCCCATTGCGGCTGGTGCGTCGCGGGCGCCTCAGCCCTCGACGGCGGCCTCCTGCTTGGAGAGGTCTTCGCCAGTCTCCTGGTCGACGACCTTCATGGAGAGGCGGATCTTGCCGCGGTCGTCGAAGCCCAGAAGCTTGACCTTCACCATCTGACCTTCGCTGAGCACGTCAGAGACCTTGTTGACCCGCTCGCGCGCGATCTGGCTGACATGCACCAGACCGTCCTTGGCCCCGAAGAAGTTCACGAAGGCGCCGAAATCGACCACCTTCACCACCTTGCCTTCGTAGATCTGGCCGACTTCGGGCTCGGAGGTGAGCGACTTGATCCAGTCCACGGCGGCCTTGATCTTAGCCCCGTCGCTGGCGGCGACCTTCACCTGACCATCGTCGCTGATATCGATCTTGGCGCCGGTCTGGGCCACGATCTCCCGGATCACCTTGCCCCCGGTGCCGATCACGTCGCGGATCTTGTCGGTGGGAATGGAGATGGTCTCGATCTTCGGCGCGTGCTCGCCCACGTCCGCCCGGGCGCCGTCAATGGCCTTGGCCATTTCGCCCAGGATGTGCAGTCGGCCGGACTTCGCCTGGCCGAGCGCCTTGGTCATGATCTCCTCGGTGATGCCGGGGATCTTGATGTCCATCTGCAGCGAGGTGATGCCGTCGGCCGTCCCGGCGACCTTGAAATCCATGTCGCCGAGGTGATCCTCGTCGCCCAGGATGTCCGAGAGCACGGCGAAGCCGTCTGACTCCAGGATCAGGCCCATGGCGATGCCGGAGACCGGCTTCTTCAGCGGAACGCCCGCGTCCATCAGGGCCAGCGACCCGCCGCAAACCGTGGCCATCGAGGACGAGCCGTTGGACTCGGTGATCTCGGACACCAGGCGGATGGTGTAGGGGAAGTCTTCCTTGGCCGGCAACATGGGCCGGATCGCCCGCCAGGCGAGCTTCCCGTGGCCGATCTCGCGACGGCCCGGCGCGTTCATGCGGCCCGTCTCGCCCACCGAATAGGGCGGGAAGTTGTAGTGCAGGAGGAAGCTTTCCTTGTAGGTGCCCTCCAGGGCGTCGATGAACTGCTCATCATCGCCGGTGCCCAGGGTGGCGACCACCAGGGCCTGGGTCTCGCCCCGGGTGAACAGGGCCGAACCGTGGGTGCGCGGCAGGACCGAAACCTCCGAGACGATCGGACGAACCACATCCACCGTGCGACCATCGATGCGCTTGCCGGTTTCCAGGATCGAGCGGCGGACCACATCCGCTTCGCAATCCTTGAACACGCCGGACAGCTTGGCCGGCTCATAGCCTTCGGGATTGGCTTCTGAACGGGCCAGGGCCTCGAGAACCTTCTTCTTGGCGGCGCCCACCGCGTCATGACGCGCACCCTTGGCGGTGATGGCGTAGGCGGCCTTGAGGTCCTCGCCCACGAGCGACTTGACCTTGGCCTTGATGGCGTCGGTGTCCTCGGGGGTGAAGTCGAAGGGCTCCTTGGCGGCGTGCTCGGCCAGTTCGATGATCGCGTCGATCACCGGCTGGAAGCCCTTATGGGCGAACATCACCCCGCCCAGGACCTGCTCCTCGGTGAGCTCCTTGATCTCGGACTCGACCATCATCACCGCGTCGTTGGTGCCGGCGACCACCAGATCCATGCGGTTCGCCGGATCCTTGATCTGATCGAGGGTCGGGTTGAGCACATACTGGCCGTCGATGAAGCCTACCCGCGCCGCGCCGATCGGGCCCATGAAGGGCACGCCCGACAGGGTCAGGGCGGCGGAGGCGGCGACCATGGCGACGATGTCCGGATCAACCTCGAGATCGTGGGACAGAACCGTGACCACCACCTGGGTCTCGTGCTTGAACCCCTTGACGAACAGGGGGCGGATCGGGCGGTCGATCAGGCGGGAGACCAGGGTCTCCTTCTCGGAGGGCCGGCCCTCGCGCTTGAAGAAGCCGCCGGGGATCTTGCCCGCGGCGAAGGTCTTTTCCTGGTAGTTGACGGTCAGGGGGAAGAAGTCGAGGCCGGGCTTGGGAGCCTTGTCGAACACCACGGCGGCGAGAACCGTCGTCTCACCATAGGTGGCGAGAACCGCGCCGTCGGCCTGCCGGGCGATGCGGCCCGTCTCCAGGGTAAGGCGGCGACCGCCCCACTCGATGGATTTGCGCTTGATATCGAACATGAGAGAAATCTCTTTCCTAACGGGCGTCCGAAGGGCGGATTCCCTTCGGGACGGACGGGGCGGGGCCGGGCCCTAAGCCCCGGCGCCAAAAGCCCCATCCTTGGCGGGCCGGACGGATCGCGCCGGGCCCGCGTGACGACCGCTGGAACGTGCGGCCGCGAAACAGCGGGTCTACCGACGAAGTCCCAGAGACCCGATCAGGGTCTGGTAACGGGCCTCGTCGGAGGCCTTCAGGTGATCAAGCAGGGACCGACGCTGCGAGACGAGCTTGAGCAGCCCGCGGCGCGAGTGGTTGTCCTTCTTGTGCGTCTTGAAGTGCTCGGTGAGGTTGGCGATGCGCTCGGAGAGGATCGCGACCTGGACTTCGGCCGAGCCGGTGTCGCCTTCGGAGCGCGCATAGGTGCGGATGAGCTCGCCCTTGCGATCGGCGGTGATCGACATCGTGTTCCTTTCGCTCAGCTAGAGATGGAAGACCCGTGTGGGTGTGAGCGCGCCCGCACGTGCCTCGCAAAGCGCCACGAGCCGACCCCTCGAATGGGCGGAGACGATCCGGGAGGCCGGGAGCCTTCCCATCAACGGTTCCGCTTGGCGGGGGAGCAGCACGACCTGGCGGCCCTGCATCAATCTGAAGGCGTCTTCGTCGGTCACGGCCAACGCCGGGATGTCGTCCAGCGCGGTCTCGACCGGAAGCAAAGCCTCCAGCAACGCGTCCCTATGACACAGAGCGTCCAATGTTTCCAGCGTGATCCCGTTCGACGCGCGAAACGGACCCACGCGGGTACGGCGGAGCGCGCAAACATGCCCTTCCGCACCCAGGGCGGCGGCGAGATCGCGCGCCACGGCCCGGACATAGACGCCCTTGCCGCAATCCATCTCCAGCGTGATGTGATCGGGGTCCGGGGCCGCGACCACGGCGAGGGCGTCGATGCGGACCTGCCGCGGCGCCAGCTCCACGTCCTGTCCTTCGCGGGCGAGGTCGTAGGCGCGCGCGCCATTTATCTTGAGGGCGGAAAAGGCGGGGGGCGTCTGCCAGACCTCGCCGACGAAGGCGCCAAGGGCCGCGGCGACGGCCTCCGCGGTCGGCCGCACGGCCGACGTCGCCACCGTCTCGCCCTCCGCATCAAGGGTCGTTGTGCTCTCTCCCCACGCCAGGGTGAAGCGGTAGGTCTTGGCCGCCTCGGTCATGAAGGGGATGGTCTTGGTGGCTTCGCCCAGCGCGATCGGCAGGACGCCATCGGCCAGGGGATCGAGCGTGCCGGCGTGGCCGGCCTTCTGGGCGTTGAACAGGCGCCGCAGGCGCCCCACGGCCGGGGTCGAACCCAGGCCACGCGGCTTGTCCAGGCAGATCCAGCCGGAGATCGCCTCGCCCTTGCGGCGGCGTCCCATTATGCGGGCTCGTCAGGCTCTGGAGAGTCGGGGTCTGGCGCAGCGAGGTCCGCGCGGACCTTGGGATCGTCGAACAGGGCCGACATGTGCGCGGCGGCGGCGAAGCTTTCGTCGTGCAGGAAGCGCAAATCGGGGGTGAACCGCATCTCGATCAAGGGACCCAGCCGCCCCCGAAGAAACCGGGCCGAACGGTTGAGGGCGTCCACCACCGCGGTGGCGTCGCCGCCGCCGAGCGGCTCGACGAAGCAGACCGCGTGGCGCAGGTCCGGGCTCATCCGGACCTCGCTGACCGTCACCGGATGATCCTGAAGCGCGGGATCGTCGAGGGTCTCGTGGCGGAGCACATCCACCAGGGCATGGCGGATCACCTCGCCGGCGCGAAGCTGACGTTGGCTGGGGCCGGCGGCGCGGCCGCGACGGGCGGGACGGGACATGGCGGGGACCTCCCCACAAAGGGACGCCGCCTTAAGCGCAAGCCACGCCCCTGTCCAGAACGATGCGCCGGCCCTGCGCCTGACTTAGAGCGGCGGCAGGCCCAAGCGGGTCCAGCTCTCACTCACCCGGGCCACCACCTCGGGGTCCATGACCATCGGCCGGCCCCATTCGCGCTCCGTCTCGGGCGGCCACTTGGTCGTGGCGTCAAGGCCGATCTTTGAGCCGAGGCCGCTCTTGGGCGAGGCGAAGTCCAGATAGTCGATGGGCGTGTTCTCCACCAAGGTCACATCCCGCGCCGGATCCATGCGGGTGGAAAGCGCCCACATCACGTCCTTCCAGTTTCGCGCATCGATGTCATCGTCCACCACGATCACCCATTTGGTGTACATGAACTGCCGCAGAAACGACCACACGCCCATCATCACGCGCTTGGCGTGGCCCGGATAGGCCTTCTTCATCGACACGACGGCGATGCGATAGCTGCAGCCTTCGGGCGGTAGCCAGAAGTCGACGATCTCCGGAAACTGACCCTGCAGGAGGGGAATGAAGAGCTCGTTGAGCGCCTCGCCCAGGACGCTCGGTTCGTCTGGCGGGCGGCCGGTATGGGTGGTCAGATAGATCGGGTCACGGCGCATGGTGATGGCGGTGACGTGGAACACCGGGAAGCTCTCGACGCTGTTGTAATAGCCGGTGTGGTCGCCATAGGGCCCCTCCTCGGCGTACGCGTCGAGACGCACCTCACCCTCGATGACGATCTCGGCCTGGGCCGGGACCAGCAGGGGCTGAGTCTTGGCGGGGACCAGTTCGGCCTTGGCCCCGCGCAGGAGGCCCGCGAACTGGTATTCCGATAGGGTGTCGGGGGTCGGCGTGACCGCCGCCAGGATAACGCCCGGATCCGCGCCGATCACGGCGCAGGCCGGCAGGGCGTCGGGCTTTCCGGCGGCCTTCCATCGCCGATAGTGCTGGGCCCCGCCCCGATGCGCCAGCCAGCGCATGATCGCCCGATCCTTGCCCAGAACCTGCATGCGATAGACACCGAGGTTGAAGGCGTCCTCACGGGCGGCGGAGGGCCCCTTGGTCACCACCAGGGGCCAGGTGATCAGCGGCGCGGGCTCGCCCGGCCAGCAGGTCTGGATGGGCAGGCTCTGAAGATCGATCGCCTCGCCCTTGAGCACCACCTCCTGCACCGGCGCCCGCTTGACCACCTTGGGCGCCATGCCGAGCACGGCCCGGGCCAAGGGCCACATCTCCACCGCCTCCTCCAGGCCGCGCGGCGGCAGGGGCGAGCGCAGCTGGGCCAGGAGCTCGCCCACCTCGCGCAGCTCGGCGGCGCTGGCGCGGGACTGTCCGCCCAGAGTGACGCCCATGGCCACGCGCTTGACCGTCCCGAACAGGTTGGCGAGACACGGGATGGGCGAGAGTTCGCCATCCGCGCGCAGGACCTGTTCGAACAGGACCGCCGGCCCGCCCTTGGCCACCAAGCGCTGGCAGATCTCGGTGATCTCCAGGACCGAGGAGACGGGTTCGCGCACGCGCACCAGCTCGCCTTCGCGCTCAAGCGCGGCGATGAACTCGCGAAGATTGCGGTAGGCCATGGCCGCTCCCCAAGATCGGACGCCGACATAAGGCCGCCGGGGAGGACCTGTCACCTCGTGATGAGAGGCGGTATGGCGTAATCATGATCCGCTTTGATCTTGAGGACCTTCCGCCCAAGGCCGCCGCGCGGCTCAGGGATCTGGCCGAGGGCGAGACCCTGCTTCTGGTGGAGCACGGCCTGGTGGTCGGCGCCCTGACCGCGACGTCGACGCCGGATCAGGACGCGTCGCCGCCGCCGCCCGACCCCGACGCGTCCATGGAAGAGGTGCTGGACCACTTCAAATCGATCATCGACGAGGCGTTCTGAGCGGGGACTCCGATCGCCCTAATGCAGCTTGACGCTAGGGGTCGGACCCCGGCCGAGCAGGCTGACCAGGCTGCGCCAGGCCACCACCCCGCCCCCATGCAGGGCGGCCTCGTGCATCTTGTAGAGCGAATCGTACATCAGGCGGGCGAACATGCCCTCGACCATGACGCCGCGCCCGACCACGAAGCCCATCAGGTTGCCCACCGTGGAATAGTGGCCGAGTGAGACCAGGGAGCCGAAGTCGTGATAGACGAACGGCTTGAGGGGTTCGCCGCGCAAGCGCCGGGCGATCTGGCCCAGCATGTGGTCGGCCATCTGATGCGCCGCCTGGGCGCGGGGCGGCACAGGCGCATCGAAGCCTGGACGCGGGCAGGCGGCGCAATCGCCCATGGCGAAGATGTCCGGATCGCGGGTGACCTGCAGGGTCGGTTCGACGACGAGCTGGTTGATGCGATTGGTCTCCAGCCCGTCCATGTGAGCGAGCACCTCCTGCGCCTTTACCCCGGCCGCCCAGACCACCAGCTCCGCGGGGATCTCCGTCCCATCGGCGAGCCGCACGCCCGTGGCGCTGACCTCGGCCACCCGCGCGCGGGTGCGGACATCCACGCCCAGTTCGGTCAGGAGCTTGTGCGTGGCGTCGGAGATGCGGGCGGGAAGAGCCGGAAGGATACGCTCAGCGGCCTCGATCAGGATGATCCGCACGTCCCGGGCCGGGTCGATCCGGTCCATGCCGTAGGCGAGCACAGCCCGCACCGTGCGATGCAGCTCGGCGGCCAGCTCGGTCCCCGTGGCGCCGGCGCCGATGATCGCCACGCTGAGTTGACCGGGCCGCAGGGGCGTCTGCTGAGAATTGGCCCCAAGGCAGGCATTGACGAGGCGCCGGTTGAAGCGCGCGGCCTGCTGCTGGGTTTCCAGGGGAATGGCGTATTCCGCCGCTCCGGGCGTACCGAAATCGTTGGTGACGCTGCCGATCGCGAGGACCAGCGTGTCATAGGAGATGTCGCGGGCCGGCATGATCTGGCGGCCATCCTCGTCGACGACCGCGCCGAGCTTCAGCGCCTTGGCCTTGCGATCGAGGCCCGCGACCTCGCCCAGGGCAAAGGTGAAGCCGCGCCAGCGGGCCTGGGCGAGATAGTTCAGTTCGTGCTGTGACCGGCGCAGGCTGCCCGCCGCCACGGCATGAAGCAGGGGCTTCCAGATATGGGTGCGGCCCCGGTCCACCAAGGTGACCGCCACTTCACCCGAGCGGCTGTATTTGCGCCCCAGCTTGGTCGCCAGCTCAAGGCCTGAGGCGCCCCCGCCGGCGATCACGATGCGATGTGCTCTCGTTGGCCCCGTCATGTCTGCCCCCCGGGGCCTCAGGGCCCGTGACATCAAAGAGGTAGAGCGCCTGCGCTCAAGGCGAAAGGGGCGATGGCCCGCAGGACGTCCCGGCGCCCGCGGAGATTGCGGCTGAGGCCAGCCGCACGGGCTGGCCGTGCGGTGTTCGCTCATAGGCCTGGGCCCAGGCTTCGCGGCGGGACGACAGGGTGGCGGAGTCAAATTCGCCCATGGCGAGGAGACAGGCCTCCAGGGCGCAGACCACAGCATGGTGATAGGCGTCCGGCGCATCGGGATCGGCGCCGGAGGCAAGGGCGGCGCCGAGGCTCGTGGCCCACGCGCCGCGGGTCAGGCGCCCCGCATCCTGGAGGGCCACGGCCAGGGCGAAGGCCTCGGCCTGCCAGGGCTCGGTGAAGGCCTGGTCATGGGTCGTCATGGACTCAGACCGGCTCAAGATAGGGCTCCCACAGGTCGAGATGGACGAGGCTCGGCGCCTGGGCGCGGTCGCCCCAGAGCTCACAAGCGTCAAAACGGACCTGGTAGAGAGGCTGGGGGTCCTCACCCCGTCCGTGGGCGTTGGAATCGGGCAGGACGTGAACGCCATGCAGGCGAGCAATCACGCCGACATGGCCGCGCGCATAGCGCGGCAGGCGGGTGTGCCCGGGCGGGTTCAGGTGGCGCGCCCGTACCTTGTCGCCGACGGCGAAGCGCGGGGGACGGACCTGAGGCCGGTGGGCGGGGCCGCCAAGGTTCAGTCGCGCGACCATGGCCTTCGCGTTCACCGGCGTCGCGCGGGGCGCCGCTGGGTCGGCCCGGCCGCTGGACAGCTCCTGAGCGCTGATCAGACCCTGCTTGACGAGCAGATCGGTCAGGGCGGCGAACCAGCGCCCGTAATAGGGCATGGGCAGATAGTCGGTCGCGGGCAGGCTCTCGCGGTGGAAGCGGGACTCATCGAGCGTCCAGCGCCCCTGCGCGCCGGCGGCCAAGGTGAGGGCCAGGACGCGGGCCTCCCAGGGCGCGTGGAACAGGGCGGCCTCAGGCCGCGCATCGATCGGCCCCATTCCGTCCATCCCGCCCATGTCGTGCACGCCGTTCATGCGCCCCGCCCCCTCGAGCGTGGCTCTGGGATCAGGGCGGTCCCGACCATGCTATCGCGGCTCACCAGGGCGGCGAGATCGTCCTCGCTCCAGCCACCAGTCCCGGCGGGTCGCTCCGGGATGACCAGGTAACGGACCTCGGAGGTGGAATCCCACACGCGCACCTCGGTCGTGGCCGTCAGGCTGACGCCAAATTCGGCCAGAACGCCCCGCGGATCGCTGACCGCACGGGCGCGATAGGCGTTGGACTTGTACCAGGCTGGCGGCAGGCCCAGAACCGGCCAGGGATAGCAGGAGCACAGGGTGCAGACGACCAGGTTGTGCACGCCGGGGCCGTTTTCCACCGCCACCATGTGCTCCCCGCCTCTTCCGCCATATCCGAGTTCAGCGATGGCGGAGGTGGCGTCGGCGCGCAGGCGCTCAAGATAGGCCGGGTCGGTCCAGGCCCGGGCCACGACCCGCGCCCCGTTCCGGGGGCCTATGCGGCGCTCATAGGTCTCGATGATGGCGTCCAGGGCGGCCGGGTCCACCAGCCCCTTCTCCACCAGCAGGGACTCCAGGGCCTTGACGCGCAGGGCCATGTCCGACGGCAGCGTCTGGCCGCCCCCGCCTTCATGGGTGTGGTCGTGCGGATGGTCATGGTCGTGCGGCATGCGGGTGGGTCCCTCCTCAGCCGGCATGGAGCGGGGCGGGCAGGAAATCCGGCCAGCGTCCGAGGCCGCCGTCCTCCATCAGAAGGCCGGTCCAGGTGCGGTCGGCGTGGGTCGCCCGCCAGGTGAGAAGCTCACGCGCCTGATCCAGGGCGCGCGCCGGATCCGCCAGGGGTTTGCCCCAGTCCGGATCGGCGAGAAGGTCGAAGGCCAGGCTCTCGCCGGAGCCGAAATGGACGAAGGCCGCCTCGGCCCCGCGACTGACGCAGAGATTGCGGGTCTCGATCCTTCGGTCCCAGGGCCCCCAGCCCTCGCCGCGTCGCGTCAGGCTGGAGCGCCAGTCCCATTCCCAGTGCGCGGCGGCGCGCCAGACCGGGGGAGTCGCGCCATGCAGAAAGGGCGTGAGCGGGCGGCCGTCGCATTGCGCCGGGATTGCCACGCCCAGGGCCTCGCACAGGGTTGGAAAGATATCCACCGCCTCGGTGAAGGCCTCGACCACCGCGCCGCGGACCGCGACCGGACGGGGATCCCGGATCAGGCAGGGAATGTGATAGCTGGCCTCATAGAAACCGCCCTTGCCGATCAGACCCTGGTCGCCGAGCTGTTCGCCGTGGTCGGCGGTCACCACGATCAGGGTGTCGTCCCAGGTCCCGCGCTGCTCCAGCGCCGCCCAGACCCGGCCGAGCTGGGCGTCCACCTCGGAGATCATGCCGAAATACTGCGCCTGAATGCGCGCCATCTCTGTCCGCTCGGCAGGTGCGGCCATGGGCCCGGATGTCATCAGGCGCGCGTGCAGAGCGTGCGGGTCGGCCGGAGCGGGAACGGGGTCAGGCATGTCCGCGGGGTCGAACAGCTCCGCATAGGCGCCCGCGGCGCTATAGGGCGGATGCGGCCTCAGATGGCTGAGATGGGCGAACCAGGGGCCTTGGCGCGTCTCCAGCCAGGCCAGGAACACCTCGGTGAGATGGGCGGCGAGGCTGTGCTCGGCGGGCCGCGCCGGCTCGCCCTTCAGCGCCGCGAGGCTGGCCTCGGCCCCGCCCGGGCCCACCACATGACCGCGGGCGCCCAGCCAGGCGAGCCAGGGCGACAGATCGCCCATGGGAAGATGCAGACCTGTGGCGAACCCCGGCAGGATCGCCTCATAGGTGGCGAGACGCGGATCCTCCGGCCCTGTGGCGAGGCGCGGGTCGAGGGCCTGGTCGGTATAGCCAAACAGGGTGGGCTCAAGACCGGCGCGGGCGGCCGCCCTGGCGAGATTGTCAAACCGCACGTCGAGCGGCGTCCCGTTGGCGACCACCCGATGGGTCATGGCGTAGAGGCCCGTATAGAGCGAGGCCCGGCCGGGGCCGCAGGGCGCGGCCTGGGCGTAGTGTCGGGCAAATCTCACCCCCTCCCGGGCCAGGCGGTCGAGATGAGGCGTGCGGGCCACGGGATGACCCGCGACGGACAGGGCGTCGCCGCGAAACTGGTCGAGTGTGATCAGGAGGACGTTCATGGTCTGGTCCGCCAAGGGCTAGCATTGGCGTTCGCCCGGCGAAAGCGGCGGACTGCGCCATCGGGAGCCCGCCCCGCATCAGGGGGGGCTTGGCCTCGCGACAAGGCTGCGCCTAAGTCGCGGCGAGCGATCCTGTTTCGCTCGCGATGGAGACGCCCTTGCCCACCGATATCGAGATTGCGCGCGCCGCCAAACCGCAAACGATCGCCGAGATCGGCGCCAGGCTTGGCGCGCCGGCCGAGGCCCTGATCCCCTATGGCTGGGACAAGGCGAAGATCGACCGCCACTTCCTCGCCCGCCTTGAGGCGAGCGAAGGTCCCGAGGGGGCGCTGGTCCTGGTGACGGCCATGAGTCCGACCCCCGCGGGGGAGGGAAAGACCACCACCACGGTGGGGCTGGGCGATGCCCTGACCCGGATCGGCAAACGCACCGCGATCTGTCTGCGGGAACCCTCGCTGGGCCCCTGTTTTGGCATGAAGGGCGGGGCGGCCGGCGGCGGCTACGCCCAGGTGATCCCGATGGAGGCGATCAACCTGCACTTCACCGGCGATTTCCACGCGATCACCAGCGCCCACAACCTGTTGAGCGCCATGATCGACAACCACATCTACTGGCGCCGCACCCCGACGCTTGATCCGCGCCGCATCACCTGGCGACGGGTGATGGACATGAACGACCGCAGCCTCCGGCAAATCGTCTCCGGCCTGGGCGGCAATGGCGCGCCGACCGAGACCGGCTTCGATATCACCGTGGCCTCAGAGGTCATGGCCATTCTCTGTCTCGCCCGCGACCTTGGCGATCTGGAGGCGAGGCTCGGCCGGATCCGAATTGGCGAAGACGCCGAGGGATCGCCTGTAACCGCCGCGGATATTGGCGCCTCAGGCGCCATGGCCGTGCTTCTCGCCGACGCCGTTCAGCCCAATCTCGTCCAGACGCTGGAGGGGACGCCGGCGCTGATCCACGGCGGGCCGTTCGCCAATATCGCCCATGGCTGCAATTCGGTGATCGCCACGCGCGCGGCCCTCAAGCTCGCGGACTATGTGGTCACCGAAGCCGGGTTCGGCGCCGATCTCGGGGCCGAAAAGTTCTTCGACATCAAGTGCCGTCAGGCCGGGCTTTCGCCCAGGGCCGCGGTGATCGTCGCCACGATCCGCTCGCTGAAGATGAACGGCGGGGTCGCCAAGGATGAGCTGAACCAGGAAGACCTGTCGGCCCTGGAGCGGGGCTGCGCCAATCTTGGCCGTCACATCGCCAATGTGCGGGGGTTTGGCGTGCCGGTCGTGGTCGCCATCAACCACTTCGCCGCCGACACGGCCGCCGAGGTCGCCGCCGTTCAGGCTTACTGCGCCGCGCAGGGGGTTGAGGCGATCCTGTGTCGCCATTGGGCCGAAGGCGGCGCCGGCGCGGAGGCCCTGGCTCGGAAGGTGGCGGAGCTGGTGGAAGGCGGAAAGGCCCAGTTCTCACCCCTGTACGCGGACGAAACCCCCCTTTGGGACAAGATCGAGACCATCGCGACCCGGATTTACGGCGCGGGAAAGGTGGTGGCTGACGGGGCCGTGCGTACGCGGCTGAGGCGCTGGGGCAAGGCCGGATTCGATCATCTGCCGGTGTGCATGGCCAAGACTCAGTACAGCTTTTCCACCAATCCCAGCCTTCTGGGCGCGCCCAGCGGCCACGAACTGCATGTGCGCGAGGTGCGTCTCGCCGCCGGCGCCGGCTTCGTGGTCGCGATCTGTGGGGACATGATGACCATGCCCGGGCTGCCCCGGAACCCCGCGGCCGAGACCATTGGCCTCGACGCGGAGGGCCAGATCGTCGGCCTCTTCTAGAGCCGCGCAATCCGGGTCATCATCGGATCTGACGTTTGCGTCTCAATTCGCGTCTCAGGGAGACCCCATGCGTTACGAGATTTCCGGCACGGTGATGCAGACCGTGGGCATTGATCTGGCGCCTGGCGAGACGGTGTACAGCCAGACCGCCTCCATGGCCTGGATGAGTCAGGGCGTGCGCATGCACACCAATACCGGCGGCGGCCTGTTCGCCGGCCTCAAGCGCACCCTGGCGGGGGGCAGTTTCTTCGTCACAGAGTTCACGGGCGAGGGGCCCGGGGGCCATGTGGCCTTCGCCCCGCGGTTTCCCGGCACGGTCCTGGCGCGCCGCCTCGGGCCCGGCGAGTCCCTGATCTGCCGTAAGGAAACGTTTCTCTGCGCTGAAAGCTCGGTGAGTTTCGACCTGGCCTGGCAACAGCGGATCGGCTCGGGCTTCTTCGGCGGCGCGGGCTTCATCCTGCAGCGCGTCACCGGGCCCGGAACCGTCTTTCTCGACCTGTCAGGCGAGGTGATCAACCGCCGCCTGGCGCCCGGCGAACGGCTTTATGTCCACGCTGGGCATGTGGGGGTGCACGAGCCCACCGTCGCCTTCGACATCCAGCTTGTGCCTGGCTTTCGCAACATTCTGTTCGGCGGCGAGGGCCTGTTCCTGGCCAGTCTCACCGGGCCCGGCGAGATCTGGCTGCAGTCCATGCCGATCCTGAACCTCGCCGAAGAGGTGGCCCGCTACATGCCCGGCGGCGACCGCGGTTCGGGCGGCGGCAGCGTGGCCGGGACCCTGGCCGCCGGAGGCCTTGTGGGCGGCCTGCTTGGAGGCCTCCTCAGCGGCGACAACTGACAGCGCCCCGGCCCCTCAAGAGCACGATGCGCTTTTGTGGAATCGGCGAAGACGCTGAGTCGTGCTTTGTCTTAAAGTCCTTGAGCGCATTGCGAAGCGCCGGGTTGGCCCCATCCAAACGCAATGCACTCTGGGCTCAGCCGCCGACGCGCATGGGCCCCATGAAGTCGCGCTTGCCGAGCGGCACGCCCTGGCTGCGCAGGATGTCGTAGGCTGTGGCGCAGTGGAAATAGAAGTTCGGCAGGGAGAAGGAGAGCAGAAAGTTCTCGCCCGTGAAGGGAATCTGCGTGGCGCCGAGTTTGAACGCGCAGGGCCGACCCTGCAGGACTTCGACCCGTTCGCGCGAAATGGCTTTGAGGGCGGCGAGCGCGTCGGCCAGAATGCCTTGCAGGCCGGCATAGTCGTGGGGGCGCTGGTCGGTTGGCGGACCGAATTCGCCAGCCTCGACGCCTTCGATCGCTTCAATCGAGTGGTGCACGATGCTCACAACCTGAAACCGCAGGGGCGCCATGTCGGGAAACAGGCGTACGTCCACCAGAGCGTTGGGATCGGTTCCGTTATCGGTGCAATGGGTCAGGCCGCGATCGAGGACGCCGGTCATCGCGGTGACCGTCTGGATATAGTTCGCCACGGTGGCGTCGTAGAGGGAAATGGCCATATCGGGTCCTTGTTGTTCCTAACGGCTTGAATCGACAGGGCTTTAGCCTCGAAACCGGCGGTTCAGCTTTCGCATGCCGCCGATCCAGCGCTCATAGTCGCCCGTCTTGCGACGCATATAGTCCAACACCTCGGGGTGGGGCAGGATCAGGAAGCGCTCGGCCTCGATCGCTTCGAGGCAGATCTCCGCCACCGTTTCCGGCTCCATCATGCCATCGATGCTGGCGACGCCGTCTGGATTGCCGGCGGTCATGGCCGTGCGCACCGCCTGGGGACAGAGGACGCTGACCTTGATGCCCTGATCGCCATGGGTGATGGCCAACCATTCGGCCAGGCCCACGGCGGCGTGCTTGGTCACCGCATAGGGGGCCGATCCGATCTGGGACAGGAGGCCCGCCGCCGAGGCGGTATTCACCAGATACCCCCCGCCCCGCGCCGCCATGCGCGGGACCAGAGCCCGGGCGGCCCAGACATGCGACATGACATTGATCCGCCAGATTCGGTCCCAGGCCTCGTCCGGCGCCTCGGCTCCGCCCCCCACGCCAATGCCGGCATTGGAGCAGAAGAGGTCGATGGGCCCCTCCTCCGCCTCCACCGTTTCGATCAAGGCCACAAGATCGGCCTCGCGAGAGACATCGACGCGGAACCCGCGTCCGCCGGTCGCCGCGGCCGTGGCGAGGGCCCCTTCACCATTGAGATCGGCGCAGATCACCTTGCGCGCGCCGGCCCGGGCGAAGCGCTCGGCCATGGCCTTGCCGATGCCGCTCGCCGCGCCGGTGACCACCGCGATCCTGTCCTTCAGCTCCATGCTCGGGCTCCTTCCAGCCGGTTCGGTTCAGGCCAAGCCGATCAGGGCCGGCGATAGACGACCCCGCCCTTCATGACGAAATTCACGCGCTCGGTGGCGGCGATGTCCGCCGTCGGATCGCCCGGCATGGCCACCAGATCGGCCAGATAGCCCGGCGCGATACGCCCCAGATCCCGGGCGCGGCGCAGGACGGCCGCATCGGTCGCCGTCGCGGCGGTCAGGGCCTGTTCGGGGCTCATCCCGTCCTTCACCATCCACTCCAGTTCGCGCCAATTGGTCCCGTGCGGGAAAACCCCAACATCGCTTCCCATGCCGATGGTCACACCGGCCGCCAGGGCCTCCTTGAACACGGCGGCCGCCTGGGCCATGGCCGGGGTCGGCGGGTCCCCGGGCTTGTAGCCCTGAAAATATTCGCTGGTCGCCTCCACGGCGGTCAGGGTCGGCATATAGGCGATGTGCTTCTCCGCCATTTCGCGGAACAGCTCCGGCGTGCCGCCATAGCCGTGCTCAATGGTGTCGACGCCGGCTTCGATCGCCCGGCGCAGCCCTTCAGTCGTCGAGGTGTGCACGGCGACGGGCCGGCCAAGGCTGTGCGCCACCTCGACCGCGGCGCGCAGCTCCGCCTCGGTGAAGGTGGGGACGCCCTCGCCCTGCGGGCCCACGCGATAGTCGGCGTAGAGCTTGATCCAGTCCGCGCCCCGCGCCGCCTGCTCGCGCACCGCCGCGGTGATTCCGTCGACCCCATTGGCCTCCTGTCCGCCCTGGGGGAGGTCGATATCGGGGCGGTAACGGCCCACGGCCGGACCGTAGGCGCCCAGGGCGACGATGGCGCGCGTGGCGACGAACATGCGTGGACCCCGAATGATCCCCTGATCGATAGCGTCGCGCACGCCGACATCGGCATAGCCCGCGCCCTCGGTCCCCAGATCGCGCAGCACCGTAAAGCCCGCCATCAGCGTATCGCGGGCGTGAACGCCGGCGCGCAGGGTGCGCAAGGCGGGCGCCTCCTTCAGCACCTGATCGTCCCACAGGGTCTCGTTATAGGGGTGCAGAAGGACGTGAGAGTGCAGGTCCATAAGGCCCGGGATCAGGGTCTCCCCGGGCAGGTCGATCACCTTGGCGCCCGGAGGCGGGGCGACCTGGTCCGCCGGCCCCACGGCCGTGATGGTCTCGCCGGTCACCAGCACGACCCAGCCCGCGTGCTCAGCCTGCCCCGCCGTCCAGACCCGCGCCGGGCGCAGAAGATAGACGGTCCGAGGCGGAGCGACGGAGCGGCCCGCCTGGGCGAGGCCCGGGAGGGCGCTAAGGCCAAAGAGCAGGACAAGGCCAAGAAGCGGACCCCATCCCGGCGTGAACCTGGACCGAACGGCGGCGGCGCGACTCATCAGGGGAGGCTCGGATCGATCAGGTATTTGCCGCCGGTGGCGCGGCGGGCATAGGCGGCGATGACGGCCGGATCGAGCGCCTGGCGGAGTGAAATCGTCTGGTCGTAGTGGCTGGCGAAGGTGGTGCGGATCTCGCGTCCGACCCTTTCGCGCAGGGCCGCCGCCGCCTCGGGCCCGATGCGCATCAGGAAGGGGGTCAGGAGCCAGCCGCCAAGCCCCCAACTCATGCCGAAGCTGCGGACCAGCTCGGTGGGGCCAAGATCGAGGGCGCCGTAGATATAGACCTGCTTGTGCACGCTCGAGCCGTAGCGGCTGTACGCGCCGGCCTTACGGCTCGCCACCACCTCCATGGCCGACAGGATCTGGCCGGCCAGACGCCCGCCGCCGATGGCGTCGAAGCCAAGCGTGGCGCCGGTGGCGTCCAGCGCTGCGATGAGCGCGTCCTGGAAGTCCGGCGTGCTGGTGTCGAGGACATGTCTGGCGCCCTGACTCCTCAGGAGCTCCGCCTGGGCCGGACTGCGAACGATGTTCACCAGGGCAATGCCGTCGGCCTGGCAGGCGCGGTTGAGCATCTGGCCGAGATTGGACGCCGCCGCGGTGTGCACCAGGGCGCTGTGCCCCTCGCGCTTCATGGTCTCGATCATGCCGAGCGCGGTCAGGGGATTGACGAAGCAGGACGCGCCTTCCCGGGCCGTGACGCCCTCGGGCAGGACGAGGCAATCGGCCGCGCGCACCGTACGGTACTGGGCGTACATGGCCCCGCCAATCGCGGCCACGGTGCGGCCGATCAGGGCCTTGGCCGTCTCGCCGGCCGCGATCACCGTCCCCGCGCCTTCATTGCCCACCGGCATGGACTCGCCCACCCGGGCCGCCAGAGCCTTGAGCGCCGCGGCGCTCACCGGCCCGGCGACCGCCGGACGCGCGGCGCTTCCCGTGGCCACCAGGCTCGCCGGGTCCGCGGGACCCAGCAGCAAGCCAAGGTCTGAGGGGTTGATGGGTGTGGCCTCGATACGGATCAGCACCTCATCCGGGCCGGGGGCCGCGATCTCCACCTCCGCCAGGCTCAGCTCCAGGCGGCCCTCCGGCGACAGCAGCGAGCGCAGTTGCATCCCCGTCTTCGGCGCGTGTTCTGACATGAATCCCGTTTCCTTCCCCAAGAGGACGATGCGTTTTCGTGGAACCGGCGAAAACGCAGACTCGTGCTCGGTTTTAAAGCCCTTGAGCGCGTTGCGAAGCGCCGGGTTGGCTCCGTCCCAACGCAACACGCTCTACGCGTCGACGGCCCGCTTCCTGAGCCGGGCGCCTTTGGAGCCCTGAGGGACCACAGGGCGGGACAAGGTGCAAGGCGTCGATCCAGCCCACGGCCCAAAAAGCAAAGAGCCCGGTCTTTCGACCGGGCTCCCGCTTCAGGCTTGGACTTCAATCAGCGGATCAGAAGTCGATGTGGATCGTGGAGCGCCGGTTCAGCGGCTCCTTCACGCCGGGGGGCGTCTGGACGGCAAGGTCGTCCATACCCGTCCAGCTCACGCTGAGCGTGTCCTGCGGAACGCCCAGGGCGACCAGCGCGTCGGCCGTGGCCTTGGCGCGGCGCTCGGAGAGCCGCAGATTGTAGGCGCGGGTGCCGGAGGTGTCGGTGTGACCCACCACCAGCTCCTTCTTGGCGTGGCCCGCCGTGGCGTACTGCGCCGCATCCTGGAGCACGTTCTGCGCTTCCGGCGTGATCACATACTGATCCCACGGGAAGTAGATGACGTAATCACGCGCCGTGTAGACCGGAGCCGGGGGAGGCGGCGGCGGCGGAGGCGGCGGCGGAGGAGGCGGGGGAGGCGGCGGCGGCGGCGGGGGCGGCGGCGGAGGCGGCGGCGCCGGCGCCTTGGCGAAGCTGTACCGCAGGCCCAGGGCCACGGAGTGATCGATGTAGCGGACCTTGTAAGACTGGCCGCTCACGAAATCGTGGACCTTCTCGAGCCCACCGCTCAGGAAGGTGTAGGTCAGATCGACATTGACCCGGTCGGTCACCGCGTAGGTGAAGCCGCCGAGGAGCTGGTAGGCTTCCTGGGCCGGAGAGGAGTCGATGTCGACGAACGTGCCTTGGGCCGAGGCTGGAAGGCCGGGACCAAAGGCGTGGCCGTTGACCCGCACTTCGCTGAGATAGTTGACGCCGATGCCGGCGCCGACAAACGGGCTCAGGCGATACTGCGGCAGCAGGTCGACGATGCCGTTGACCATGAAGGTCAAGGAGTCGACGGTGCCGTAGGGGTGGGTGCAGGAGCCCGACAGAGCGCCCGTATTGGGATTGTAAGCCTCGGTGCTGCCGGCCCCGCAGATCACGGTCTCATTGCCGGTAAAGCTGCTCGCGCCCTTCAGCACGCCAGGCCGATAACCGCCCTGAAGCTCCAACCGGAAGTAGGGGTTGAAGCGATAGCCGACCCGGGCGAACACATCGACGTTCTGATAGTCCTTGAGGGTCAGGGCCTGGGTGGCCTGGTCCTCGGGGATCAGACGGAAGTCGTCGGGGAAGTGGCCGCCGATATCGACAGCGCCGTACCAGCCCGGCGTCGACGCCGAAAAGGGCGCCGGAGACATCGGTCCACCCATTCCATCGGACTGGGCCATGGCCGCGCCCGCGATCAACATCAGCCCCAAAGCGGAGCCCACGAGGAGTCTTGGTTTCACGTCACCCTCTTTTATCTTGCGCCGGACCTGAAGGCCCGGGCGGTTGCAATTCGCCGGCGAGTTCATCGCCAACCATCGCGGCGCTCGGATGGAGCTAGGTTCCAACGCCGCCAATATAAATCTCGATCCGCGCGTCCACGCCTGATTTCGTCGATTTCGCGCAAACCCAGCCTCATTTTGGCTCAGTGTGGCCGAAATGCCAACATTTCAGCCTCTTGGCCGTACCTATCGCGCCCTGATCGCTTCGCGCACAAGGCCACCCCACTCCACGGGAGAAGGGCGCGTGACAGGGCTCTGAAGATGACCGAACGATTTACGGACGAGGAATGAAAAAGGCGTGAAAGCCGCAACCGCCGGCCCCCAAGGCCGGCGCTAGAGACGTTCAGGTCGGGCCCGCCTCGCCCTCGGCGCGCACGCCGAGGGCGATGACGCCCAGGGCCAGGAGCATGAGGCCCCCCGCCAGAAGAAAGGCGGCGCCTGGCAGGCCGCGCCGGACGCCCCAGGCGAAGGCCTGGGTGACGATCAGGGGACCAAGAATGGCGGTGAGGCCACCCAGGCTCGATAGGCCGCCTTGAAGCGCGCCCTGGCGGCTGGCCTCGGTCCGGCGCGACATCAGGCCGTTGAGGGCGGGATAGGCGAGGTTGGAAAGGGCGCCGGGAAGGAAAAAGGCATAGACCTGCCAGGACCGCGTCGCGAAGGCATAGGCGAGGACGCTTGCGGCGCCGCTGGCCACCCCAAGCAGGGCCGCGCCGCGATCGCCCAGGGCCTTGACCGCGCGGCCGGTGACCAGGGCCTGCACCAGGACGCTGGTGAACCCGACATAGGCCAGCGAAAGTCCGATATCGCGCGGGCTCCAGTGGAATTGCTGAGTGGTCCAGAAGGCCCAGGTGGCCGGATAGACCGCGCCGCCCAGTTGCCAGACGGCCCAGGCCAGGATCAGGGCTCCAGCTCCACGGCCGGCGCCAAGCAGGGGGGCAAAGGCGCCCAGCAGATGAGCCTCGCGCCAGCGAAAGGGCCGCCGGTTCTCGGCCGCCAGGGTTTCGCGCATAAACAGGAAGAGGGCCAGGGCGCTGAGGGCGGCGAGGCCCGCCGCGGCGATGAAGGGCGCACGGGGGCCCAGCCCCGCGATCAATCCTCCCGCGGCCGGCCCCAGGATGAAGCCCGCGCCCCAGGCCCCGCTCAGCCACCCAAAGGCGGCGCTACGCTCCTGCGGCGGGGTGACGTCGGCGATCACGGCCCCGGCCGGTCCGATGACGGCGCCGAACATGCCCGCAAGGCCCCGGCCGACGAACAGCCAGAGGAGATTGGGCGCAAGGGCCATGACGCCATAATCGAAGGCGAAAGCGACCATGCTCAAGGTCAGGACCAGGCGCCGGCCGAAGCGGTCGCCAAGCTGTCCCATGACCGGGGCGGCGACAAACTGCCCCGCGGCGAAGATCCCCACCAGCCAGCCGCTCGCCTGGGTCGCCGCCGGCAGGTCGAGATGGCCCAGCCGCATGACCAACTCCGGCAGGACCGGCGCGGCCACGCCATAGCCCATGGCGTCCACCAGCACCGCACTGAGCGCCAGGGGAATCGCGGGGTGGGCGAAGTGCGGCATGTGAGGACTCGCCCGGTCGCCGTCAGGAACGGAAAAGATGGCGCCGCCTAGGTGACTCGAACACCTGACCTACGCATTACGAATGCGCCGCTCTACCGGCTGAGCTAAGGCGGCCCCGGCTTTGCCCGGTTTGGATCGGGCGGGGATATTTGACCGCTCTTAGCCTCCCTTGGGCTCGTCGCCAAGGGAGGCCGCAAAGCCGCGTGGCCCGCGCCCGCGTGAGGGCCCGTGTGATGGCCCGTGTGATGGATGGCGCCGAACAGGGCCAGGGCGCCGAGGATCGAGGCGAGGGCCAGGCCCATCATCGCCCAGAAGGCGCCGCTCAGGACCTTGATGTCGGGCTGGGCGATATCCGGATCAGGCGGGGGCTCGGCCATGGGGATCAGATCTCGCGCGCCCAGCGGGCAAGGGTGTCGAGGAGGTCGGTCTCGGTCGGCGCGGCGGCGGCGAAGGTCGGGAGGCCGAGGGCCGCCACGGGAGCGAGAACGGCGGCGGAAAGGCCGATGAGCGCCGGGCGGAAGGCCGGCCGCCCGATCAGGGCCTGGGCGAGGAACTCCCCGCCCCGGGGAGAGTGCAGGAGGACGGCGCGGACCGTCTCGACCCCGGCCCAGGCGGCGGCGTCCAGCGTCACAGGATCGGTGCGATAGAGGTCGAGTCGGCGGGCGTCGAGACCGCCGGCGGTCAGGGCGCCGGTCAGATCCCCGGCCGGGGCTTCGGCGGAGAGGTGCAGGATAGGTCCGGACAGCCGGCCCGCCCCCCGCGTGGCGAGGATCAGCCTGGCCAGGGCGGCGACATCGCCCTTTGCCGAGACCACCTCGGCGAAGCCGGCCTCGCGCGCGGCGGCGGCGGTGGCCTCGCCCACGGCGAAGGCCAGGGGCGGAGCGCCTCGCACCCCCCGGGCGGAGCAGGCGCGTACCGCGTTGGCGCTGGTGAAGGCCACGGCGGCGAGACCGGAGAGGTCCAAAGCGCCCTCTCCCAGCGGACGGGTTTCCAGCAGGGGGTGAACGAGGGGGACAAGACCCAGGCGGGCGACGCGCTCGCCCGTGGCCGAGGCGCCGGGCTGGGCGCGGGTGATCCAGACGCGCGGCGCGTCAGAGGGCAAGGGCGCCCCCGGCCTCCGCCGCGATGGCCTGGCCAAGGCGCCGTCCGAGATCCCGGGCCTGGACGCGCGGGTCGTCGCCAGAGAGATCGATCTCTCCCTCCTGGCGGAAGCGCCGGTCGCCATTGGGGGTCAGGGCCTCGGCCACCAGGACAAGATGGGCGCCGTTCACCTGCGCATAGGCGCCGATGGCCGTGCGACAGGAGCCTTCCAACACCTCGAGCACGCCACGCTCGGCGGCCACGGCCAGGGTGGTCGGTCCATGCTTGAGCGGGGCGAGCCAGGGGGCGTCCGCATCCTCGGCCCGGGTCTGGATGGCCAGAGCGCCCTGCGCCGCAGCCGGCGGGCATTCGCGCGGATCAAGCAGGCCGCGCGGCAGGTGCGAGAGGCCGAGCCGGTTGAGGCCTGATGCGGCCAGGAGGATGGCGTCCGCCTCGCCGGCCTCCATCTTGGCGAGTCGGGTGTCCACATTGCCGCGCAGGGGGATGATCTGCAGGTCCGGGCGCTTGTGCAGGGCCTGGGCGGCGCGGCGAAGGCTGGCCGTGCCCAGGCGCGCGCCTTGGGGAAGCTCGGCCAGACTGGCGTGATGCGGGCTCAGAAAGGCGTCGCGCGGGTCCTCCCGCACGGGCACCGCCGCGATGACAAGGCCGGGCACATCCTCGGCCGGCACGTCCTTCATGGAGTGGACCGCGCAGTCGACGCGGCCCTCCAGCAGGGCCTCCTCAATCTCCTTGGTGAACAGAGCCTTGCCGCCGATCTCGGTCAGGCGCCGGTCCTGGATGCGGTCGCCGGAGGTGATGACGCGCTCCAGAACCACCTCCGCCCCGGGCGCGGCCAGGGCTATGGCGTCGCGCATATGGCCAGATTGGGTGAGGGCGAGCTTGGACCCGCGGGTTCCGATGCGTATCACTGGGGCTGTCATGACCGCACACCTAGACCACAGCCCCCGAACGGGCGCCAGAGGCGAAGACGGCGACAGCCTTCCCCGCCCCCTGACCGTTCTTGGGATCGAGACGAGTTGCGACGAGACCGCCGCGGCGGTGGTGCGCCTTGACCCTGGGGGTGGGGTGAAGGTGCTGTCCTCAGCGGTGCGCACCCAGGGCGAGGACCATGCCCCCTTCGGCGGCGTGGTTCCGGAGATCGCCGCGCGGGCCCATGTGGAGACCATCGAGATCCTCGCCGCCCAGGCGCTCGACGAGGCCGGGGTGACCCGGGCCGCATTGGATGGGGTGGCGGCCACGGCCGGACCGGGCCTCGTCGGCGGCGTCATGGTCGGCCTCGCCTTCGCCAAGGCCGCGGCTCTCGCCCTGGGCAAACCGCTGGTGGCGGTGAACCATCTGGAGGGCCACGCCGTCTCCGCGCGCCTGGCCCAGGACACGCCCTATCCGTTCCTGCTGTTGCTGGTTTCGGGCGGCCACTGCCAGCTTCTCGACGTGCGGGGCGTGGGGGTGCGACGGCGCCTCGGCAGTACGGTGGACGACGCCGCCGGCGAAGCTTTCGACAAGATCGGCGTGGCCCTGGGCCTGACCTATCCCGCGGGGCCGGCCCTGGAGCGTCTGGCGGAGGGTGGCGACCCCCGACGTTTCCCCCTGCCGGTGGCCCTGAAGGGCCGGGCGGGGTGCGACTTTTCATTTTCGGGCCTGAAGACGGCGGCGGCGCGACTGGCCCAAAGCCTTCACACGGATGACGACCGACGCGACCTCGCCGCGGCGGTTCAGGCGGCCATTGCGGGTCAGCTCGTCACGCGGACGGCCCGGGCCATGGCCCTGTTCGCCAAGGATCATGGGCCAGGGGACCGTCGCTTCGTGGTGGCGGGAGGGGTCGCGGCCAACACCCATCTGCGCACCAGGCTGATGGACCTGTGCCAGAGTGAAGGCTTCAGCTTCGCCGCCCCGCCCCTGGCCTTCTGTACGGACAATGCCGCGATGATCGCGCTTGCGGGCGCCGAACGCCTGGCCCTGGGCCTCAGCGACGACCTTGACGCACCGGCGCGTCCGCGCTGGCCGCTGGACGAAGCCGCGGCCGCCGCCACGCCGACGCACCGGCCGGGGCGCAAGGGGGCCAAGGCATGAGCGAGGCCAGACGTGTCGGGGTGATCGGCGCGGGCGCCTGGGGAACCGCCCTCGCCCAGATCTGCGCCCGGGCGGGCCTGGAGGTGGCGCTTTGGGCCCGCGAGGCAGAGGTCGTGAAGGCGATCAACGCGACCCATGAGAACGCTCTGTTCCTGCCGGGCGTCGCCCTGGATCCGGCGATCACGGCGACCGCCGCGCCCCAGGGCCTGGCCGGCCTCGACCTGATCTTCGCCGCGCCGCCAGCCCAGCATCTCCGAGCCACCCTCCAACACCTCGCCCCAGGCCTCGAGCCGGAGGCCAGCCTCGTGATCTGCGCCAAGGGGGTGGAGGCCGGAACGCTAAAACTGATGAGCGAGGTCGCCGCCGAGGTCCTGCCAGGCGCCCGTATCGCGGTCCTGTCAGGGCCCAGCTTCGCCGAA
>DAIDGR010000111.1 GCA_027452265.1 Caulobacteraceae bacterium
GAAATAGAGCGCGCCCCGGGTGTTTATGTGCACCGCAACATGAATTGTGAAATTCGTTTGACCCCCGCCCGGATTGGTCGCCGAAGAGGCGGCGCCCCGGGGCCCGACGAAAAAAAGGGCATGGCTGCGTCGAACTTGACCGGAGACGCGGCCTAAAGAGGCAAATTTCGTCGCCGCCAGGTTGGCCCCGCCAGGAGCTTCGAAACGAGGCGCGGGGAGCCGGGGGAGTGGCCGCCGGGTCACCGCACAAGCCGCGAGGCTGACATTCCGCTGGAGGCGGTCCGCGAGCCGTCAGGGCGTCGGATCGTCCATGCCGTCCAGGACGCGGGCGAGCCGGGCGCGGGCGCGGCGCAGGCGGGTCTCGACCGCCTTGCGAGTCAGGCCAAGGATCGCCGCCGTTTCGGCCTGCGAGCGGTGCTCGAAGGCGGTCAGGAGCAACGGCCCCTTGAGGTGGGACGGAAGCGCGACGATGGCGCGCTCGAGGGTCGCGGCGCGTTCGCGGGCGATAAGCCGAGCCTCGGCCGGAAGCGCGGAGTCGGCAAGGGCCTCGGCCTCCCGCGCGCTGGAAGGACCCGACCCGAAAAGGCGCCGCCGGATGCGCGCGCGCCGCGCGAGATCCCGGCCCTTGTTGAGGGCGATGGTGCGCAGCCAGGCGCCGAACGGGCGAGAGGGATCGAAGCGCGGCAGGGCGAACCAGGCGGCGACAAAGGCCTCGTGGGTGGCCTCCAAGGCCATGTCCGTATCGCCGCAATAGCGGCGCAAAAGCCGATAGAGCGGCGCCTTGTGACGGCTGATCAGGGCGGCGAAGGCGGCTTCTTCGCCCGCGGCGGCCCGCTCAGCGAGCGCGCGATCCGTGTCGCTTTCGGAGTCGCTCAACGTGCGGCTTGGGTGAGGGTCCGGTCGAGCGTGCGGTCGAAGCGCGCCGCCTGGGAGGGCGTGAGCACCGCGCGCATGGCCAGGACGTGCAGGATGGTCTCCTTCTGCGCCTCGCTCATGACACCATGCAGGCGGTCGATCGCCGCCTGGACGTCGGGCGTGTAGGCGTGGTGGGCGTCGATGGCGTGGGCGAGATCGGAGTCGGCGGCGCGCATCCTGCGGTCCAGGTCCGCCATGCGTCGGGCGTGGTCCGCCTCCAGCGCCGCCAGTCGCGCGGCCTGGGCGGGCGACAGGTGCAGCTCAGCGTGCAACAGTTCGTGAAGCGGCGCGGGCGGGGCGGCGTGACGCAGAGCCAGACGCGCGCCTCCCCAGGCGCCCAGGCCCCCCAGGGCGAGGGAGAGCACGGCGGTCAGGGCCAAGCCGCGCGCCGGGCTCATGACCCCCCCTCCAGAAGTCGCGATGGGGCCAACCGCTCCGAGGGAACGAGTCCGGCGCCGCCATCGACCGCCACGCTGTGTCGAGACGGTGCAAAATGTCCGATCATGAGGCCCAGCCCGAGGGCCAGGAGAGCGAGAGGGGGAAGGGCCCGGCCATGACGCGCGGCCGCCTGACGGGCGGTGATGGCGGCGAGCACTCTGGCCTCCACGTCGGTAAGACCCTGCGGTGGGGCGTCGTCTGGGGCCACCAAGAGCAGATCGAGGTCACCCTTGGGGTGGGACGTTGTCCGGCGGCGCGCCGGCGGGAGGGATATCGGCATCTTTACGGACCGGCGGCGGGGGGCGGATGAAGCCCGAGGCTGGCGACGATGGCCAGGACTCCCAGGCCAAGCAGGCTCTCGACAGCCACGCTCCAGCGAAGCGCGGTCAGGGGGGGCGCCTCGGCCAGACCCCGGTTGAGTCGCGATGTCAGGCGCGGGGTGAGGACAAGGCGGTTCGAGGCCGCCAGCATCAGCATCAGGGCGAACAGGGCGAGCTTGGTCAGGAGGAGCCGCCCCCAGTCCCCGTCGCCGAGGCGCCCCAGGTTGGAGATCCCGGCGAGGAAGACGAGGTTCACGACCCCGCTGGCGATCAGCGCCGCCACGGCCGCGGAGCCAATGCCGGCGAAGCGGACGAGCCCCTGCCGCGCCGTCTCCGCCTCCGGAGTTGCCCGCGCCCCAAAAAGCAGAAGCAGAAGCAGGGCGAGGCCCCCTATCCAGGCGCCGGCCGCCAGGAGATGAACCATGTCAGCCAGGGTATGCAGGGCTCCAAGGACCCCGGGATTCGCCGCACCATGTCCTGCAAAGGCCAGACTGGCGAGGTTGGTCGCACCCAGGAACATGAGGCTGGTTGAGGCGCTCGCCGGATCGGGTCGCCAAACCGCCAGGCCAAGGGCGCCCAAGGTTGCGGCGAGCCGCACCGCAACGGAGGCCCCGAAGAGGGTGCCCAGGACCACCTTGGTCAGGATCGCGGGATTGAGACCCGCCACCGGGTCGCCCGCCATCTGCCCGGTCTGCACCGGCAGGGTCGCCAGGGCCGCAAGGGCGGCGCCGAAGGCTGTAAGCCGAAGGAGCTGGCGGAGTCCTGGCGGGTTCACACCGCCGATACGGGCGAGAAGCGGCGCGCCGAACAGCACGGCGCCGCAGAGAAAGGCCGCCAGGCGGATCAGGACGAGCGCGTCCGCCACAGCTCAGCGAACCACGAACTCGACCTTGCCCTCGGTGCGGTGGGTGTCGGCCGTCGCCGCATGCCAGGAGAGGCGGTAGCGCCCCCGGGCGAGGGGGGCCTGGGGCGTCGCGGTCAGCGTCGTCGCGTCATCGGAATAGGCTGTGGCGACCGCGACCGCCATGTTGCCCATGCCGGGCATGGTCAGGCTCACCCCGGAGAACATGGGCTGCAGCGGTTCGCTGAAATGCAGCACCAGACGCCCCGGCGCCGCGACGACCGCGCCGCTCGGTGGGTCCGAGGCCACGAGGCGGGCGTGAGCGAAGGCTGGTCCCGCCGCCGCGAGGACCAGGTTGAGGGCGGTGAGGCGGTGAAGGGCTGTCATGGCGGAGGCTCGCTTGGCTGAAGGTTTCGATGACCTTACGCACGGGAGGCCCCCCTCCCTCGGGGGCCCCACAAATTATGAGCCCGCGAGGCGAGGGATGGGAGGCCATGGGGCGTAATATCGGTTGTCATGTCGCGCAAATCCCATCCGACACCCACCCGAAGCCGAACCCAGTTCCTGCGCAGGCGGGATATCCTCAAGGGCGCAGGCGGCGGCACGCTGGCCCTTAGCGGCCTCCTGGGCGCCGCGCCGACCTGGGCGGCGAGCGGCTCGGCCGGACTGAACCCCGCGGAGGCGGCGATTGGGCCGGACGTGTCGCTGACGATCGCGCGCGGCGTCTGGCCGGTGCGGGGCCGCCACGGCGCGGCCACCCTGGTCAACGGCGCCCTTCCCGGCCCCCTGATCCGCCTCAAGGAGGGCGAGCGCGCCCATATCCGCGTTCATAACGCGATGAACGTTTCCAGCTCGATCCATTGGCATGGGGTGCTCGTGCCTTCGGGCATGGACGGCGTGCCGGGCCTCAGCTTTCCCGGCATCGCGCCGGGCGGCGCCTTCGACTACGTCTTTGATCCTCACCAGAGCGGAACCTACTGGTATCACAGCCACTCGGGACTGCAGGAACAGACCGGGCTCTTCGGACCGCTCATCATCGATCCGGCGGGACCGGACCCGATCCGAAGCGAGCGCGAGCACGTGCTGGTGCTGTCGGATTTCAGCTTCATTCCGCCCGAGCGCATTCTCGCCCTGCTCAAGGAGAATGCCGAGGTCTTCAACTATCAGGAGGAGACCTTATCGGGCCTGATGGCCGGGCGGGGTCAGACCTTGCGACAGCGGCTGGAATGGGCGCGCATGCGCATGAACCCCACGGACATCGCCGACGTCACCGGCGCGGTCTACACCTATCTCGTCAATGGCCACGATCCGGCGGCGAACTGGACGGGCCTCTTCACGCCGGGCGAGCGCGTGCGGCTTCGGGTCATCAATGCCGCGTCTCAGACCGTCTTTGATCTTCGCATTCCGGGACTGAAGCTGTCCGTCGTCGCCGCTGACGGTCAGGCCGTGCGACCGGTCGAGGTGGACGAACTCCAGATCGCCAACGCCGAGACCTTCGACCTCATCATCACCCCGCAGGACCGCGCCTACACCCTGGTAGCCGAGGCCTCGGACCGCTCGGGCATGGCGCGCGCCACCCTGGCCCCCCGGCCGGGTATGAGCGCCGCCGTACCGCCCCTGCGGGCGCGGCCCGTGCTGACCATGAAGGACATGGGAATGGACATGTCGGCGATGGCCGGGATGTCAGGTCAGGCCATGGGGGCCATGAGGATGTCGATGCGCGATCCGGCCAACGCGCCGGACGTGAAGATGGGCCCCGGGGTGCAGATGATCGCCCCCATGCCGACCGACCGCACGGGCGAGCCTGGCCAAGGCCTTTCGGAGGTCGACCACCGCGTCCTGACCTATCGCGATCTCGTCGCCCTCTCGCCCAACTCGGATCAGCGCGCGCCGACACGGGAGGTGGAGATCCACCTGACCGGCAATATGGAGCGCTTCATCTGGGGACTGGACGGCGTGAGCTACAACCAGAACCCGCCGCCCTATCTGTTCCGCGCCGGAGAACGGACGCGGGTGACCCTCGTCAACGATACAATGATGGCCCATCCCATCCACCTTCACGGTCATTTCTTCGAGCTGGTTGACGGACCGGCGGGATTTCGGCCGCGGAAGCATACGGTGAACGTGGCGCCGGCCGGGCGGGTGAGCTGGGACTTCACGCCGGTGGAAGGAGACTGGGCCTTTCACTGTCATATGCTCTATCACATGGCGAGCGGCATGTTCGGCGTCTTCGCCGTGCGCGAGCTGCCCGCATGATCGGTCCCGCCCTGGCCCTGGCCGCGGGCCTGGCGGGGGCCGCGCTGCAGGACGCGGCGCCGCCGCCTGCGACGAACCCGATGGACGCCATGCCTGGAATGGCGGGAGCCCCCCTTTCGCCTCCTATGCCGGCGTCTCCTGCCGCCTCCCCCGCTCCGGCCTGGAACGGGCTTTACGAAGCGGACGGCGTCTATGGCGCCTCGAACATGGCCATGGCCCGCCAGATGATGCGCCAGGACATGGGCGGCCAGATCCTCTCGGGAGGGTCGCTTGACCTGCTCGAATATCAGGCCGGCGCTGGAGGCGGTTATCGCTGGGAGGGTGAGACCTGGGTCGGAGGCGCGCTCAACCAGTTCGTCCTGCGGACAGAGGGCGAGGGAGGAGGCCGGGAGGGGCTTCAGACAGCCGAGGTGGATGGCTACCTCTCCCACGCCTTGGGTCCCTACACGGACCTCGAGTTCGGCCTGCGCCAGGATGTCGCGCCGATCGGTCGCAGCTCGCTGGCCCTGCAGGCGCAAACCCTCGCTCCCTATGGCGTCGCCCTTACCGGGGGGCTCTACATCTCGACGCTCGGCGAGGCGCTCGGCCGCATCGAAGCCTCCGCGGCCTGGTTCGTCACCCAGCGCCTTGAGCTGCGGCCCCGCGTGGAGCTGAACTTCGCCGCTCAAGATACGCCCGCGACCCTGACCGGACGGGGCCTTTCCGATGCCGAGCTTGGCCTGCGCATGCTCTATGACATCCGGCGCAGCTTCGCCCCCTATGTGGGCGTGTCCTGGGATCGCCGGGTCGGGGTCACCGCAACCTACTGGCGCGCGCGGGGCTGGAGCCCCAACGAAACCACATTGGTCACGGGTCTGGCGGCCTTCTTCTGAGCCAGAGGCCAAGGTCCGCGACGGGTCCGCGCCGGGTCGGCGCTCGGGAACGACACACCCTTGCGCCGTCGCAATTGAGCCTATCCATCGCGCTGTCTTCAGCTCGAACTTAGGCCTAGTTCAGGACCTGGGTGGTCGCCTGGCCCGCGGCCAGATTGAGGGTCACGCGTCCGCCGCGGGCCTTGGGCAGGCTGATCTGCACATCGTGAACCGGCTTATCGCCGGCCCTGGCCGACAGGACCCATTTTCCCCCCACCTTCGCGACATCGACCTGCAACGCGTCGCGCGCCGCCCACCAGGCCCCGAAATCGCGCAGGGACCCGATCCAGGCCCGGCTGCGCCAGGCGGCGATCAGCCTGGCCTCGAACCCGAGCTTGGGCTGCACGACATCGGGGTGGATCAGGATCACGGCCACGCCGTGTTCGCGGGCGATATCGGCGATCAGGGCGTCGGCGGCGGCGAAGCGGTCCTGCAGCGGCGGGGCCTGTTCGTCCTCGATGGCCACGGGGAACTGGTATTCGGGCTCGAGGGCGGCGTCGGCCCGGTCAAACGTCGTCTGGTAGGGGAAATAGCCCAGCGTGCTCTCCGCCGGCAGCGCCGAGGAATAGAGGTAACCCGTGGCGGCCAGGGCCTGCGGCAGGGCCGAGGGATAGGACAGGTGGCCAGGACGGAAGGAGACGACCTCGGCCCCGGTTTCCTTGCGCAGGAGGAAGCGGGAGACCCGGAGCTCGCCAAGAACCGTGCCGCCCCGCGCATGGGTCTGGTCAATCACGAACGGTCGATAGTCGGGATAGGCTTCGTGTCCGTCGCCAAGGGGAAAGGCCTTGAACGCCCGCGAGTGCGCGACCGAATGGCTGCCCAGCTCCATGCCCTCGGCCAGGAGCCCCCGCAGGAGGGGGACGGTCTTGGCGTTGAAGAAGATGTCGTCGTTCCAGTCCTTCACATATTTGGTCTGGATGAAGAACGTGCCCGAAAGGCCATTGGCGCGGAGCAAGTCCGCGTAGGCCTTGGCGTTGACCACCGAGCGCGTGAAATCGATGTCGTGGGTCAGGATGATCGAGACGTCCCGCCCCGCAGGGGCCGGGGAGACCAGCCACGGCATCGTCTCGCCCTGGACATAGAGGTCGCGGATCCAGGCGAAGAGGATATCGACGCTCGGTTCATAGCCGTTGACATAGTCGCGGCTGATCGCCTCGCCGCGGCCGTTCATGGCGCGTTCGGCCAGGGCGGCGATGTCCACGCCCATGAGGCAGGCGCGTCCGACCACCTGCCGGCAGGTGACCGCGGGGACGCCGTCATCATAGGCGGCCAGGACCTCGGCCCGCCCCGCCGGGAACCCGATCGTGCCCATATTGTCTTCACCCGAGGCGTTGATCCGAAGGGTGGTCTCGCGGGGATCGGCCCGGGGCCTTGCCCAGGTCAGGGAGCGTCGGGCGCGCGAGGCGACTCCATCGCCGGCCCCGAACAGGTCCTGAAGCCCCCCGCCCTGCTGATCGAAGGCCAGGAGCGTGCCCCCGGCGCGCACATGCGCCGCCAGGGCCTGCAGCGTGGCCGGCGGCAGGCGGCCGGAGATGCCGGGATAGACCAGAACGACGCGGTGACGCAGGGCCGTCGCCGGGTCTGAGGTGAGCATGAAGGGAATGCCGCGGGAGCGAAAGCCACGCACAAATCCGAGCCATCCGGCGCTGGGATCGGTGATCAGCACCGCCAGGCGATGGTCGCCGCCGACTTCGTATGGGTCGAGGCTCGCCGCAGGGGGGCGGACGATCTGACTTGGGCGAGAGGGTCCCCTGACGCCTTTGAATATATACACTTTCTCCGGGTCAGGCGCGCGGTAGGCGGTGTAGGCCCACCAGCCGCCAATGACAGCTAAGAGCAGGGCGAGCGCCAATAACCCCCGGTTCACGCCCCGTCTCCCTAAGGCCTGCGTGCGATCTTATATTCAGGGATCACTCAACTTCGAAGCAATTTCATAGTGTTGAGCGCTATCAAGCCACGGTGATTGCGCCTATGTCAGCCTCATCGCGGTCGGCCGCGACGGTCGAGGTCGCAACAGGTATTGGGCCATGAGCGCATCCCTGCACCCTCTCGTTGTCGTGGCGGATGACGACCCCCTTCTGCGGGCGGTTCTGGAGCACAAGCTCGTCGCCGCCGGCTATCGCGTCGCCCAGGCCGGCAACGGTCAGGAGGCTCTGGACCTCTCCTCAAGCCAATCGCCCGCGGCCATGGTCCTGGACGCCATGATGCCATTCATGGATGGTTTCGAGACTCTGCGCCGGATGAAGGCCGGATCAGCGACGCGGGAGTGTGCGGTGATTATGCTCACGGCTTTGAAGCGCGACGAGGATGTGGTGACCGCCCTGCAACTGGGAGCGGCGGACTATCTGGCCAAGCCGTTCAATCCCGACGAACTCGTTCTGCGCCTCAAGCGCCTGGTTCCCATCGGGGCGGGGCGCGCGTGAAGGCGGCGATTCGTCGGGGCGCCGCACTCGTCGTCGCGCTTCCGCTGGTTCCCCTGTCCGGGATCGCCGCGACGGCCGCGCCCGGGAGTCCGGCCGTTCCCTCAGCCCCCGCGCCTGCGGCCCTCGCGGCGACGGGGTCTCCGCCGGCCGCGCCCTTGTCGCCCTATGATCAGGCGGTGCAAGACCGGCTCGCAGGGCGGATGCAGAAGGCGGCGGCGGAGTTTCGCGCCCTGTCCAGAACATCGCCCCAGGACGCCGATATCTGGCTCAACCTCGGTCTCGCCCTGACCGCGACGGGGGATTTCGACGGCGCCGAGGCGGCCCTGAGGCAGGGGCTGGCCCTGGCGCCCAACTATGCCGACCTGCACATCGCCTATGCGCGTCTGGCCTATTTTCGCCGCCGCAACGCGGAGGCGCGGGAGAGACTGGCGCCCGCCTTGAACGGAACGCCGAGCCCCGACGCCCAGGAGCTGCTCAAGGAGATCTCGGCGTCCGAGCGGGACGCCCTGGGCGAGCCCTGGCGGGTGGATGCGACCACGAGTTACGCCTCGCTCAGCAAAGGTCTGGCCCCCTGGTGGGAGACGGATCTGGCCGTGGCGCGGAAGATCGCCCCCAATACGACCCTCAGCGGCGGCCTCGAACAGACCTCGCGCTTTGGCGAAGACAACACCTATCTGCACGCCGAGTTGGGCGGGAGGCTGGGCGACTTTGGCGGATTCGTCGGGGTGGGGGGCTCGCCCGACGCCACCTACCGGGCTCAGGAATTCGTGGATGGGGGCCTTGCGGCGCCCGCCGCGCATCTGGGCGATCACTGGACCCTGACCGGGGAGATGGACGCCGCCTACGGGAACTATCCGATGGATTCGGTGGTCAGCCTGACCCCGATCCTGACCCTCGCCCGCGGCGACAATCTGAGCCTCCAGGCGCGGTATCTGTGGACGCAGGACCGGTTTGGCAAAGCCATCTCGGGTTACGCCATCCAGGCCATGGTCCCCGTGTTCGCCAAAGTGCAGCTCTATGGCGGCTACGCCAATGCGCCCGACACCAGCACCGGGGTCACGCTCAAGACCCATACCTACGACGCCGGCATCGCCTGGGACCTTCCAGCCCATCTCGTGCTGCGGCTCAGCGGCGCCTATGAGACCAGCCGCGCCTATTCCCTGCACATGGTCACGGTCGGCCTGACCAAGAGGTTCTGAACGTGGACCTGCTGCGGGCCCTCTGGACCTTTTCCTGGCTGACGGCGGCCTTCGCGGTCCTGTGGATGGCCCTCCTGATCGTGGCGCGCGTGGTCCGAGACGCCGGCGAGACGGGGGTGGAGCGCCGCCGCGCCCAGATCACCGCCACCTTCCTGAAACTGATGCAGGACGCCCCCTTGGGCGAGACTGAGGTGCTCGAGATCAGACGGCATCCCGATGTCCTGGCGGAAATCCTGCTCCAGGCCGCCGATCTCGTGCGGGGGCCGGCGCGGGACCGCCTCGTGGCGTCGCTCAAGGCGCTGGGCCTCGACGAGGCCCTGAGGCGCCAGGTGGGACGGGGGGCCGAGCGCAAGCGTCTGGCGGCCGTCGAGGCCCTGGGCCTGTTTCCCTCCCCGGAGAACGAGGCGACCTTGCGCGCCTGGGGCCGTCGCGTGGGAGGCCTCGTGCGCATCACCGCCGGAAAGGCGCTGCTCGAAATGGGCGCCCAGGTGAATCTCGACCGCGTGATCGAGGATATGCGTCAACGCCGCGAGGCGTGGTCGGGCCCGCTTTCGGACCTGCTGCGCCTTCTGGCGGAGCGCCAGCCGGCGGACTGCCTGCGCCATCTGGGCCGACCGGATCTGCCCGTAGCCCTCAAAGCCCTGCTGGCCGAGGCGTTGGGCCACGCCAAGGACTACCGGGTCCTGCCGGCCCTGGCGGAGGCGGCCCTGCGCGGCGAGGCGCCCGTTCGCGCCGCCAGCGTCAACTCTCTGGGCCTGCTCATGCACCCGGCCCTGGAGCCGGTGATCGCAAGGGCGGTGGACGATGAGGACTGGCAGGTGCGTGGCGCGGCCGCCCTGGCCGCCGGCCGGGCCGGTTTCGTGGCCCTGATCCCGCGTCTGGCGGAGCGCCTGGCGGACCCGGTCTGGTGGGTCCGGTTCCAGGCCGCGGAGGCCCTGACACGCCTGGGTCCCGCGGCGTGGCGCGTTCTGCACGCGGTGGCCGACGCGGATCTGGGCGCGGCCTCGCGGGCGGCGTCCCTGACCCTGGCCGAGCGCGGCCTGTGAGCCTCGATCCGCAGATCCTCGACGCGGCCCGGGGCGTCACCCGCTGGGCGACGCTGATCGCCTGGTTCGTGATCGCCGTGGGCCTGCTGCAGAACGCCATCTATGTCTGGCAGTTGGTCCTCGCCGAACGGGCGCTGCGACGTCGTCCGCCGACCCTGGCCTCGGGCGAGCTTTGGCGGCGCTATGCCGACAGCGCCCCCCCGATCGCGCTCCTGGCGCCCGCCTATAACGAGGAGCCCACGGTGGTGGAGAGCGTCCGCTCCCTCCTGGCCCTGCGCTATCCCAATTTCGAAATCGTGGTCATCAACGACGGCTCGCGCGACGGCACTTTGCGGGTGCTGATCGAGGCGTTCGAGCTCAAGCAGGTGGTGCGCCACTACGATCTCGCCGCGCCCTGCGCGACGATTCGCGGGGTCTATGCCGCCGCCAACCAGCCCCGCCTGATCGTGGTGGACAAGGAAAACGGCGGCAAGGCCGATGCGCTCAACGCCGGGCTGAACCTCGCCCGGGCCCCGATCGTCTGCTCCATGGACGCCGACTCCCTGCTCGAGCCGGACGCGCTCCTGCGCGCGGTGCGTCCCTTCGTCGAGGACCCAGACAGGGTGATCGCCGTGGGCGGCTGCGTAAGGGTCGCCAACGGGTGCGTGATCGACCGGGGACAGGTGGTCAAGGTGGGGGTTCCGAAGAACTTCCTCGCCGCCCTGCAAACCATGGAATATCTGCGCGCCTTCCTCATGGCCCGTCTGGCCTGGAGCGAGGCTCGGGCCCTGACCATCATCTCCGGGGCCTTTGGGCTGTTCCGCCGCAACGCCGTCCTCGAAGTGGGCGGTTACAGCCACAAGACGGTCGGCGAGGACATGGAGCTGGTGATCAAGCTGCATCGCCACTTTCGTGAGACACGGCGCGACTACAGGGTGGTGTTCGCCCCGGAGCCGGTGTGCTGGACCGAGGCGCCGGAGGATCTGAAGATTCTGGGCCGTCAAAGAGCCCGTTGGCATCGCGGCTCCCTGGAGACCTTCTTCCGTCACCGCGCCATGCTGTTCAATCCACGCTATGGCCGCATCGGCTATGTGGCCTTTGGCAATGTGCTCTTGGTGGATGTGGTCGGCCCCCTGGTCGAGGCTCTCGGCTACCTGCTCCTGCCAGCCTTCTGGATCACCGGAATGCTGTCCTTCGCGTTCCTGGAGGCCTTTGCGGCGGTGAGCTTCACCTTCGGCGTCGCCCTCAGCGTCGCCGCTCTGGCCCTTGAGGAGAGCGAGTTGCGTCGCTTTCCCAACGCCCTCAGCCTGGCGGTGCTCATGGGCGCCGCGATCATCGAGAACTTCGGCTATCGACAGCTCAACAATCTCTGGCGGCTGCGCGGCTTCTGGCAGTACCTGACCGGGGCCCAGGGTTGGGGAACCATGACCCGCAAGGGCTTTGCCGCCTCGCCGCCGGCGCGATCCGTGAGCAAAAGCTAGAGCCGCTTGCGCGCCGTCGGCCCGCCCGGATGGTTCCTGTCGGGCCCGGTGGGAGGCCGGTCCGCGTCCTCAGAGCGCGCGAAGGGCGCCGACCAGCTCCGCCAGCACGGAAGGATCGAGCGGGGAGCCCTCGCGAACCGCCTCGTCGAGAAGGCCGGCCAGCCGGCTGATCTCGGCGAACCCAAAGGTCCCTGCCGACCCCGCGAGGCTGTGGAGCGTCAGGCGCACGGCCTCATCCTGGATTCGCGTCGGGTCGCCGGCCAGGTCCGTCAAAACCTCGAGATCGTTCCGGCATCGGGCGACGAATCGCGCCCGCAAGGCGGCGAGAGGATCCGCCGCCGTCGTCATGCCTGGGCGTGCAGGCGCCGCACCTGGGCCGCCAGGGTCGTGGGATCAAAGGGTTTGATGATCACCGCCATGGCCCCCATGGCCAGAAACCGCTTGCGTTCGCTCTCCAGGGCGCGGGCGGTGAGAAACACCACGGGCACCGCGTCAAGATGCCCCCGCTCCCGGATCGCGGCGAGCGTGGTGGGCCCGTCGACGTCGGGCATCATCACGTCCGTGAGGATGATGTCGGGCTTCAGTCCCGCATCCAGTTGCGCCAAAGCGTCGCGACCGCCCGAGGCCGTGCTCACCTGGATCGCCCCGTCGAGCTCCAGAGACAGGCTCACCAGCTCACGAATATCGGGGTCGTCATCGACATAAAGGACGTTAAGCGGGGGCACGATGTCTGATCTCTCCGGGGAAGCTCTTTCTAATCCGGTTTCCGCGCGCGGGCGAGACAGGCATAAGCCAAGGCGGAAAGGCCGGGAGAGGCAGCATGGTTTCGATCGCTGAAGCGCCGACGAATGAGGCCGAGCGGCTGCAGGCGCTCTATGACCTCGATATTCTCGATACGCCGCCGGAAGTGGCGTTCGACCGCATCACGCGTCTGGCCGCGGAGCTGTTCGACACCCCGATCGCCACCATTTCCCTCATCGCCGAGGGGCGGCAGTGGCTGAAGTCCAAGATCGGGCCGCTGGGCCAGGAGATCCCGCGGGACACCTCCTTCTGCCAGTTCACCATCCTCAGCGATGAGGTTCTGAACGTTCCCGACGCCCTTCGCGATACGCGCTTCGCCGACAACCCCCACGTCCTGGGCGATCCGAACATCCGGTTCTATGCCGGGGCGCCGATCCGCCTGGCCTCTGGCCTGCGGATGGGGGCCATGTGCGTGATCGACACCAAGCCTCGCCCGCCCCTGACCGATACCGAGCGGCGCCGGCTTGAGATTTTCGCGCAGATTGTGGTCGATGAGATGGAGCTTCGTCTCAAGTCCCGCCAGCTCGACGAGGCCCGGCGGGCGGCCGAGGCGGCGGCCCAGGCCAAAAGCGATTTTCTGGCCAATATGAGCCACGAGTTCCGCTCTCCCCTGACCAGCATCATCGGCTTTTCAGGGCTCATGCTGGCCGGCGGACGGCTCGCCGAACGCGAGTTGAGCTTCACCCAGCGCATCCAATCCGCCAGCCAGCATCTCCTGGAGATGGTCAATGAGGTGCTCGACTATTCCCGCCTGGAATCCGGCCACATCGAACTCAACCCCGAGACCGTGACCCTCAAGCCGCTTCTGGAGGAGGTGCAGGCTCTGTTCGTCGAGCGCGCGGCGACCAAAGGCGTCGGGCTCGACCTTCGAATCGCGCCGGACGCACCCGCGCAGGCGGTGGTGGATGTCCAGGCCCTCCGCCAGATCCTGATCAACCTGGTGAGCAATGCGGTGAAATTCACCGAGACCGGGCGCGTCAGTCTGGAGCTCGAGGTCGACCGCCGGGGTCGCCTGGGATTCCTGGTGCGCGACACCGGGCCCGGGATACCCGCCGATCGGCTGGGACGGATCTTCGAGCGGTTCACCCAGGCCGACAGCTCGATCAGCCGAAACCACGGGGGAACGGGCCTCGGCCTTGCGATCTCACAGCACCTCGCCGAACTCATGGGCGCGTCCCTCGGCGTCTCTTCGACGCCCGGCGTGGGCTCCGTGTTCGAGTTGCGTCTGCCTGCCGCCTGACCCGTGCGCGAGGCGGCGGCTTGGCGGGCGGCTTGCGGAGGGGGCGCCCTGGCGGCCCTGCTCAACAGCGGCTTTGCAGCCCCCGTCCAGGCCGCGACACGCGCGTGCAATCCGATCTGGAGCGATGAGTTCACGTCGGGATCGCTCGATCCCGCGCATTGGACCGCGTCGGAGGACTGCTGGGGCGGGGGAAACGGCGAGCGTCAATGCTACACGCCCACCTCGGTTTCGGTGGGGCCGCGGGGGCTCGTTCTGACGGCCTCGCCGCGGGATGTGGTCGGTCCGGAGTTTCCCGCGCGCCTTGGGCGGGGGGCCGGACGCCAGAGACTGCGCCACTACGCCTCTGGTCAGGTGACCACCTATGGCAAGGCCGCCTTCCGTTACGGGCGGATCGAGGTGCGCGCCCGCTTGCCCCGAGGCCAGGGTCTGTGGCCCGCGATCTGGATGCTGCCCGTCGACGACGCCTATGGCGCCTTTCCGCGCTCGGGCGAGATCGACATCGCCGAGGCCGTGAATCTGGGAACGGGCGGGGCGAACCTGGTGCATGGCTCGCTGCATGCGGGACGGGCCCTGGGCAAGATGCACAGCCTGACCGGCGCGACCGCGCTTGCCGATCCCGACGCGTCTCATGTCTTCGGCCTGGACTGGACGCCGCGGCGCCTGACCTGGCTCCTGGACGGGAAGCCCTATCTGAGCGCGCCCACCCGTCCGCCCTTCGACCGACGCTTCTATCTGATCCTGAACCTGGCCGTGGGCGGTCGCTGGCCAGAGGCCAATGGCCATGGCGTCGACCCCGGATCGCTCCCGGCGCGGATGGAGATCAGCTGGGTGAGGGTCTGCGCGCCGGCAAGCTGACGACGCCGCCCCCGGACGCGCCTGCGGCTTGGGCGCCGGGGGGGCGCACCGCAAGGCCGCGTGGCGCTGTGGCGAGGGATTTGGAGCTGGCTCTAAGGGATTCTTGTCCCGCGCCCGCGAACCGGGGCGAACAGGGAAATGGTGCCTGGGGGCGGAATCGAACCACCGACACGCGGATTTTCAGTCCGCTGCTCTACCAACTGAGCTACCCAGGCCCTGGCCCGCGCGCGCGGTCCTCGACGGGGCCGCGTGGGGAGAGGCGTCTTTAAGAAG
>DAIDGR010000112.1 GCA_027452265.1 Caulobacteraceae bacterium
GACCCTCGACCTCAACGCCCTTCTGGGAGGCGACGCCGCCATCGCCCCGGCCGCCCCGCCCGGCGGCCCGGTCCCGCCCCCCGCGCCGGCCAAGGCGCCCGGCGCCAAGCCGGCCAAATCCCCGGAACGTCTGAACGGGCTTTACTGAGGCGGCCCGGCGTCAGGGCCAGGGCCTTGAGGCACAGCCAGGGAGGGTAGGCGGGAGGGGCCCAGGGCGGACCGTCGGGACAGCCTCGCCCTAAGGGTTGGCCAGGCCGGAAGGGGAATATGTACAGAATAAACGAATGAGCGGTGCGGACCGTCGGCGCGCTCTTGACTGGCGGCGGGTTTCGGGCTCCTTCCCAGCCGCTACAGCAAGGTTTCCACGGGCTTTGAAGCCTCTCGTTGTCTTGGGACCGGGCGGAGACGATCGGAGTCGGCGCCGCGGCGCCTGAGAGGACGGCAAGCCGGGCCGTTTGGGGGAATATGTTTCGTCGTCGCCGCTCCGAAGGTGTCGCCAGTCCGCGCAAGGATGAGGGCGATCTGGCGCGGGATCAGGGCGACTGGGCGCGCGCGGCGGAGGCCTATCAGGCTCACCTCCAGCATGCGCCCGAGGATTTCGACATCTGGGTCCAGCTGGGTCATGCGCGCAAGGAGGAGGGGCGTTACGCCGACGCGTTGGTCGCCTACAGCCGCGCAAGACGCCTGAAGCCTCGCGATCACGACCTGCTGCTCAATCTCGGTCACCTGCACAAGCGGATGGGCCATCTGGAGGCGGCGGTCAGCTTTTATGAGCAGAGCGCCGGGCTCGGAAACCCTCATGCCCGCGATGAGTTGATGCGCGTGGCGACGCCCCCTCGCACGACGGAATCGCCTTTACAGAGGGCGGCCCCAGACGCGCCCCGCCCGGCGCATCAGCCGCCTCAACCCCCCGAATGGCCGCGCCTGCGGGCAGGGCCGGATAACTGGCCACCGGAGCGGCTCGACGGATTTTGGATCACCCAGACCCTTCGGGACTTCATCATCCACGGCTATGGCGAGGCCGCCGTCCCCTACTACTGGTTCCTGTGTTCGGTCATGGCGCGGCGGCGCGACAAGCCCGAGACGTTTCCCGAGAGCGAGGAATGCGCGCAGATCCTTGATCGGGTGAAGACCCTGTCCGCGGAGCTGGCCCGGAGCGATGGACCGCTCGATGCGACGGTCATCATTCCCGTCTTCAACAATTTTCTCGACACGCTGCTTTGTCTGTCCACCGTGCTTGAGACCGCCGGGGAGCGACGTTTCGAAGTCGTCGTCGCCGATGACGGGTCGAGCGACGCCACCGCGAGCCTGATCCCGACCCTCGGGGGCGTGGTGCGGTATTTGCGGCAGCCGCAGAACCTTGGGTTCCTCCGCAATTGCAATGTGGCGGCCGAAACCGCGCGCGGGGCGCACGTCGTCCTCTTGAACAACGACACCCTGGTCCTTCCCGCGTGGCTCGACCGTCTCCTCGCGCCGTTCGAGGCGTTCCCGTCGGTCGGCTTGACCGGCTCCAAGCTGATCAACTGGGATGGCACCCTGCAGGAGGCGGGTGGAATCTTCTGGGATAACGGCTCGGCCTGGAACTTTGGGCGCGGCTCCGACGCCAGGGCGCCGGAGTTCAATTATCTCAAGGACGTCGACTATTGTTCCGGCGCCGCGATCGCCGTGCCGACGGCCCTCTGGCGAGAGCTTGGCGGGTTCGATGAAGCGTTCCTGCCCGCCTATTGCGAGGATTCCGACCTGGCCTTTCGCGTCCGGGCGGCCGGCTACCGCACCGTGCTCAACCCCAGCTCCAGCGTTATCCACCACGAGGGCCGCAGCCACGGCCGCGACCTGACGACCGGGATCAAGGCGTACCAGGTCGCCAATCAGGCGAAGCTGGCGGAACGCTGGAGGGATGTCCTGAGACGCGATCACCTGCCGCATGGCAAGGACGTGCTGCGCGCCCGGGACCGCACGAAGCACGCGCGCCACGTGCTCTTTGTCGACCACTATGTCCCGCAGTGGGACCGCGACGCCGGCTCACGCACCATCTATCAGTATATCCGCCTGTACCAGGAGCTGGGCTGCGCCGTCACCTTCTGGCCGGACAACCTGCATCATGACCGTGACTATGCGTCGCGGCTGCAGGATCTGGGCGTGGAGGTGATTTACGGCCCCAAGTTCCGCGACGGGTTTGACGCCTTCTGGACCAGCCGCAAGGACCTCTACGACGCGGTTTTCCTCAGTCGTCCCAATGTGGCGGAGAAATACCTGCCCACGCTCCGAGCCGGAGGGCGCGCGCGCATTCTGTATTACGGCCACGACCTGCATTTTCGACGGATGGAGGCCGAAATGGCGCTCCATGGGCGTGGAAACCCCGAGGACATCGCGCGCACCCGCGAGTCGGAGATCGCCGTTTGCCGGCAGTGCGATGTCATATTCTACCCCTCGCCCGAGGAGGTCGCCGTCGTCCGCCGGGAGGTCAACGCGGATCGCCGCGTTCTGGCCATCCCGGCCTACGTCCATAATACTGAGACGCTGGATGCCGGGCGCGAAAAGGCGCGACGGATCGGAGAGGACAAGGCCAGTCGCGACGGATCGCCCACTCTGATGTTCGTTGGCGGGTTCAATCATACGCCCAACGTCGACGGCATCATCTGGTTTGTCCGCGAGGTGATGCCGCTCATCTCGCGTGAGGCGCCGGGCGTGCGCCTTCAGATCGCCGGCTCCAATCCGCCGGGCGAGGTCCTCGACCTGTCGTCCGAGCGTGTCGAGGTTCTGGGCTTCGTCACCGATTCGCGCCTCAAGGCCCTCTACGACTCCGCAAGCGTGGTGGTGGCGCCCCTCAGATTTGGGGCCGGCGTGAAGGGCAAGGTGATCGAGGCCATGGCGCGGGGCGCGCCGGTGGCCACGACGTCGGTGGGCGCCCAGGGCATCGCCTCGGCCAGCCGCCTGATGTTCCTGGGGGATACGCCTGAAGCGCTGGCCCAGGCGGTCCTGCAGGCGTTGGAGCAACGTGAGGAGGCCCGGACCCGGGCCCTGGCCGCACTAGACTTCATCTCGAACCATTATTCCGCGCAGGCCCTCAAGACGCTGTTTGCCGAGGTGTCCTTCCCGCCGGCCCCCGCTGGACCTGCAAGCTAGATCGGAGATCT
>DAIDGR010000113.1 GCA_027452265.1 Caulobacteraceae bacterium
GGCGATGAGAATGCCGCAGACGACAACGGCGATCTCCGAAAGGAACTCGCGCAGATTGCTCACGGGCTTGGGCTTATGAATCTCCATGCCGCCGAGCTTACCCTGGGGCAGGCGACGGGCAAGGGTTCATCAGGCCGGCTGTCCGGGAATGACCCTGCGGATCGCCGCCGCGCCCATGACGGCCGCGGCGATCCCGCCGAGCACGCGCAAGGAGCGGGTGGCTATGTACGGGCCTATGACCGAGGGCTTGGAGGCGCAGGTCGCGATCACCGCCATCAGCGGGACGGCGACGACGCCCGTGATTACGGCGCTTTAGAAGAGCGCCTTAATAGGATCCATCGGGGCGCATTTCAGGACAAGTGCGATCACCACGCAAAGGCAGATCACACGATAAGGGCCCCGCCCCTCCCGGGCCTTCAGCTCAAGCCCCTCTGGGCAATTCCGGGAACGCAGCGCTTGATTGTCACGGCGATCCGACCGGCGTCAGAGGGTATTCTTCAAAGACCGCGTTCTAGGCTCAGCGGGTCAGGATCCTGGCGAACAGCTCGGGATCGACATTGCCGCCGGACAACACCACCACGGTTGCGGAGTCCGGCGCGGTCTCCGGCGCCGCATCCAGGGCCGCCTTGCCGGCCAGCAGGGCCGCCAGGGCCGCGACCCCGCCCGGCTCGACCACCAGTTTGAGTTCCCGGAACGCATAGCGCATGGCTTCGGCGACCGCGTCGTCGTCCACGGTCAGCACCCCGGCCAGGCGCCGCTTCAGGATCGGGAAGGTCAGCTCGCCCGGCATGGGCGATTCCAGGGCGTCGCAGAGCGACCGGGGCCCGGGCGGCGCGCCCACCCTTGTTCCCGCCTCCAGAGAGCGGCGCGTGTCGTCGAACGCCTCGGGCTCGACGCCGAAAAGGCGTGCTCCGGGCGCCAGGGTCGTCATCGCCACGGCGATCCCGGCCAGGAGGCCGCCGCCGCCCACGGGACAGAGCAGCCGGTCGATGCGGACGCCCAGCTCGCGCGTCTGGGCGACGATCTCAAGACCCACCGTTCCCTGGCCAGCGATCACGTCGGGGTCGTCAAACGCCGGAACCACGACCGCGCCTCGCTCCTTGGCGATCTCCGCGGCGATGGCCTCGCGGCTCTCCCTGGCCCGGTCATAGAGGCGCACCTCCGCGCCGTAGCTTCGGGTCGCCTCCAGTTTCACGCGGGGCGCATCCGAAGGCATGACGATCAGGGCCGGCATGCCCAGCGCGCGGGCGGCCAGGGCCACGCCCTGGGCGTGGTTGCCGGATGAAAAGGCGACGACGCCGCGAGTCCGCGCCTCGGCGTCGAGTTGGCTCAGCCGGTTGTAGGCGCCGCGAAACTTGAAGGCCCCGACGCGCTGCAGAGTCTCGGCCTTGAGGAACACCCGCCCACCCACCCGGGCATTGAGCGCCGGACTCTCCAGCAGCGGGGTGCGCACCGCGATATCCTCGAGCCGCCGTGCGGCGGCGGTCACATCGTCGATGCCGACGGCGACCGTCTGGGGTTCAATCCCGCTCATGCGTCAGACGTCCCGGGCGAAGATCCGCGACTCATCGCCGAACGCCTTGAACTCCAGGGCGTTGCCCGACGGGTCCCGGATGAAGAGCGTGCTCTGCTCACCCGCCTGCCCCTGGAACCGGGTCTGGGGCGGAATCAGGAATTCGACGCCGGCGGCGCTCAGACGCGCGGCGAGATCGCTCCAGGCCTTTGGCTCCAGGATCAGGCCGAAATGGCGAACCGGGACGTCCTCGCCGTCGACATCGTGGCTCTCGACCTGGTCTGTCTCGCTGACCAGATGGGCGACGATCTGGTGGCCAAAGAGGTCGAAATCCACCCAGTCGGGGGCCGAGCGCCCCTCGGGGCAGCCCAGCGTCCCGCCATAGAAGGCCCGCGCCGCGGCCAGGTCATGCACGGGAAAGGCGAGGTGAAAGCGCGGCCGGGTCATGCCCGCCTCATACACCTGACCCCGCCGTCGGGAAACGCGCGACTGGACTTGGCCGCGGCCTCGGACCATCTGTCCAGAACCGGCGTCGGGAGAGACGCCGCGCCAGGGAAGGACGCTTTGCCATGACCGCGCTGCGCATCGATTCAGAGGCCTGGAGGGCCGCCGGCGAACTGGGCCTGGAGGCGGCCGTCGGGCTGCGCCGGGCGATTCACGCCGAGCCGGAGATCGGCCTTGATCTGCCCAAGACCACGGCCAAGGTGCGCGCCGCTCTGGAGGGCCTGCCGCTGGAGATCCGCGAGGGCGGCTCGACGTCAGGACTGGTGGCCATCCTGCGGGGCCCCGCCAATGGCCGGACCGTCCTGCTGCGCGGCGACATGGACGCCCTGCCTCTGGACGAGGATACCGGTCTCGCCTTCGCCTCGCGACACGCGGGGGCCATGCACGCCTGCGGCCACGACACCCATGTGGCCATGCTTGCGGGCGCCGCCCGGGCCCTCTGCGCGCGCCGCGAGAGCCTGCCGGGCACGGTGATGTTCATGTTCCAGCCGGGGGAGGAGGGCTGGCATGGCGCCCGCTTCATGCTCGAGGACGGCCTGATCGACCCGTTGCCGGATGTCGCCTTCGCCCTGCACATCTCGCCCAACATGCCGCGCGGCGTTTTCGCCGGACGCGCCGGGCCCCTGCTGGCGGCCTCGGACACCCTGCGGGTGCGGGTGGTCGGCGCGGGAGGTCACGCCTCCATGCCGCATGATGCGGCCGACCCGATCCCGGTCCTGTGCGAGATCGTCACCGCCCTTCAGACCCTGGTGACGCGCAAGGTCCCCGTGTTCGAGCCGGCGGTCATCACCATCGCCCACATTTCCGCCGGCACCACCAGCAATGTGATTCCCGAGGAAGGGCGGCTGCTGGGCACGATCCGCACCTTGTCCGAACGCACGCGAGCCACGGTGCATGAGGGCGTCCGCCGGGTGGCCGAGAACATCGCCGCCGCACACGGCATGACCGCCGAGGTGGAGATCGACTACGGCTTTCCCGTCACGGTCTGCGACGGGCGGATCACCGATCTGGCGGCGCGCGCCGCCCGCGACGTGTTCGGCGAGGAGGCCTGGATGACGATGCCGCACCCGATGATGGGGGCGGAGGACTTTTCCTATGTGCTGCAGAAGGCGCCGGGGGCCATGGTGTTCCTGGGCGCCGCGCCGGAGGGCGGAGACTATCGCACCTGCTGCGCCTTGCACTCCAACCGCATGGTGCTGGACGAGAGCGTGATGGCGCGCGGAATCGCCCTGCACTGCGCGGTGGCCGAGGCGGCCCTCACAACCGATCTCGATCTTTAGCGGGTCCTGATCACCGGCGGCGGCACAGAGGTCGCCTTGGGGCCGCCCTGGGGCCGCCCCGAGGCCGCCCCGGGGGCCGCCCTGGGGGCCGCCCTGGGCGTCATCGCCATGGCGCGCGGCGTCGTGGCGCGCTAAAGGGCCGACGAAAGGCCGCCCGGCGAAGCTCCCGACACGGCGCCTTTCCGAACCAGATCCGGAAAGCGGGAGCCTATGAAGACGTCTTGGGGAACGAGCCTTGGCTAATGTGACGGTGATCGGCGCCCAGTGGGGCGATGAGGGCAAGGGTAAGGTCATCGACTGGCTGGCCGACCGGGCTGACCTCGTCGTGCGCTTCCAGGGCGGCAACAACGCCGGCCACACCATCGTGGTGGGCGATACGGAATATCGTTTCTCCCTGCTGCCCTCGGGGGTCGCTCAGGGCAAGCTCAGCGTCATCGGCAATGGCGTCGTGGTCGATCCCTGGTCTCTGGTGGAGGAGATCGCGCGGGTGCGCGGTCAGGGCCTCAACATCACGCCCGATGTGCTGGCGCTGGCCGACGCGGCCACTCTGGTCCTTCCGCTGCACCGAGATCTCGACGCCGCGCGCGAAGCCCGCGCGGGCGCCGGCCGGATCGGCACGACCGGTCGCGGCATCGGGCCGGCCTATGAGGACAAGGTGGGCCGCCGGGCGATCCGCTTCTGCGATCTCTCCGATCCCAAGGCGCTGGAGACCAAGATCGAGCGCCTCCTGGCGCACCATGAGCCCCTGCGTCGCGGACTCGACCTGCCGACCATCACCGCCGAAGCCCTGATCCGCCAGCTTCAGGAGATCGCGCCTCAGGTCATGCCCTTCGTGCGGCCGTCCTGGCGGATCCTGGACCAGGCCGCCAAGGCCGGTGAGCGGGTGCTGTTCGAGGGCGCCCAGGCGGTGATGCTGGATGTCGACCATGGCACCTATCCCTTCGTCACCTCGTCCAACACGGTGGCGGGCCAGGCCGCGGCCGGATCCGGGGTCGGCCCCCGGGCGACCGGTTATGTGCTCGGGATCGTCAAGGCCTACACGACCCGGGTCGGCGAAGGCCCCTTCCCCTGCGAGCTGAAGGACGAGGTCGGCGAACGGATCGGCCAGCGCGGCGCCGAATTTGGCACGGTCACCGGGCGCAAGCGGCGCTGCGGCTGGTTCGACGCGGTGCTGGTGCGCCAGTCCGTGGCCGTCAGCGGCATCGATGGCGTCGCCCTGACCAAGCTTGATGTGCTCGATGGCTTCGAGACCCTGAAGATCTGCGTCGGCTATCGCCTCGGCGACACGGTGCTCGACCATCTTCCGGCGGGCCTCAGCGACCAGGCCGCGGTCGTCCCGATCTATGAGGAAATCGAGGGCTGGAGCCAGGCGACCCACCGGGCCCGATCCTGGAAGGACCTGCCGGCGGCGGCCGTCAAATACGTGCGCCGCATCGAGGAGTTGATCGGCGCTCAGATCGCGCTCGTGACCACCAGCCCTGACCGCGACGATGTCATCATGATGCGAGACCCGTTCCGCGACTAGGACCGCGTCGCCGTTGAACGACCGGCGCCGAGGCGGCGCGCTCAAGGGCTCGAAGACCGAGCCCGCTTCAGCGTCTTCGCCTGACCCGCGACAACGCAACGCGCCCTGAGACCCCGGTCCCAGCGCCCCGGATCGCGGGGCTCTGGTTGCGGGGCCGGACGGTTCGGGCCTGTCGGCTCAGACCGTCTCGAGGTTCTGCGCCGCGGCGGCGGCGCGCATGGCCTTTTGCAGCTTTTCGAAGGCGCGAACCTCGATCTGGCGGACGCGCTCGCGGCTGACGCCATATTCCGCGGCGAGGGTCTCAAGGGTGGTCGGCTCGTCCTTGAGGCGGCGCTCGGTGAGGATGCGCCGCTCGCGATCGCCCAGCTCCGTCATGGCCGTCTCGAGCAGGGTCATGCGGATCGACCGCTCCTCGGTCTCGGCCAGATGGGTCTCCTGGCTGACCTGGTCCTTGTCTTCGAGCCAGTCCTGCCACTCGCTCTCGGAGTCCGAGCGCAGCGGCGCGTTCAGCGAGGCGTCAGGCCCGGCGAGGCGCCGGTTCATGCTGATCACCTCGGAGTCGAGCACCCCCAGCTTGGTGGCGATATAGCTCACCTGTTCGGGCCTAAGGTCGCCCTCCTCCAGAGCGCTGATCTCGCTCTTGGCCTTTCGCAGGTTGAAGAACAGCTTCTTCTGGGCCGCGGTCGTGCCCATCTTCACCATGCTCCAGGAGCGCAGGATGTATTCCTGGATCGAGGCGCGAATCCACCACATGGCGTAGGTGGCGAGGCGGAACCCCTTGTCGGGCTCGAACTTCTTCACCGCCTGCATCAGGCCGACATTGCCCTCGGAGATCACCTCGCCGATCGGCAGGCCGTAGCCGCGATAGCCCATGGCGATCTTAGCCACCAGGCGCAGGTGCGAAGTCACCAGGCGATGAGCCGCCTCCGGATCCTGGTGTTCACGCCAGCGCTTGGCCAGCATGAACTCCTCATCCTTGGCGAGCATGGGGAATTTGCGAATCTCGGTGAGATAGCGCGACAGACCGCTGTCGGGCGAAATGACGGTCAGGGCGGCGGCGCCAGGCATGATGTAATTACGGCTCCCCTCCGGGCAGGCGAACAATCGCTCGCTTGATACGCGCTGGTCGCGCGTTTGGTTCAGTGCGGGCTAGAGATAGGATCTTCTACGCCGCCTTTAAGGCGCCGCTGCGACAGGAATCGTCAAAGGGCGCTCAGAAACGCTTCAAGCGCGACCATGTCGGCGGGCGGCGGGGTCTCGAACCTCAGGTCCGCGCCGGTCAGCGGATGGCGAAAGCCGAGCACCGCCGCGTGCAGGGCCTGACGCGTCAGGCCCGCCTGGGTCAGGGCCTCGCGGATCGCCGGGGCGGGCGCGCCGCCGCCATAGAGCGGATCGCCGAGGCACGGGGCGCCCAGATGGGCCATGTGTACACGGATCTGGTGCGTGCGACCGGTCTCCAGACGGCAGGCGATCCGCGCCGCCAGGGGCGCCTGGGGCGGGCCATATCGCGCCTCGATCCGATAATGGGTCACCGCCTCGCGCCCACCGGAGGCGAGCACAGCCATCTTCTGGCGGTTGCGCGGCGAGCGGCCGATCCGCGTCGCGATGGAGCCTTCACCCCCCCCGCCTGGCCTCACGCCTGCGCCCAACCCCGCGCCTCGGGGAACGCCCCGGGTAAGGGCCAGATAGACCCGCTCGATATCATGGGCGGCGAACAGGGTCGAAAGCCCACGATGGGCCGCGTCGGATTTGGCCGCGACCATGACCCCGGAGGTGTCCTTGTCCAGGCGATGCACGATGCCGGGCCGCGCCACCCCGCCGATCCCCGACAGACTGTCTCCGCAGTGATGAATCAGAGCGTTGACCAGGGTGCCGTCCGGGTGGCCGGGCGCCGGGTGGGCCGAGAGTCCGGCCGGCTTGTCGATGACGATCAGATGCTCGTCCTCGTAGAGCACGGGCAGGGCGATCGCCTCGGCCTGGGGCGTGGCGGGTCGGACCTGCGGGAGGCGGATCTCGTAGGTCCCGCGACGGGCCTTGGCGGCGCCGTCATGGAGGACCTGGCCGTCGAGACTCACCGCCCCTTCCGCGATCAGGGCCTGAAGCCGGGCGCGGGAATAGTCGGGCAGGGCCTGGGCCAGGGCCCGGTCGAGCCGTCCGCCGCCCTCCGCCAGGTCGGCGCGCACAAGCTGAGGCTCATTCGGCAAGGACGAGCGCCCGGTTCTCGGCCACGCGGTAGAAGCAGGAGCGATGGCCCACGTGGCAGGCGCCGCCGTCGCCCTGCGGCCTGACCTTGAGCCAGACCGCGTCCTGATCGCAGTCGACGCGCAGCTCCGCGACCTTCTGCACCTGGCCGCTGGTCTCACCCTTGCGCCAGAGGCTCTGGCGCGAACGGCTGAAATAGTACGCCTCGCCCGTCCTCAAGGTCAGGTCGAGCGCCTGCGCGTTCATCCAGGCGAGCATCAGCACCTCGCCGCTGTCCGCATGCGTCGCCACGGCTGCGATCAGGCCCTCGGCGTTGAACCGAGGGGCGAGCAACGCGCCGCGCTCCAGGCTCTCGGTATCCGGGGCCGTGGGAAAGAGATCGCCAGGGGGGTTGGATGACTCGCTCATGGCCGCGCTTAAGGTCCGGTTTCTAAAGATCGGGGCTCTCTATATAGGAGCACGCCCATGAGCCTTGCCCTTTATGACACCATGGCCCGCGCCAAGCGGCCCTTCGTCCCCGCCGATCCGGCCCGGGTTACGATGTATGTCTGCGGACCGACGGTCTACAACTACGCCCATATCGGCAACGCCCGGCCGGTGGTGGCGTTCGACGTCCTCTATCGCCTGCTGCGTCACATCTATGGGGCCGATCATGTGGTCTACGCCGCCAACGTCACGGACGTGGACGACAGGATCAATCTCAAGGCGGTTCAGGAAGGCGTGTCCATCGCGGTCATCACCGACCGTTATCTCGACGCCTATCACGCCGACATGGCCAAGCTAGGCGCCCTGCCGCCGGACTTCGAACCGCGTGCGACCAGGACGATGGACGCGATCCTGGATGTCATCGCCCGGCTGGTGCGACACAACGCCGCCTATGCCGCCGAGGGCCATGTGCTGTTCGACACCCGCGCCTTCGCCGACTACGGCAAGCTCTCCGGCCGCAGCCTGGACGAGCAGATCGCCGGCGCCCGGGTGGACGTGGCGCCGTTCAAGCGCCATCCGGCCGACTTCGTTCTTTGGAAGCCCTCCAAGCCGGGCGAGCCGGTCTGGGACAGTCCCTGGGGCCCTGGCCGGCCGGGCTGGCACGTCGAGTGCACGGCGATGATCGAGGCCACTCTGGGCCTGCCCATCGACATCCATGGCGGCGGCCATGATCTGATCTTTCCGCACCATGAGAACGAGATCGCCCAGGGGGAGTGCGCCAGCCATCGCGGCTATGCCGCCTACTGGGTGCACAACGGCTTTCTCAATATGGGCGCGGACAAGATGTCCAAGAGCCTGGGCAATGTCGCCCTGGTGCACGACCTGGTGACGCAATGGCCGGGCGAGGCCCTGCGCTATGCGCTTCTGGCCTCTCATTACCGCCAGCCCCTGGCCTGGAGCGAGGAGGCCGCCGATTCGGCCAAGCGCGCGCTCGACTCGCTCTACGGCGCCCTGGCCCGGGCCGCGGATGTCGAGCCGGTCGCCTCGGCGCCGGCGGCGCCCGTGATTTCGGCCCTGGAGGACGACCTCAACACGCCCAAGGCCTTCGCCGAGCTGTTCGCCCTGGCGCGACGCCTGGAAACGGCCGAGGACGGGGCGGCGCGGGCGATCGCCAAGGGCGAGCTTCTGGCCAGTGGCGCCCTGATGGGCTTTCTGCAGGCGGACCCGGTGGCCTGGATGCAGGGCGGGCCGGACGCCGCGTTCGCCGCGCGGGTCGACGCCCTGATCGCCGAGCGGATCGCCGCACGGGCGGCGAAGGACTGGGCGCGCGCCGACGCGTTGCGCGCCGAGCTTACCGCGCTCGACGTCGAGGTTATGGACAGCGCCCAGGGCGCTGCCTGGCGGCGCAAGGCCAGGCCCTGAAGGAGACCAGCCCATGGCGGGGGTGAAGATCGAGCATCGGATCGGGGTCAAGGCGCCGGCCGAGGCCATCTGGGAGATCATCAGCGACATCGAGGGCTGGGAGGCCTGGAACACCCTCTATCCCAAGGCCCGGGGCGCCCTGCGCATCGGCGGCGCCCTTGAGCTGGAGGTGGCCCTGCCCGGCCAGCCGCGGCGGGCGATCCGCCCGGTGATCCTCGACTGGGTGCCCAACGACCAGATCCATTGGCGGCTCTCCATGTTCGGCGGGCTGGTGCGCACGGTGCGCTATCTGGAGATCGAGGCGCTCTCCGAGTCCGGCTGCATCTTCTCCAATGGCGAGATCTTCGACGGCTGGCTTGGTCCGCTCATCGCACGTCAGGTCGGCGGCGCCGCCCGCCAGGGGTTCACGACCATGGGCGAGGCGGTGAAGGCCCTGGCCGAGGCCAAGGTCCGATGACGCACGCCCCCCTGTCCCGGAGGCCAAGGCTCCCAATATAGGGCTGAGCATGATCGACGATCTCTATTCGACGAAGATCCTGGCCCTGGCCGCCAATCTGCCGCGACTGGGACGCCTGACCGCCCCCGACGGCGTGGCGGAGAAGACCGCCAAGCTGTGCGGCAGCCGCATCCGGGTCGAGGTGGTCCTGGCCGACGGCGTCGTCGCCGATTACGCGCAGGAGGTCAGCGCCTGCGCCCTGGGTCAGGCCTCCGCCGCCATTCTCGCAACCCATGTGGTGGGCGCGACGCCGGCGGAGATCGAACTGGCCCGCGACGCCTTTCGTGCTATGCTCAAAGAGAACGGCCCCGCGCCGCAAGGACGCTTCTCGGACCTGATCATGCTGGAGCCCGTCAGGGATTTCCCCGCCCGTCACGCCTCCACGCTGCTCGCCTTTGAGGCGGCGGTGGACGCCTGCCGCGCCGCCAGCCTGACCTCGCGAACTCGCCGCGCCGGCGCGGCCTGAGGCGGCGCGCGTGACGCGCGTCCCGGACAGGGCTGGCCCCGCCGGCGTAAAGCTCTATGAGAACCTCGTGAGGGTCTTGCATACCCTCTATAAGGGCCTGTTCTCGCCCTTTATCGGGCGCCAATGCCGCTTCACCCCGACCTGTTCGGACTATGCGGCCGAGGTTCTGATCACCCACGGTCCCTGGCGCGGCGGCCTTCTGGCCCTGCGCCGGATCGCGCGTTGCCATCCCTGGGGCGGTTCTGGCCACGACCCGCCGCCCCCCCGACCGTGACGGTCGCGGAGCGTTGAAGAAGAAGACATCTGATGACGATCGACGTGTCCTTTCCCGATGGCCGCCACGCCTCGTTTCCCGAGGGAGCGACGGGGGCCGATATCGCCGGCTCGATCTCCGACTCCCTGAGGAAGAAGGCCCTGCTGGTCAAACTCGACGGTGAGCTTCTGGACCTCAAGCGCCCCCTGCCGCATGGCGGGCGCATCGAGATCCTCACGCGCGACAGCGCCGAGGCCCTGGAGGTGATCCGCCACGATACGGCCCACGTGCTCGCCGAGGCTGTTCAGGAGCTGTTCCCCGACACCCAGGTCACCATCGGCCCCAATGTCGAGGACGGCTTCTATTACGACTTCGCCCGGGCCGAGCCCTTCTCGCTCGATGACTTCGCCGCCATCGAGGCGCGGATGCGTGAGATCGTCGAGCGGGACGAGGCCATCGAGCGCGAGGTCTGGGACCGGGATGAGGCCATCCGCCATTTCGAGGAGATCGGCGAGGCCTACAAGGCGCAGATCATCCGGGACATTCCTGCCGGTGAGCCGATCACGGTCTATCGCCAGGGCGGCTGGAAGGATCTCTGCCGCGGCCCGCACCTGCCCTCCACCCGCCATGTGGGCAAGGCGTTCAAGCTGACCAAGCTCGCCGGCGCCTATTGGCGGGGCGATCAGCGCAACGCCCAGCTTCAACGCGTCTACGGCACGGCCTGGCGCTCGGAGGCCGAGCTGGAGGCCTATCTCAAGCGCCTCGAAGAAGCGGAAAAGCGCGATCATCGCCGGCTCGGCCGGGCCATGGACCTCTTCCATATGCAGGAGGAGGGCCGGGGCATGCCATTCTGGCATCCCAATGGCTGGACGCTCTATCGCACACTCGAAAACTATGTCCGCCGCCGCACCGAGGGGGCCGGCTATGTCGAGGTGGCGACGCCGCAGATTCTCGACCGGGCCCTGTGGGAGCGCTCGGGCCACTGGTCCAAGTTCCATGACGCCATGTTCACCTCCGAGACGGTGGAGGGCGAGGTCCTGGCGGTGAAGCCGATGAACTGCCCTTGCCACGTGCAGGTGTTCAATCAGGGCCAGAAGTCCTATCGCGACCTGCCGATCCGGATGATGGAGTTCGGCGGTCTGCACCGCTACGAGAGTTCAGGCTCGCTTCTGGGGCTCCTGCGCGTGCGGCGCATGGTGCAGGACGACGCCCATATCTTCTGCCGCGAGGATCAGATCGAGGCGGAGTCCACTGACTTCGTGCGTCTGTTGCAGCTCATCTACGCCGAACTGGAGGTGGAGCTGGATAGCGTCAAGCTGGCCCTTCGGCCCGATCAGCGCTTTGGCGACGACGCCCAATGGACGGTGGCTGAGGACACGCTAGAGCGTGCGGCCAACGCCGCGGGCGTGACCGTGGAGCGTATCCCCAACGAAGGCGCCTTCTACGGACCCAAGCTGGAGTTCCACCTGCGCGACGCCATCGGCCGCACCTGGCAGTGCGGCACGCTGCAGCTCGACTATGTCCTGCCCGAACGTCTGGACGCGTCTTATGTGGCGGAGGATGGCTCCAAGAAGCGGCCGGTCATGCTTCACCGCGCGATACTGGGCTCGATGGAGCGCTTCGTCGGCGTCCTGATCGAGCATCATGCCGGGGCCTTCCCGCTCTGGCTGGCGCCGGTTCAGGCGGTGGTGGCGACGATCACCTCCGACGCCGACGATCACGCCCGGGCGGTGGCCGCGCGCCTGCGGCATGCGGGCATGCGGGTGAAGACCGATCTGCGCAATGAGAAGGTCGGCTACAAGGTCCGCGAACACTCCCTCGCCAAGGTTCCGGTGATCGCCGTGGTCGGCCGGCGCGAGGCGGAGGAGGATCAGGTGGCGATCCGTCGTCTCGGCGGCGAGGGGCAGGCGGTCATGTCCGTGGACGAGGCGATCCGGGTGCTGACGGCCGAAGGGACTCCTCCAGACCTCCGATAAGGGGGGTTCCCGGGCCGCCTTCCGCCCTTTAATCGAACTCGCACAAGCCTCCAGAGCGGGGCGGCGAGGACGACGAGGGAGCGTGGCAATGCGGGCGATGAGGCGCAAGGCGGTTTTGAGCGTGGCTCTGGGAGGCGTTCTGGCGACGCTCCTCCTGGCCCCCGGGGTTCAGGCGCAGGGGCGGCCGGCGGGTGAGACGGCGGCGGCCAAGCCGTTCCAGCCGCTCGACCTCTTCGCCCTGGAGCAGGCCGTCGATCCGCAGATCAGCCCCGACGGAACCCGGATCGCCTATGTCCGGGAGTCGGAGGACATCCTCACGGATCGGGCGCGGCGCACGATCTGGATCGTCGACGTGGCCAGCGGCGAACAGCGTCCGCTCGACGGCGCCGACGGCGAGAGTTCGCCCGTCTGGTCGCCAGATGGCCGGCGCCTCGCCTATGTGGCGCCCGGTCCCGAAGGTCGCGGCGAGATTCATGTGCGCTGGATGGACAGGGGTGAGAGCGCGGTCATGGCCGACCTGCCGGAGCGGGCCGGCGCCCTCGCCTGGACGCCGGACGGGCGCCAGATCGTCTTCACGATGCACGTGGCCGCGCCGGCGCCGAGCCTGGGCGCCGCTCCGCCCAAGCCGGAGGGGGCCAAATGGGCCGATCCGATCAAGGTGATCACCGACGTCCATTACCGCCAGGACGACGTGGGCTATCTCAAGCCCGGCTTCACCCATCTCTTTGTCATCCCGGCGAAATGACCCCATAGCCCCAACTATCTGATTTAGTTTGGAAAAAGTAGGGGTCATTCCGCCTGTGTAGGAATTGTGCAGGAAAATTTCTGCACGGGCCGGCGGGAAGTGGCCGACCTTGGCAATTCCTAGCGATTCTCGCAACCGGCCGAGACGGCTCGGTTGGGGTAGCGAGGTCATGCCGCCGCCCTCCGTTCGCAGGCCAGCCTGGCCTTGGCTGTGGCGTAGTGCATGGCGTCAAGTTCGACTCCAGGCCAGTCGCGACCGAGGCTCCGCGCCGCCTCCAGCGTCGATCCCGAGCCGCAGAACGGGTCAAGGACCAGCTCGCCCGGCCGGGTGAAGCATTCGATCAGCGGGGCCAAGGCGGAAGTCGGCTTCTGGGTCGGATGCAAACGATTGCCCGTATAGTCGAAGTCGATCACGTCGGGAACCGGATGCTCCGGCGGAGAGACCTCGCCCTTGGCCAAGAGGTAAGCTTGTTCGTGCTCATAGCGCAGGAAGCGCGCCGATGAGGCGTAGCGCTTGCGGAACACCAAGTGCCCCACGATGCGGAAGCCGGCCGCCCGCCACGCCTCCATGAACACGTCCGCCTTCGCCCAGCCGTAGAAGCTGACGCAGAAGCCGCCGGGCTTCAAAACCCGGTGCATCTGATTGACCGCCGGCCTCAGCCATTGGTCGTTGTCGTCGTTGGCCACCGTGCGCCCGTCCCGGCCCCGATAGCGGGTGATATAGAGCGGGTCGGTCAGAATGAAATCCACCGATCCCCGCTCGAAGCTGCGCATTGCCTGGATGCAGTCGCCGCCGAGGATGGCGTTGCGGGGCGTGGTGCGGTTGCTGGTCATGGTCATGTCGGCCTCCTTGAGCCTGGGGCGCAGCGTCGCGCTGCAACCTTGGCCGTCGCCGAGACCGGGTGTGCAAACGGAGGGGCGGCTTCGCGGGGAACCGGCTGCACGGAGCGCGCAGCGCGGAGGAAGCTGGGCGGAGGAAGCTGGGCGGAAGCCGATCCGAAGTGCGCTGAGGGCTGGCCCTAAGCCTCTTATGACGCCTGACTTCAAGCTAGTGCACTGACACAAACGTAAGATTCACAGGAGGCTTGAGCTGTGCGAGTCTGGGCGCATGGCTCAGACCGTCAGCGTCATCGTCGGGGAAGAGGATCGTGCGCGGCTTGCGGCGATTGCCTCGGACCGCGCCCGCC
>DAIDGR010000114.1 GCA_027452265.1 Caulobacteraceae bacterium
GTCAGGGCGCAGGCCGCGAACCCGAAGGCCAGGAGCGTCAGAAGCCGCGACGGCGTCGTGTCCGGCGCCGTCAGATGGATCAGGGCAAAGCCCAGGCTCGAAACTCCGCTGGCCAGAACGGGGCCGGCCGGGCCGCGAAGACGTCTCAGCCCCTCGCCCAGCAGCCAGCCCCGGAAGACGGTCTCCTGAACCAGGGCCGTCAGCAGGTCGTAGACCACCACCAGGGCGATCCCCCCGAAGGAGGCGGCGGCGAGCGGCTGGGGCCGCGCGCCCCAGGCCATCAGTCCCGTCAGCGCCAGGACGAAGACCCCGAGGCCCGCGGCCGCCCCCCAGATGAGATCGCTGACGAGGCTCGGCCCCGCCATCAGCCAGGACGGCGCGGCCAGGCGCGCGCCCAACCCCCAGGTTCGCCGCGGGCGGGCCCGGGTCACTGCCTGACCCCGATCACGGGAGGTCATCGGGTCGCCGCGCTCAGGGCCCGATGAGGACCTGGCCGGCCCCGAAGGTGCGGCGGGCGATGGGGCCGGTGACGGCCTTGACCCGTACATCGCCCGAGCCGGTGACCGAGGCGGTCAGGCTCCGCGCGGTGATCGCCGCGCGCACGCCGCCGGATCCCGCGGTGGATACGCTGAGAGCGCTCGCCGCGCCGCTGTCGATTCGGACCGATCCCGCGCCGGCGATCCGCAGGTCAGCTGGCCCGCCGGCGAGAGCCCCGACCTCGAGCACCCCCGACCCGCTGGAGATGGCGGTAAGACCGTGAGCCACGGCGCGCACGGCGATACGTCCCGATCCGGCCACGGCGAGGTCGGCCGAGCCCGCGCGGCCCGCCCGCGTCTCCCCTGCCCCGGCCTGGTCCACATGGAGCCGGCCCCTTGTGTCGGCGATCACCCAGTCGCCGCAGCCAAACCGGTCCATCTCCACGCTGGCGCTGCGGCCGATCACGCCAAACACCGCATCTCCGACCAGAAGGCGCACCTCCGGCGGGGTATAGATGACCAGGCGCGGCAGGGCCGCCATGGGGAAGACCCCGCGACCGCGAATCGCCACGCCGCCGGGCGCCGATGACCCGCCGCAGGCATGGACCTGGCGCGCCAGCCCCCCGGAAATCACCATCCGGCCGCCTTGACGGCGCACGCGGATCGGCAGGTCACGATTGGTCTGCAGAACCATCACGGCGACATCGCGCCGGCCCGCCTGCGGGATCACCGCGACCCGCGCCGCCGCCCCGTGAATCACCACCAGGGGCGCGGCTTGCGCGAAACCCGCTGTCGCCAGGAGGACAAGAGACAGGACGAAGGACAGCCACGCGCTCAGCCGGCCCGGGACTGGAGCGGGTAGCGGGAATCGAACCCGCGTCATCAGCTTGGAAGGCTGTTGCACTACCATTGTGCTATACCCGCGGCCCGTCTCATGAACGCGCCCGCATCTGGCCTGAACTCGCGTGGTGGGGGAAGTAGGACTCGAACCTACGAAGGCGTACGCCAGCGGATTTACAGTCCGCCCCCTTTGCCACTCGGGACATTCCCCCAGCGCGCGTTCCGGATCCGTTTTTCCCTCCGACCCTGATGCTCATCAATGATAAAGCCGGCGCCGGACAGGCGCGGGCCAGAGCCCGAGCGAGGGAAAACGGAGGGCCTCTATAGTGACCCGGCGCCCACGACGCAACGACCGCAAGCCGGACAGGGCCCCATCCGGCGCCGTCTGGCTGTGGGGCGTCCATACGGTGGAGGCCGCGCTGGCCAATCCCGCCAGGGCGGCGCCGCTGAGGCTTCTGGCGACGGCCGAGCGCGCGCGCCGGATCGGATCGCTCGCCCCCCACATCCGCCCCGAGATCGTCGAGGCGCGGTCCATCGACCAGGCTCTGGGCCGAACCGGCGCGGTGCATCAGGGCCTTGCGCTTTTGACGCCCGACCTGGCGCCCGCCGACCTCGCGACCCTCGCCGCCCCGGCCAAGGGCCTGCTGGTGATGGTTGATCAGGCCACCGATCCGCAGAATGTCGGGACCATCTTCCGCAGCGCCGCGGCCTTCGGAGCCCGGGGCGTGATCCTGCAGGACCGCCACGCACCACCCCTGGCCGGCGCCCTGGCCAAGGCCGCCGCCGGAGCGATCGAGCGCCTGCCGTGCGCCCGCGAGGTCAACCTCGCCCGGGCCCTGGACACCCTGGCCGATCTGGGCTGGCGAGCCGTGGGCCTGGATGCGAACGGCCCGGCGCCCCTCGCCCAGGCGCTGGATGAACGGCCCACGGTTCTGGTCCTGGGGGCCGAGGACGAGGGCCTGCGGCGCCTGGTGGGAGAACATTGCGACGTCCTGGCCCATATCCCCATGACCGGCGGCTTCGAGAGCCTCAACGTCTCGGCGGCCGCGGCCGTGGCGCTCTACGCCGCGCAACAGGCGCAACAGCGTTAGGTGGAGCTAATAGGCCAGGGCGCAGCCGTCGGCGCGCATCTCGCTGGCGGCGATCCAAACCCTCTGGCCGTGCGCGTCGACGTGGCGCTCGACGCACTCATACCGGCCGAAGCCCCCGTCCGAGGGCCCCAGACTCCAGCCCTTGTCGGCCAGGGCCTTGCGCGTGGCCTCGGGGATCCCGCTTTCCAGGCGCAGCACGCCCAGGGGGCCCAGGCCCTCAAGGTCCTCGCCCATGGACTGCGAAGAGCCCTCGTGGTGCCAGCGCGGGCTGTCCCCGGCCGACTGCGCCTCCAGACCGTAATCCTCGCGGTTGACGATGATCTGGGTCTGGCCCTGAGGCTGCATGTCCCCGCCCATGACGCCGAAGGCGAGCCAGGGCTGGCCTGCGCGCGTGGCGAAGCCCGGAATGATGGTCTGGAACGGCCGTTTTCCCGGGGCGTAGATGTTCGGGTGCCCGTCCTTGAGACTGAAGAGCTGACCCCGGTCCTGGAACATGAACCCCAGCCCGTCGGCCACCAGTCCTGATCCCAGGCCGCGGAAATTGGACTGGATCATCGACACCATCATCCCCTCGCCATCGGCGCAGGAGAAATAGGTCGTGTCGCCCCTGGACGGGGCCTGGCCCGGATAGACCGGATTGAGGATCCGATCGGGCGAGATCAGCTTGGCGCGCTCGGCCGCGTAGGCCTTGGAGATCAGCCACTCCACCGGGACCTTGGAGAAGTGCGGATCGGCGTAGTATCGGGCCCGGTCCTCATAGGCGAGGCGCTTGGCCTCGACCTGAAGGTGCAGGGAGAGCGGGGACTGGAAGCCCGCTCCACGCATGTCGAACGTCTCCAGGATGTTGAGCATCTGCAAGGTCGCGATGCCCTGGGTGTTGGCCCCCAGCGCATAGACTTCCGCCCCGCGATAGGTGGTGCTGTGCGGCTCGATCCACTCGCTGTGATGGGCCGCCAGATCCTCGTACCGGAGCCAGCCGCCGATACGCCGGAAGTAGGCGTCGATCGTCCGCGCGATGGGCCCGGCATAGAAGGCGTCACGGCCCCCTTGAGCGATCATCTCATAGGTGCGGGCGAGATCGGGGTTGCGGAACACCTCGCCCACGGCCGGCGTGGCCCCTGTCGGGGCGAAGGTGTGCACGGCGTTGGCCGTCTCCTCGACCCCGGAGCCCGGCTTGAGAAAGCCTGCGAGGCCCCGGCGGATATAATAGGAGATGACGTCGGGAACCGGCGCGCCGTCGCGGGCCAGATGGATGGCCGGCTCGAACAGGCGGGCCCAGGGCAGCTTTCCGTAGCGCTGGTGAAGCGTCCACCAGCCATCCACGGCGCCAGGAACCGAGACGCTGACCGCGCCATAGGCGGGCAGGTGGCCGTTGACCGCGCGCGAGCGGGCGATCTCCAGGGTCAGGGCGCGGGGAGACTCGCCGGATCCCGCCAAGCCCACCACCTTGCCCAGCTTTGGGTCCCACAACATGCAGTAGCAGTCGCCGCCAATGCCGCTGGAGGTCGGCTCCAGAAATCCAAGGCAGGCGTTCATGGCGATGGCCGCATCCACCGCCGACCCGCCGGCGCGAAGGATCTCGATGCCGGCAAGGGTGGCCAGGGGCTGGGCCGTCCCCGCCGCGCCGGTGACGCCATAGACCGCGCTGCGCGAGGCGAAGCTCGCCCCGACGGGTCGATCGCCGGCATGGACGTCGGGCCGGATGAAGCGGGTGGCGCCCTTGGGCCAATGGCCGGTCGGCCGCTCAGCGGGGTTGACCTCCGAGGCGCTCGGCGCGGCGCTCGACCCAGAGGCGCCGGGCGGGCTCGCCGCCACGCTCTGGGCCATGGCGGTTCCGGCGGCGGCGACCGGCAGGGCGGCAACGAAGTTGCGACGGTTCATCTGGCCTCCAAGCGTCCTCGCGCGCGCCTCGAACCGGGCGCGTCATCCCGTCTCACGCATCGCAGAAACGCGCCGGCCTCGCCATCCCCCCTGCCCGTTTCGGCCCTGGGCCCGGGTTCAGGCGGCGACTCGCGCCCCGGCGAAGCTGCCCTTGCGGCTGCGATAGGCGGAGATGCGCGCCTCGATTTCGGGGCGGAAGTGAAGGAACAGGCCCTGGATCGGCCAGGCCGCCGCGTCCCCAAGGCCGCAGATGGTGTGCCCCTCCACCTGGCTCGCCACGTCGAGCAGCAGATCGATCTCCTTGGGTTCAGCCTCGCCGCTGACCATGCGCTGCATGATCCGCCACATCCAGCCGGTGCCCTCGCGGCAGGGGGTGCACTGCCCGCAGCTCTCGTGCTTGTAGAAATAAGAGAGCCGGGCGATGGCGGCGACCACGTCGGTGGACTGGTCCATAACGATCATCGCCGCCGTGCCCAGGCCCGAACGCCGCCCGGCGAGGTCGTCGAAATCCATCAGCGCCTCTTCGCACTGCTCGGCCGGAAGGAGCCGCACCGACGAGCCGCCGGGAATGATCGCCTTGAGGTTGCCCCAGCCGCCGCGCACGCCGCCAAAATGGGTCTCGATCAGCTCGCGCATGGGGATGCTCATGGCCTCCTCCACGACCGTGGGGCGGTTCACATGGCCACAGGCGCTCATCAGCTTGGTGCCGCTGTTCTTCGGTCGCCCGAAGCCGGCGAACCACTCCGCGCCCCGCCGCAGAATCTCGGGCGTGACGGAGATCGACTCGACGTTGTTGACCGTGGTCGGGCAGCCATAGACCCCGGACCCCGCCGGGAAGGGCGGCTTGAGGCGCGGCTGACCCTTCTTGCCTTCGAGGCTCTCCAGAAGGGCCATCTCGTCGCCGCAGATATAGGCTCCGGCGCCATGGGTGACGCGGATGCGGCAGGGCCAGCCATGAACCGGCTTCTCGCCGATCAGGCGGGCCGCCGTCGCCTCGAGCAGGGCGGCCTCCAAGCGCTCGCGCTCAAGGACATATTCGCCGCGGATATAGATGATGCAGTCGTGGGCGCGGATCGCATAGGAGGCCAGGAGGCACCCCTCGATCAGGCGGTGGGGATCATTGCGCATGATCTCCCGGTCCTTGCAGGTGCCCGGCTCGGACTCGTCGGCATTGACGACCAGATAGTGGGGCCGCTCGCTCTCCTGCTTGGGCATGAAGGTCCACTTCACCCCGGTGGCGAAGCCGGCGCCGCCGCGTCCGCGCAGGCCCGAAGCCTTGATCTGGTCGCAGATCCACTCCGGCGTCTGACGCAGCATCTCGGTGATGCCGTTCCAAACGCCGCGCGCCTTGGCCCCCTCCAGGCGCCAGTCATGCGCGCCATGCAGGTTGGTGAAGATGCGATCCTTGTCTTCAAGCCGTCCGGTCATGTCTCAATCCACGGTGCCCTCGCCCAGGCCCCTGGCCTGGAGCGAACTCGCGCGGCGCCTCGCCAAGGAGACCCGCCTCCAGATGACCAGGGCGAACAGCCCCCAGCCAAACACGATGCCGGCGAGCCCGACATAGACGAGCTCGCGCGGCGCGCCAGGCCGGAACCGGCCCAGCAACATGACCACCGCGCCCACAAGGCAGACGCCGTAGCCCAGATTCAACCACCCCCGGCCATACGCCCGGACATCCTCTCGCGTCAGAGGGCCCGAGACGCTGTCGTTCATCCGGCCGCCGCCGGCGCCTTTGCGGCCTTGGGCGGCGCATTGGGCAACGTCTTGATCGGCTTGGCCCGAGAGCCGTCGAACAGGCTCGGATCGGTCAGCACGGTCTCCCCGCCTTCCGGCGCCGCACCCCTGCGGCCGATCGCCGACCCCGCCGGCGGGGTCTCGCCCCGGGCGAAGGCGTCCAGCAGGGCGCCGAGGCTGGTCGGGTCGAGGTCTTCGTAATAGGCGTCGCGGATCGCCACCATGGGCGCATTGGCGCAGGCGCCCATGCACTCCACCTCTTCCCAGGAGAAGCGGCCGTCCGCGCTCAGCTGGTCCTTGGGGCCGATGCGGGACTTCAGCATCGCCATCAGCTCATTCGATCCCCGAAGCATGCAGGGGGTGGTGCCGCACACCTGGACGTGAGCGACCGCGCCCACCGGCTCCAGATGGAACATGGTGTAGAAGGTCGCGATCTCCAGCACCCGGATCACCGGCATGTCGAGCATCTGGGCGACCACACGCAGGGCCGGCTCGGGCACCCAGCCCTCCTGCTTCTCGACCAGCCACAGCAAGGGGATGACCGCCGACTGCTGGCGCCCGGCCGGAAACTTGGCGATCCACCAGTGGGCTTTTTCCAGGGCCTCGGGCGAGAAGGCGAAGCTCGCGGGCTGAACCTTGGCGAGACGGCGGGCGCTCAACGGTCAATCTCCCCAAAGACGATATCGAGCGACCCGAGGATGGCGCTGACGTCGGCCAGCATGTGGCCGCGATTCATCCAGTCCATGGCCGACAGATGCGGGAAGCTCGGCGCCCGGATCTTGCACTTATAGGGTTTGTTGGTCCCGTCCGAGACGAGATAGACGCCAAACTCGCCCTTGGGCGCCTCGACCGCCGAATAGACCTCGCCGGCGGGGACGTGGAAGCCCTCGCTGAACAGCTTGAAGTGGTGGATCAGGGCCTCCATCGACCGCTTCATCTCACCCCGGCGCGGCGGGGTATATTTGTGATCCAGAGCCAGGACCGGGCCCGGCGTGCCCTTCAACCGGGCGCAGCACTGGCGGATGATCCGCACCGACTGGCGCATCTCCTCCATGCGGCAGAGATAACGGTCATAGCAGTCGCCGTGCACGCCGAGCGGGATCTCGAACTCCATCTCGTCATAGCATTCGTAGGGCTGATTGCGGCGCAGATCCCAGGCGACATTCGAGCCTCGCAGCATGACGCCGGTGAAGCCCCAGGCCACCGCCTCGTCCTTGCTAACCACGCCGATATCGACATTGCGCTGCTTGAAGATCCGGTTTTCGGTCACCAGGGCCGAAATCTCGTCCAGGGTCTTTGGATAGGCGACCGCCCAGCGGTCGATATCTTCGATCAGGGCCTCGCTCAGATCCTGCCGCACGCCGCCCGGGCGGAAATAGTTGGCGTGCAGGCGGGCCCCCGAGGCGCGCTCATAGAACACCATCAGCTTTTCGCGCTCTTCGAAGCCCCAGAGCGGCGGGGTCAGGGCCCCCACATCCATGGCCTGGGTGGTGACGTTCATCAGGTGGTTGAGGATCCGCCCGATCTCGCAATAGAGCACGCGGATCAGTTGGGCGCGGATCGGAACCTCGATGCCCGCCAGCCGCTCAATGGCCCGCACGAAGGCGTGCTCCTGGTTGATCGGCGCCACATAGTCCAGCCGGTCGAAATAGGGCGTGTCCTGGGTGTAGGGCCGCGCCTCGATCAGCTTTTCGGTGCCCCGGTGCAACAGACCGATGTGCGGGTCGACCCGCTCCACCAGTTCGCCATCCAGCTCCAGGATCAGGCGCAGCACGCCGTGGGCGGCCGGATGCTGCGGCCCAAAATTGAGGGTGAACTTGCGGACCGGCGTCTCGTCCGCCGCGACGTCCTGGACGGCCTCGATGCTCATGCCGCGCCTCCCTCGGTCGTGGGCGCCGGCGGCGCCTCGTAATGAGCGCCCTCCCAGGGGGAGAGGAAATCGAAGCTGCGGAACTCCACCGACTTCACCGGCTCGTAGACCACGCGCTTGAGGGTGTCGTCATAGCGGACCTCCACATAGCCGGTCATGGGGAAGTCCTTGCGCAGCGGATGGCCGTGGAAGCCGTAATCGGTCAGCAGACGCCGAAGGTCCGGATGACCCGCAAAGAACACGCCATACATGTCGAACGCCTCGCGCTCGAACCAGTCAGCGCCCGGAAACACGCCCACAACCGAGTCGACCGGCGTCGCCTCGTCCGCAGCCGCCTTGACCCTCAGGCGCCGGTTCTTCGACATGGAGAGCAGGTGGTAGACCACCTCGAAACGGCGCGCGCGCTGTGGGTAGTCCGCCGCCGTCAGGTCGATGAGCTGGGTGAAGCGAAGCTCCGGCGCATCCCGAAGCGCGGTCAGGATCTCGACGATCCGGGCGGCCGGGACGTTCAGGCCCAGCTCGCCATGGGCGAGGACCAGGGCCTCCGCATCAAGGCCAGTCGCACGCGCCACAGCCTCGCCCAGCCGGCTCAGCTCCTCATCGGCCACTCGCCATTCCATGCCGATCTCGTCCTTCGTCTCACTTCGTCTCGCGCAGGGGGGCGCCTCAGCGCTCGATGGTTCCCGTACGCCGGATCTTCTTCTGCAACTGCAGAATGCCGTAGAGCAGGGCCTCGGCCGTGGGCGGACAGCCGGGCACATAGATGTCCACCGGCACGATCCGGTCGCAGCCGCGCACCACCGAATAGCTGAAATAATAGTAGCCGCCGCCATTGGCGCAGCTGCCCATCGAGATGACGTAGCGGGGCTCTGGCATCTGGTCGTAGACCTTGCGCAGGGCCGGGGCCATCTTGTTGGTCAGGGTGCCGGCGACGATCATCACGTCCGACTGGCGCGGGCTGCCGCGCGGGGCGACGCCGAACCGCTCCAGGTCATAGCGCGGCATGGACACCTGCATCATCTCGATGGCGCAGCAGGCGAGCCCGAAGGTCATCCACATCAACGAGCCCGTGCGGGCCCAGTTGATCAGGTCGTCAGCGGCGGCGGTGACGAAGCCCTTGTCCGCGAGCTGGCGATTGACCCCGTCGAAATAGGGATCGTGCAGGCGGGGATCATAGCCCTCGACCTGGGCGCGCGCCGCGGTCAGGGCCGGCTTGGCGGGCTCGATCATTCCCATTCCAGGGCCCCCTTGCGCCACTCATAGATGAAGCCGACGGTCAGGACGCCCAGAAAGCCCATCATGCTCCAGAAGGCGAACACCGCCGTGGGGTGCGGCATCTTCATCAGGGCCACGGCCCAGGGGAACAGGAAGGCGACCTCGAGGTCGAAGATGATGAACAGGATCGAGACCAGATAGAATCGGACGTCGAACTTCATCCGGGCGTCGTCAAAGGCATTGAATCCGCACTCATAGGCCGACAGCTTTTCGGGGTCCGGCGCCTTGGGCGCCACGATGGCGGCGGCGAGGATGAAGGCGGCGCCGAGAGCCCCGGCGATCGCGAAAAAGATCACGATCGGCAGATAGTTCATCAGGAGTGCGGTCATGGCGCGCGGGTCTTAGACCAAGCCCCCGCCAGGGGCAAACCCCATGGCGCGCGACGTCGCGTTTCGTTGGCCGAGGGTGGAGCGGCGGCGCCCGTCATCCGCCCAAAAAAAATCCGTGTCGCAGCCGCCGGCGGGCCGCATCGGCGCGCGCGACCCGTTGACGCCACCCCGGCCCCGCCCTATCAGACGCCCCTTCTCGCGACTGGCCTGCTCCAGCCGCGACGGACGCGGGTGTAGCTCAGTTGGTTAGAGCGCCGGCCTGTCACGCCGGAGGCCGCGGGTTCAAGTCCCGTCACTCGCGCCATTTTCGATTCGGTCCGAACGCCCGGTCATTCGCGGGCCACGCGAGCCGCGCGGCGCCGCGTCCCCCCCGCCCTTCGGGTCAATCCATCAGCTGCTCTTGCAGATAGGTCATGGTCAGAGCCGTGACCTTGGCGGCCTGCTTAAGGTCCGCGCCCGTCCCGTGACCGCCTTCGGTGTTCTCGTAGAAATAGAACGGAAGGCCCATGGCCTCCATCTTGGCGGCAAACTTGCGGGCGTGCTGCGGGCCCACCCGGTCGTCCTTGGTGGTGGTGAAGATGAAGGGCTTGGGATAGGCCACGCCCGCCTTGAGGTTCTGATAGGGCGAGGTCTTCAGCCAGAAGGCCATGACCGCCGGATCGGCGTTCACGTCGCCATACTCGCCCTGCCAGGAGGCGCCCGCCGCGATCTTCGAGATGCGAATCATGTCCAGCAGCGGCACCTCGATCACCACCGCGCGCCACATATCGGGGTGCTGGGTGAACTCCACGCCCATGAGCAGGCCGCCGTTGGAGCCGCCCATAATGCCCAGGCGCCGCGGACTTGTGATCTTGCGCGTGAAGAGGTCCTTCGCGACGGCGGCGAAGTCGTCATAGATGATCTGACGCTTCACCCCGAGACCCGCCTCGTGCCAGGCCGGGCCAAACTCGCCGCCGCCGCGGATATTGGCCAGGACATAGGCCCCGCCCCGCTCCAGCCACAGCTTGCCCATGGTTCCGGAATAGGCGGGCGTATTGCTGACCTGGAAGCCGCCATAGGCGGTCATGAGGGTGGGCGTGGCCCCGTTCAGCGGGATATCGCGCCGGTGGACGACGAAATAGGGAACCTTGGTCCCGTCCGTGGACGCGGCCTCGAACTGCTCCACCACCAGGCCCGAAGCGTCGAACTGTGGCGGCAGGCGCTTGAGCGCCTCGGCCTCGCCGGTGGCCGTGTTGGCCAACCACAGGGTCTGGGGGTCCAAAAAGCCGCTGGTGTCGACGAAGGCTCGGTCCGCTTTGAGGTCGGACGATCCCAGACGCACCGAGAGATTGTCGGGAAGAGCGATCTTCACCGCGTTCCAGCCCGGGCCGTCAGGGCGATAGGCGAAGGCTTCGCCGCGCACATTGTCGAGGCGGGACAGCACCAGCCGGCTTTGTGTCGAGGTCACCTCCCCGCCCGCCTCTCGCGGGCCAGGCGCCCAGACGAGGCGAGCCGCCAGATGCTCGGGATCCGCCTTCACTGCGTCGAGGTCGAGCGAGACCAGGGCTCCGGCCGGGAAGGTCTGCCCCCCCACGCTCCAGGCCTCGTCCAGGTTCACGATCACGCGACCGTCCACCAGTTCGGCCACCTGCGCCTTGGCCGGGATCGCCATGCGCTTCACGCCCTGGTCCGTGATCACCCAGGTCTGACCGTGGAAGGTGTCGAGCGGTCGATCGATCAGGGCCAGGGTATGGCCCTGGCTATCGCGCAGGACGGCGGGCGTGACGCCGTAGCCGCCGTCGCTCTTGTCGCCGCGAAACACCTCGACGGCGTTCGCCAGGGCCTCGCTCCGCGCGAGACGTTTGACAATGTAGGGATAGCCCGACTCGGTCTGGTCCCCCGGGGTGAACGCGCTGGCCACCAGGATGTGATCGGCGTCCTCCCACGCCACGCGGTGCTTGCCGCGCGTCAGGTGAAAGCCGCCAGGAACGAACTGTCCGGTCTCGAGATCGAACTCGCGGATCTCCACGGCGTCCTCGCCCCCTTCGGAGAGCGAGATCAGACACCGCCGTTCCGCAGGCTTGAGGCAATCCACGCCCTTGAGGACCCAGCTCTTGCCCTCGGCCTTGCCCAGAGCGTCGATGTCCAGAACCGTCGTCCAGTGCGGGTCGTTGGAGCGATAGTCGTCCAGGGTCGTGCGCCGCCAGACGCCGCGCAGGTGATCGGGATCCTGCCAGAAGTTGTAGATCGCCCCGTGCAGGAACTCCGGCTGGGGGATCCGGTCCTTGGCGCCGGCGATCTCCAGGGCCTGCTGCGACAGGACGGCATAGCGCGGGTCGGCCTCCAGCGCCGCCGTCGTCGCGGCGTTGTGCGCCTCGACCCAGGCCATGGCCCGCGCGCCGTGGACGTCCTCAAGCCACAGGAAGGGATCGTCCGGCGCCGCGGCGGCCGCGGCTGAAAGGCTGGAGGCGGCGATCATCGGGAGGGCCAGGATGAGAAGGCGGCGCATGTGCGGAAAGGTCCTGAAAATCGGTTCACGTCGTATCTCTGCCCGGGCCCGTCTGGACCATCAAGGCCCCTGCCCCGGGGGAGCCGTCGCCCTATTTCGCCTCGCGAACCGGAAGCGGGAGATTACACACGTCGATTCGGCCGGCCGGGGTCTTGTAGAAGGCGTCCTGACGGTAACGGCGGTTGTGCAGCAGGGCGGCGAAGGCGGGGGTGTCGGTGCGCAAGGCCTGAAGATGCACCTGCTCCGCCGCGGGGAGCTGATCTCCGAAGGCAAGGCCGATGATCTTCGTGCGCATCTCGGGCTTTTCATAGAATCCGAGGTCGCCATGGCCACGCGGCAGGCTCGAGAGATACTCCATCCCCTGCACCACCCGGCCGAGCAGGGTGACATTGCGATCGAGCTGGCGCGGGGCCTGTCCGATCACGGCGTAGAGCTCCCCAGCGTTGCCCGAGTCGGCGGCCAGGTCCCGTCCCGCCCCGACCATGCCGTAGCAATGGGTCAGCCAGGCCCGGCCGCTCAACGGGTCCCGGGCTACGGGAAAGCCATCGGTGAATCCGGTCTCCGGGGCATAGGTGTCCGGGTCCGGCAGAGGTGTGAAGGGCTCGTCGGAGCCGTAGGGATGATCGAACTCCGCCGCCAGACGGGCCGCGGCCCCGCCTCTTGGCCGGTCGGCCGCGGCGTCGCCCCACTGGGTCACATAGTCGTCCTGCACCCGAACCACGAACAGGCCGTCAAAGAAGTGCGCGGCGGCCAGCTTGCGCAGATTGGCCACATGGTTGGGGGCGAAGCGGGGCGCCGTCTCGAAGATCACCCGGCCCTGGGGAAGGGTCAGATAGACCAGGCGGTCCTGGGGAATGTCGCGCCAGGCCGACGCCGGAGCCGCGGCAAGAATGGCGTCCAGACTGTTGGGCGGCGGCGCCGGATCGGCGGTCGCCACGGCGGCGAGGGCGAGACAGGCGGCGAGGGTCAGGCTGGCGAGACGCATCGGTTGAGGCCTTCGAAGGGGGGGACTGGGGGATCTCAGGGGGCGGGCGGCGCCCTTAGATGCGCAGGGTGAGCCCGCCATCGGCGGCCAGAGCCTGACCGGTGACGAAGCCGGCGTCGTCCGAGGCCAGGAACAGAGCCACGGCCGCCACGTCGCGCGGTTCGCCCAGGCGGCGTAGCACCGACTTGCGCGCCCAGACCTCGGCCACCTCGGGCCGGGCGAAGCTGTCGCGGGTCATGCCGGTGAGAATGGCCCCGGGCATCAGGGCGTTGACCGTGACGCCGTGTCGGCCAAGCTCCAGAGCCAGGGTGCGGGTCAGGCCGAGCACGCCGGCCTTGGCCGCGCAATAGGCCGCCAGGCCATAGTCCGCGCCCTGGGCCATGACGCTGGCGGTGTTGATGATCCGCCCGGCGGGGGACTTGATGAGCAAAGGGATCGCCGCCCGGGCAAAGCGGAACACCGCCCGCAGATTGACCGCCTGCACCTGATCCCAGGCCTCGTCGCTCATCTGGGCGGCCAGGACCGATGCGCCGACCCCGGCATTGTTGAACAGGATATCGAGGCCGCCAAATTGAGCGTTGGCGGCGGCCACGGCCGCCTCCGGCGCCGCCTCGTCCGTGACGTCCAGGGCCAGGGGCAAGATACGGCCAGGCCCGGCGACCTCGTCGAAGGCGAAGGCCACTCCTGGGCGATCCACCGCCAGAACCTCGGCGCCTTGTTGGGCGAAAAGCAGGGCGCTGGCCTGGCCGATGCCCGACGCGGCGCCGGTGACGATCGCTCTGCGGCCGGCCAGTCTCGTCATGCGCGCCCCCTCACCGATGCAAGAGGTTGTCGCCCTCTATGGCGCGGCGGGCAAGTCTCGCCCGCGCGCCTCAGACCTCGCCGAGCGCCTGGCCAAGGTCGGCGATCAGGTCGTCGGCGTCCTCCACACCGATGGAGATGCGCACCAGATTGTCGCTGATGCCCAGCGCCGCCTTGCGCGCGTCGGGGACGGAGAGATGGGTCATGCTGGCCGGGTGCGAGGCCAGGGTCTCGGTGCCGCCCAGGCTCACCGCCAGCTTGGCGATCTTCAGGGCGTCGAGAAAGGCGAAGGCCTGCGCCTCGCCGCCCTTGAGGTAGAGCGAGAAGGTCGAACCGGCGCCGCTGCAATGGCGGCGGAAGATATCGGCCTGGCGACTGGCGGGATCGAGAAAGCCCAGATAGCCCACCGTCTCGACCTTGGGGTGGTCACGGAGGTAGGCGCACACCTTGGCGGCGTTCTCGCCGGCCCGGCTCATGCGCAGCTCCAGGGTCTCGAGGCTGCGCAGCAGCATCCAGGACGAATGCGGGTCAAGGATGGTGCCGATGGTGTTGCGCAGGGCGCGGATCGGATCCAGCAGGGCCTTGCTCCCCACCGCGCCGCCGGCGACGAGGTCGCTGTGGCCGCCGGCATATTTGGTCAGGGAATAGACCACCAGATCGGCGCCCTGCTTGAGCGGTTTGGCCCAGAGCGGGCCCAGGAAGGTGTTGTCGATGACGATCGGCGGGCGGGTCTCGCCGGGCATGGCGTCGCGGGCGGCGGCCACGGCCTCCACGTCCACCAGCGCATTGGTCGGGTTGGCCGGGCTCTCCAGATAGATCAGGGGCACGCGGCCCTCGGCCGAGGCGGCGGCAAGCACCTTGGCGATGTCGTCGCGCGTGGCGCCGGCGGGAAAGTCGAAGAATCGCACCCCGAACCGGCCCAGCACCCGACCGATCAGGGTCTCGGTGGCGGCGTAAAGGGGCGAGGAATGGACGATCACGTCGCCCGGCTGGACCAGGGTCAGAAGGACGGTGGCGATGGCCGCCATGCCGCTGGAGAAGCTGAGCGCCGCCTCCGCCTCCTCCCAGATGCTCAAACGATCCTCGAGGATCTCCTGATCCGGGCCGTTGAATCGGGAATAGACCAGCCCCTCGGCCCCGCCCGGCCGGCGCCCGGTGACGCCTTCGAAGAACCGCTTTCCGGCGGCGGCGTTCTCGAACACGAAGGTCGAGGTCAGGAAGATCGGCGGCTTGAGGGCGCCCTCGGAGAGCTGGGGATCATAGCCGTGCCCCATCATCAGGGTGGACGGCTTGAGCTTGCGCCCGGCAAGGGTCGGCGCGCGCTCGGCGGGCTTGCGGGTCATGGACTCTCCTCGAATCGCGCGCGTGTCCCCGCCTCAGGTGTAGCGCTGCCCCGATCCCGCCGCCAGTTGGGCGGAGCGCCTCCGGATGCAGCCGTCTATTGAGGTCAGATCATTCCGCTCATCGGCGAAGACGCCTCGGCGTACAGGCGCCTGGGCATACGGCCGGCGAGATAGGCGTCCCGGCCAGCGGCGACGGCGGCCTTCATGGCGCGGGCCATGCGGATCGGATCCTTGGCCTCGGCGATGGCGGTGTTCATCAGCACCGCGTCGCATCCCAGCTCCATGGCGGCCGCGGCGTCCGAGGCCGTGCCTACCCCCGCGTCCACCAGGACCGGAACCTTGGCCTGCTCGACGATGAAATGCAGATTGAGCCGGTTCTGGATGCCCAGACCCGAGCCGATGGGCGCCGCCGCGGGCATGATGGCCGCCGCCCCCGCCTCTTCCAGCTTGAGGGCGAAGACCGGATCGTCGGTGCAATAGACCATCACGGAAAAGCCGTCGGCCACCAGAAGCTTCAGGGCCCGCAGCGTCTCCTCCATGTCCGGCAAGAGGTGAGCCGTGCGGCTCAGCACCTCCAGCTTGACGAGGTCCCAGCCGCCCGCCTCGCGCGCCAGGCGAAGCGTGCGCACCGCCTCCTCGCCGGTGAAGCAGCCGGCGGTGTTGGGAAGATAGGTGAAGCGGTCGGGCCGCACATGGTCGCTCAGCAGGGGCTGGCTGGGATCGGACAGGTTGACCCGGCGCAGGGCCACGGTGACGATTTCGGCGCCGGCGGCCTCGGCCGCCGCGGCGTTGAGCGCATAGTCCTTGTACTTGCCGGTGCCGACGATCAGGCGCGAGCGGAAGGTCCGGCCCGCCACGGTCCAGGCGTCGTCCGCCACGAGGGTCGCTCCGTCCATCAGCCGCCTCCCACAAAGGTCACGATCTCGATCCGATCTCCCTCCAGGAGGTGAGTGTCGGCATAGGCCGAACGCGGCACGATGGCGAGATTGCGCTCCACCGCCACCTTTCGGGCGTCCAGCTCCAGGTGCGCGATCAGCCCGGCCACATCCAGCGGCGCGGCGAAGGCGCGGGGTTCGCCGTTGAGGACAAGGTTCAGCATGCGCCGGAATCTCGGACCTTCCCCGCTGATTGCAAGGGCCCTGGCCGCTCGCGGGACCCGTTGTGGCGGCAAAATCGCACGTTTCTGTTTTGTTCTGGACGCATCCGGCGACTCCGGCGCCTATCTGGGGCAGATTGGGCGATCCTCCGTCCGGGCCCCCTTTTCAGACCTCCGAGCATGACCGAACCGAGCCGCCATATCCGGGTGCGAGGCGCCCGCGAGCACAATCTCAAGGATGTCAGCGTCGACATTCCGCGCGATCAGCTCGTCGTGCTCACCGGCCTTTCGGGCTCGGGCAAGAGCAGTCTCGCCTTCGACACCATCTATGCCGAGGGTCAGCGCCGCTATGTCGAGAGCCTCTCGGCCTATGCGCGCCAGTTCCTGGAGCTGATGAGCAAGCCGGATGTGGACCTGATCGAGGGCCTCTCCCCGGCCATCTCCATCGAGCAGAAGACCACCAGCCGAAATCCGCGCTCCACGGTGGGCACGGTGACCGAGATCCATGACTATATGCGCCTGCTCTGGGCGCGCATCGGCGTGCCCTATTCGCCGGCCACGGGTCTGCCGATTGAAAGCCAGACCGTCAGCCAGATGGTCGACAAGCTCACCGCCCTGCCCGATGGAGAGCGAATCTATCTGCTCGCGCCGGTGGTGCGCGGCCGCAAGGGCGAATACCGCAAGGAAATCGCCGAGTGGCAAAAGGCCGGCTATCAGCGGCTGAAGATCGACGGGGCCTTCTATCCCATTGAGGACGCCCCGACCCTCGAGAAGACGTTCAAGCACGACATCGACGTGGTCGTGGATCGCCTGGTCACCCGCGCCGGGCTCGAGACCCGGTACGCCGACAGCCTGGAGGCGGCGCTGCGCCTGGCCGACGGGATCGCCGTGGCCGAGTGGGCGGATGCGGCCGAGGGCGAGACGGCGCCGCGGCGGATCCTGTTCTCGGAGAAGTTCGCCTGCCCGGTTTCGGGCTTCTCGATCCCCGAGATCGAGCCCAAGCTGTTCTCATTCAACAGTCCGGCCGGGGCCTGTCCGGCCTGCGACGGACTGGGCGCACGGCTCGCCTTCGACGTCGACCTTGTGGCGCCCGACGGGGACAAGACCCTGCACCAAGGCGCCGTGGCGCCCTGGGCGCGCGGCCCCTCGCCCCTCTACACCCAGACCCTGCAGGCCCTGGCCAGGCACTTCGGCTTTTCCATGGATGTGCCCTGGCGCACGCTGCCGGACAAGGCGCGCGAGGTGGTGCTGCACGGCTCGGGCGCGGAAAAGATCAAGTTCGTCTATGACGACAACGCCCGTCGCTATGAGGTGACCAAGACCTTCGAGGGGGTCCTGCCGAATCTGGAGCGCCGTTGGCGCGAGACCGATTCTAGCTGGGTGCGCGAGGAGCTGGGCCGCTACCAGTCCGAGACCCCCTGCCCTGTCTGCGGCGGCGCCCGTCTTCGGCCCGAAGCCCTGGCGGTGAAGGTGGCCGGCAAGACCATCGCTGAAATCTCCTCCCTGGCGATCCGCCCGGCGCGCGACTGGTTTGGCGCCCTGGAGCCGCAGCTCACCGCGCAGCAGGCCGAGATTGCCCGCCGCGTGCTCAAGGAGATCAATGACCGCCTGCGCTTCCTCGTGGATGTGGGCCTGGACTATCTGAACCTCGCCCGGGGGTCGGGCACGCTGAGCGGCGGCGAGAGCCAGCGCATCCGCCTCGCCAGCCAGATCGGCTCGGGACTGACGGGGGTCCTCTATGTGCTGGACGAGCCGTCGATCGGCCTGCACCAGCGCGACAACACCCGCCTGCTCACCAGCCTCAAGGGTCTGCGCGACCTCGGCAATTCCGTCCTTGTGGTGGAGCACGACGAGGAGGCGATCCGGTCGGCCGACTATGTCATCGACATGGGTCCGGCGGCGGGCGTTCATGGCGGGGAGGTGGTGGCCGAAGGTCCGCCCGAGGCGATCATGGCCCAGCCGCGAAGCCTGACCGGCCAGTATCTTTCGGGGACGCGGCGCATCGAGGTTCCAGCCGAGCGTCGGCCGATCTCGGCCCGGCGACGGCTGCGGGTGGTGGGGGCGCGGGGCAACAACCTCAAGAACGTCACCGCCGAGATTCCCGTGGGGACCTTCACCTGCATCACCGGCGTTTCGGGCGGGGGCAAGTCCACCTTCACCATCGAGACGCTGTACAAGGCCGCCGCGCGCCGGCTCGCCAACGCCTCAGACGCCCCCGCCCCGCACGAACGAATCGAGGGGCTGGAGCACTTCGACAAGGTGATCGACATCGACCAGAGCCCGATCGGGCGCACGCCGCGCTCGAACCCGGCCACCTATACCGGCGCCTTCACGGCCATCCGCGATTGGTTCGCGGGTCTTCCCGAGGCCAAGGTGCGCGGCTACGGCCCCGGCCGGTTCAGTTTCAACGTCAAGGGCGGGCGCTGCGAGGCTTGCCAGGGCGACGGCCTGATCAAGATCGAAATGCACTTCCTGCCGGACGTCTATGTCACCTGCGACGTCTGTCACGGCCGCCGCTACAATCGCGAGACGCTGGAAATCCTGTTCCGGGGCCATTCCATCGCCGACGTGCTGGACATGACCGTGGAGGAGGCGGCCGAGCTGTTCCGCGCCGTGCCGGCGATCCGCGACAAGATGGAGACGCTCAAGCGGGTGGGACTTGGCTATGTAAAGGTCGGCCAGCAGGCGACGACCCTCTCGGGCGGCGAGGCGCAACGGGTCAAGCTGTCCAAGGAGCTCTCGCGCCGGGCCACCGGCCGCACCCTCTACATTCTCGACGAACCCACCACCGGTCTGCACTTCGAGGACGTGCGCAAGCTCCTGGAGGTGCTGCATGAGCTGGTCGACCAGGGCAATACGGCCGTGGTCATCGAGCACAATCTCGACGTGGTGAAGACCGCGGACTGGATCGTCGATTTCGGCCCGGAGGGCGGCGACGGCGGCGGCCAGGTCGTAGCGGCCGGCTCACCCGAGGACATCGCCGCGACCGAAGCGAGCTGGACGGGCCGGTATCTCGCGCCCCTTCTCGACGCTCAGGCGACCCCCGTCGCCGCCGCCGCGCCCAAGCGCCGCGCCAGGGCCAGGGCCTGAGCGAGCGCCAGAGCCTGAGCCTGAGCCTAAGCGGGTAGAGCCTGTGATCGGACGACGCGGCCCGCCCCCTTGCAGGGCTGTCCCTCGGGCGGCAGTGTCGCGGCCAAGATCAAGACGGTGAGGACACCCAGGCCATGAAACTCTACGGCGCGCCCATGCCGGCGCCCAATCCGCGTCGCGTGCGCATCTTCCTGGCGGAAAAGGGCATTGCGCTCGAGGAGACCCCGGTCGACCTGATGAGCCGCGCGCACAAGTCGCCCGAGCATCTGGCCCGTAACGCGCTTGGCCAGGTTCCGACGCTGGAGCTGGACGACGGGACGACCATCTCCGAGACGGTGTCGATCTGTCGCTATTTCGAGGCCCTGCACCCAACGCCGCCTCTGTTCGGATCAAGTCCGGTGGAGCAGGCCCTGACCGACATGTGGATCCGGCGGACCGAGTTCGTCCTGATGCAGCCGGTGGGGATGTACTGGCGCCACGCCCATCCGCGCACGGCCCGGCTCCTGAAGCAGTATACGGACTTCGGGCACTCCAACGTCGAGCGCTATGGCGAGGCCCAGGCCTGGTTCGACCGCCAACTGGCCGACCGCCCCTTCCTGGCCGGAGAGACCTATTCGATGGCCGATATCTGCGCCCTGTCCACGGTGGATTTCGCGACCTGGATCGGCCTGCCGCTCGATCCCAAACACACTCATCTCGCGGCCTGGCATGCCCGGGTCACGGCGCGACCCAGCGCAGCGGCCTGATCGGGCAGCAGTCTAGAGCGGATTTCGCACAGACTGGATCGCGATCGCAGTCGCCATCCGCTCTAGATTCATACGTTTACGCGCCGTCTGACCGCCCAGACAGTTCCCATCTGGTCGGACGGCGCTCTAGAACCCCCGCATGCGGCGCGGGTGAACTCCGGTGATGGCGCGGAAGGCCTGGGCCTGAGCGGCGCAGAACAGGGTGGTCGAGGTCATCCAGAAGGCGCTGAACACCACCGCATAGGCCCCGGCCATGGCCAGAAGCGCGGTCGAGCGGCCCGGATCGTGTCCGTGCGGGGCGCCGATCAGGTCGGTGGCGCTTTCAAGCGCCAAGGTGACCCCGCCCATGACCGCGGCGATCACCAGCAGGAACAGGAAGCTGACCGCATACATCAGGAACAGATACCAGAACCGGCCCCGCGTCAGGGGCCAGTAGGCGCCCAGGCTGAAGCGGCCTTCGGCGAAGGTCTCCACCGCGATCAGGGACAGTCTGACCCCCACCCATACATCGAACGCCACCGTCGCCAGGGCCCCCAGCAGGGTGATGATGCGAATGAGCTGCGGCGCCGCCTCCAGCACCGGGCTCGCCAGGGACAGCAGCAGGAAGGCTGGCACGCCGCCCAGGATCAGGATCAGGACGTAGGCGCCCAGGCTCATGACCGCGAGGCGCAGCTCGTCCTCACCCAGCCGCAGGAAGAAGAAGCGCCGCTCGTCAGGCTGGATCATGGCGCGGAACACCGCCTGGGTGGTCGCCGACCACACCAGCAGGAAGAGGGCGATCAGGACCACGCCATATCGGCCAAAGCGCGCGCCCAGCCGCCCGTCGACGGAAAGGTGGCTCGGCAGGGGCGCCCCGGAGGCCACCAGCCAGGCCGCGCCGGACAGCGCCGCCAGCCAGATCGCCACCCAGACAGCGAAGGCCGCGGGCTCTCTCTGGATCAGGCGAAGGCCCGCCGTGGCGGCATGGATCACGGCCTCGGCCTGGCGGCGGGCCGCCCGCGCGCCGTCGACGGCGCTCACGGCGGGTGGGAATCCTGTCATCGCCGGGGAGTCTGGGGCGCGTCCGGCCGCAAGTCCAGATAGAGGCGGCCCAGAACGCCCAGCTTGGCGGGCGCCCAGTAGCCGAGAACCACCAGGGCTTGCGCGAAGGCCACACCTTGAGCGCCCAGGCTGGGCGCCAGAAGGCGCAGCCCCAGAACCACCGCCAGAGGCGGCAGGGCGACCAGGATCACGGCGGAGAGAATCGTCAGGGTCCGGCCCCGGGTGATCGGCCAGGTCGCGATCATCCGCACGACGCCCTCATCGGCCGTGGCGAACACCGCCAGCGACACCCGAAGCGCCGTCCACAACAAGGCCGCGCCGATCGCCAGACCGATCCCGCTCACCAGGATCCGCCCCCGGACCTCCACAGCCCCGGGCCAGGTGGTCACGTCCGAGGCGACAAATCCGTGCCCGGCCGAGGCCGCCGCATAGGCGAAGCAGAGGAGAATTACAAACCCCAGCAGGGCCAGCAGAAACAGGAAAATCGCCGTCAGGATCAGGGCGCCGGCGAGGCGCGCCGCGGCCGCCGTCTCGGCGCGGAGGCCCCGCGGCGGGGGCTTGTCGATGGCCAGGTTCGCCAGCCGCGACCAGGCCAGGAGGCTGGCGAGCAGGAGGGCGCCGTCCAATCCCCATCCCGCGACGCGGATTGGCGTGACGGTCAGGGCGGCCGCAACCACGATCTGGAGGCCCAGCCAGGGCCAGGCCGCGCGCCAGGCGCGGAGCGGAAAGCGCCAGCCGGCGAGCGCCGCGCCTGCGATCATCGTGACGGTCCTCCGGTTTGCAAGGCGAAAGCCGATGCCTCAAGACCGGCCCTGCGGTAAAGCATGTGGCTATGCAAAGCGATGTGATCCATATCATCGGCGGCGGTCTGGCGGGCAGCGAAGCGGCCTGGCAGGCGGCCCAGGCGGGCGCCCAGGTTCTCCTGCACGAGATGCGCCCCGAAGTCTCGACCCCCGCGCACCAGACCGACCGCCTGGCCGAGCTGGTCTGCTCGAACTCCTTCCGCGCCGACGACGCCACGCAGAACGCGGTCGGTCTGCTGCATGAAGAGATGCGGCGGCTCGGCTCTCTGGTCATGGCCAGCGCCGACGAGGCCCGCACTCCGGCCGGCGCCGCCCTGGCGGTGGATCGCGACCTGTTCTCGCAGGCGGTCACCGACGCCCTGGCCGCCCACCCCCGCGTCACCCTCGTCCGCGGCGAGATCCCCTATCCGCCGGCGGACTGGTCCAATGTCATCGTCGCCACCGGCCCCCTGACCTCTCCGGCCCTGGCCCAGGAGGTGCGCGTGCGCTCGGGCGCGGACTCCCTGGCCTTCTTCGACGCCATCGCCCCCATCGTCCATCTCGACAGCATCGACATGGAGATCGCGTGGCGCCAGTCGCGCTACGACAAGGCCGGCCCCGGGGGTGATGGGGCGGACTACATCAACTGTCCCATGGACCGGGAGACCTATGAGCGGTTCGTCGCCGCCCTGGTGGCCGCGCCCAAGACCGAGTTCCGCCCCTGGGAAGACGCGCCCTATTTCGAGGGCTGCCTCCCCATCGAGGTCATGGCCGAGCGGGGCCCCGAGACCTTGCGGCACGGACCGATGAAGCCCTTTGGCCTGACCAATCCCCGCGCGCCGGAACGCAAGCCCTATGCGGTGGTGCAACTGCGCCAGGATAACCGCCTCGGCACCCTGTGGAACATGGTCGGCTTTCAAACCAAGATGAAGCATGCCGCCCAGGTCGAGATTTTCCGCACCATCCCGGCGCTCGAGAAGGCCGTCTTCGCCAGGCTCGGAGGGGTTCATCGCAACACCTTTCTCAACAGCCCTCAGGTCCTCGATGGCGCCCTGAGGCTGAAGGCGGATCCGCGCCTGCGATTCGCCGGCCAGGTGACCGGCGTGGAGGGCTATGTGGAGAGCGCCGCCATGGGCCTTCTGGCCGGACGCATGGCCGCCGCTCAGAGCCGGAACGAAGCCTTCGCCCCGCCGCCTCCGACCACGGCGCTCGGCGCCCTCCTCGCCCACGTCACCGGCGGCGCGCTGACCGGGGCCGGGCACGCCTTCCAGCCGATGAACATCAATTTCGGCCTTTTCCCCCCGCTCGCCGACGACGAGGCGCCGGCCAAGGGCCCCCGACGCCAGCGCGGCCAGCGGGGCCGCGATCGCAAGGCCGCGCTCAGCGCCCGGGCGCTTCGGGACCTGGACGCCTGGCGGAGTGACCTGAACCTGGCCGCGTGAGACGCAGCCGGACGGTGCTCCAGAGCGAATTTCGGGCTGAGCGAGTCGCGATGGATATAGCTATTCGCTCTAGATTCAATCATTTACGCGCCGTCTATTCGCCCAGACAGTTCCCATCTGGTCGGACGGCGCTCTAGATCCGTCCCCGCGCCACCGCCCAAATGAGACGCACCCTTCGACCTGTGGGCGAGGCGCCGCGCCCCGGGCCCGCGGTTCGCGCGAGGGTCGCCAAGGCCGCCGCCGGAAAGCCTGCCGCGGGCCATCCCACCAGCGCCTGGTTCGCCGCCGTCAGCGCCTGGTCCCGCGCCTCCCGCAATCCCGACACGCTCGCCCCCTCGGCCAGCAGCGCGCCCAGTCCCTCGGCGCGCCCCGCCAGGGCGGCGGGGGCCGGATCGGCCTTCGGCGCCAGGATGCGCGCGGCGAGAGAGGCGATGAGCCCGTGCGTCGCGTCCGCCCAGCTCATGGCGTCGACAAGGCTCCGCGGCGGTCCGTAGAGGCGCTGCCGGCGCGCCTCGATGACCCGGTGCAGGTCTTGCGGCGGCAGGCGGCGGCGGAGCGCGGCGGCGCTGAGCGCCTGCGCCACGGGATGGGCGGGCGGCGCCTCGTTTGCGGCCATCGTGTCCACCGCGTCGGCCCACCAGGCGAGGCGGATCTCCGCAGTCTGAGGCGAGGTGGTGACGCGGGCCGCGCGTCGAAGCTCAAGGTCGAAGGCATAGAGGGCGAGGACATCCGCCCTCGCCCCCATGTCAGAGATGAAGCGGCTCGCCAGCCAGCGGTCCGGGTCGCCCCGGCGCAGGGTCTGGTCGAGGGTCTCCTGGGTCAGGACCGCCTCAAATGCCGTAGAAGCTCTGGTACATGGCCATGGCGGTGAGCATGGGCAGGGACAGCAGCGTGTTGGTCCGCGAGGCCAGGGTGGCGATGCGCGCGGCCTTGGCCTTGGCGTCGGCGTCGGCCTCCTTGATGCCCAGAGCGATCTTCTGGTTCGGCCAGATGATGCCCCAGACATTGAGGAACATGATGATGGCCAGCCAAACGCCAATGCCCATCAGGGAGTAGCCGGCCTTGGCCGAGCTCCAGCCGCCGATCAGGCCGAAGGTGAAGACGTTGGAGGCGTATTCGTGGCCGTTGAGGGCGGCGATTCCGACGCCGGCCAGCACGGTGAACAGCGCCGCCCAGCGGAACCAGAACAGGGCCTCCGGCGCGATGTGCTTGCTCACCGCCGGCTTCAGCTCATTGGGGATCTGCGGCATGACGCGGATCTGCACGAAGTTGAAATAGTACAGAAGGCCGATCCACAGGATGCCGAACACCACGTGCATCCAGCGGAAGGTGGCCTGCCAGAAGATCAGATCGAATCCGCCATGAGCCTTGCCCCAGGCGAACAGCATGATCAGCGCAAACACCACGCTGAGGATCATCGTGTTGCGGAAATTGGTCAGAATTGCAGACATCTTGCTCCCCTTTATGTCGGCTACGGCGAACCGGGCCCTGCTGGGAGACATAGACCTCACGCGGAGTCGCGCAAAGCCAAGATCATGCGACAGCCCGACCGGGGGCTCAGATGGTCAGGAGCGCCAGGGCGAGGCGACGCCCCTGCTGGGTCAGCACGCCCCAGGCCTGGGCGGCGTTGGCGGTGGACATGAACTCCAGGCCAAGCCCCGCGGCGCGCAGGGCGGCGCGCACCTCGGGCGGCGGCAGGGCCTGGACCGCGCCCGTGCCCAGAAGCACGAACTCGCTGGCCGCCGGTCCGGCCGCGATCACCGGAGCGAAATCGTCCGGAGTCAGGTCGACAAGGCGCGTCGGCGACCAGCTTCGCGGCTCGTCCGCGACCACCAGGAGCGAGCCCGGACGCCACAGCCCGGAGACGCGGAACCCGCCCGGTCCAAAGCTATCCACGGTGGGCGGATGACGCATGTCCTCGGGGCCCCGGCCTTCGCCGCTCAGGGGGTGCTCGCCGCCTGAGGCGCGATGGGCTTGGCCGGCTCGTCATCACGCCGCACGCCCCACAAGAGGATGATCGGCGAGGCGACATAGATCGACGAATAGGTGCCGATGACGATCCCGAACAGAAGCACCACGCTGAGCGGACGCAGGGACTCGCCGCCAAACAGGGCCAGGCCCGACAGGGCGAGAAGCGCGGTGAGGCCGGTGATCACGGTGCGCGACAGGGTCTCATTGACCGACAGATCGATCAGTTGTGACAGAGGCATCTTTTTGTATTTACGCCGGTTTTCGCGCAGACGGTCGAACACCACGACCGTATCGTTCATCGAATAGCCGATGATCGTCAGGAGCGCGGCGATGACGTTCAGGCTGAACTCCAGCCGCAGCAGCAGGATCAGGCCAAACGACAAGGTCACATCGTGGAACAGGGCGGCCACGGCGCCCAGGCCGAACTGCAGCTCGAACCGGAACCAGATATAGATCAGCATCAGGCCGATGGCGGCGAACAGGGCCTCTGCCCCGCTGACCTTGAGCTCGTCCGACACTTCGGGTCCCACCACGTCGGTGCGCGAGAAGTTCACCGGCCCCAGGGCCTGGGTCAGGGCGGTCTTGACCTGGCCGGCGACGACGTTGGGCTCCTGGCCCTTGGGCGTCTGGAAGCGGACGATGGCGTCGCTGGGCTTGCCAAACGCCTGGACCTGAACATCGCCCAGATTCAGCCGGTTGACGGCCGCGCGGGCCTTGGCGAGGTCGATCGGCGCTCCGGTGGTGTTGAGCTCGACCACCGTCCCGCCCTTGAAGTCGATGCCCAGGTTCAGGCCCGGCTTGAAGAAGCCGACCCCGGTGGCGATGATCGCCAGGATCGACAGGGTGGCCGCGAGCCGCGCCAGGGCGACGAACTTGATCTTGCCGCCGTGGGGCAGGAGCTTGATCAACGGCCAGACCGCCCGCCCCTCGGAATAGATCGGCAGGGTGCGCGAACGGGTGATGCGGAACCACCAGCCGATCAGGACCTGGGTGATCAGAACCGCGGTGAACACCGAGGTGATGACGCCGATGAACAGGGTCCAGGCGAAGCCCTTCACGGGCCCCGAGCCGAACTGGAACATGATCGCGGCGGCCACCAGGGTGGTGACGTTGGCGTCGATGATCGTCACCAGGGCGCGGCTGAAGCCCGCATCCGCCGCGCTCATGGCCGCGCGGCCCGAACGCACCTCGTCGCGCATCCGCTCATAGATGAGGACGTTGGCGTCGACCGCCACGGCCAAGGTCAGGACGAGGCCCGCAATGCCCGGCAGGGTCAAGGTCGCCTGGGTGAAGCTCATGGCGCCCACGATCATCAGGCCGTTGACCGCCAGGGCGACGGCGGCGAACACCCCGAACAGGCCGTAAGAGAGGATGATGAAGGCGAAGATCAGGGTGGCCCCGATCAGGATCGAGATCTGACCGGCCCTGACCGCGTCGGCCCCCAGCTCGGCCCCCACCGTGTGCTGGGCGATGATGTTCAGCGGCGCGGGCAAGGCGCCGGATTTCAGGAGAAGCGCCAGGTTGTGCGCCTGCTCCTCGGTGAAGCGTCCGGTGATCGAGCCGGTGCCGCCGGTGATGGCGCCATGGATCACGGGCGCGGAGATCACCCGGCCGTCGAGCACAATGGCGAAGGGCTTGCCGATATTCTCGGTGGTGGTCTCGGCGAAGCGGCGCGATCCCTGGCTGTTGAACGACATGACGATGTCGGGAAGGTTGTTCTCGTCATGGCTGGCGCTGGCCGCGGTCAGCATCTCGCCGGTGACGATCGTCCGCCGCTTGACGACATAGGCGACGCTGGCGCCGTCATCGCTGGGCAGGACCTGGTCGTCCGGGGGAATGCGCCCGGCCTGGATGTCGCTCTGTGAGACATCGGTGTCGACCATCTGGAAGGTCAGCTTGGCGGTCTTGCCGATGACGTTCTTGAGCTTTTCCGGGTCGCTCTCGCCCGGGGCCTCGACGACGATTCGCGCGGCGCCCTGCTGGGTGATCAGCGGCTCCTTGGTGCCGAGCGCGTCGATCCGCTTGCGGATGATCTCGATCGATCGCGTCACCGCGTCGCGCGCCGCCGCCTGGGCGGCTTGAGGCACGAAGGCCACCTCGATGGTGTTGTTCGGCTTGATCTGGATCGTGACGTTCCGCCCGCCGGTGAGCATGGCCTCGCCAAGATTGCCGTTCAGCAGCGTGTAGGCCGCCTGAACCTTGGTCGGATCGGCGATCTGAACCTGGACGGTCTGGCCGTGCAGGCCCAAGCCGCTGAAGTCGATATTGGCCTCGCGCAGACGGGTGCGCACATCCTCGGTCAGATTGGTCAGGCGCTCGGTATTGAGCGCGTTGGTGTCCACCTCCAGGAGGAGATAGGAGCCGCCCTGCAGGTCGAGGCCGAGATTGAGCCGCTGCTGCGGCGCCCAGGACGGAAGGGTCCCCGGGGGGACGAGGTTGGGCAGGGTGAAGATGAGGCCGAAGAGGAAGGAGGCGAGGACCAGCAGGACCTTCCAGCGGCTGAGCGCGAGCATGGGTTCGTGGTCTCGCCGATCAGCCCTTGGGGTCGTTGGCCGCTTCGGTCCGGGCGCGAACCTCGTGCACCAGGGCCTTGACCACCTTGACCGTCACGTTCTGGGCGATCTCCAGGCCAAGCTCCTGGTCCTCAACCCGCACCACCTTGCCGATGAGACCGCTGGCGAGGATCACCGTGTCGCCGCGCTTGATGCCGCCGATCTTGGTCGCGTGCTCCTTGGCCCGGCGCTGTTGCGGCCGGATGATCATGAAATACATCAGCCCGACCATCAGCACGCCGTAGAAGACGAGCTGTCCGGAAGGTCCGCCGAGGAAGCCCATCAGGCCATCCGGGCCAGCGGCCACCGCCATGGACAGAAGCGCCGGTGAAAGGGTCGCCGGGATCAGATGCATGAGAACTCCGAAGATCGGCCGCGCCGGGGTTTCCGGACGGGGCAAAAAAGCGCGCGGAAGCTAGGCGCTCGACCCCGGTTTTGCAATCGGCTCGGCGGCGGAGCGAAACGGTGCGTTTCGAGACGGGCTGCAGATGGAGCGAAGGGCCGTCCACGGCTTCCGCGCGAGGCTCGCGGCGGTTAAGCCTTTCGCCATCATGGCCGAGCCCCATTTGATCTCCGACGCGCCGGAGCGCGACATCGTTCAAACCCTTGGCCGCATTGCCGCGGCGCTGGAGCGCCTCGCCCCGCCGCCGCCGGCCGACCCGGATTTCGCCGAGGCGAAGGTCTTCCGGCACGAGGCGCAAAGCGGCCGCTTTATCCCTGCCCCGCTCTTTCCCCTGGCCCTGGACCTGCTGGTCGGGGTCGAGTCCCAGAAGGCGCGCGTCGTCGAGACCTTGAGCTGCTTCGCCGCCGGCCATCCGGCCAATCATGTTCTCCTCTGGGGCTCGCGCGGGGCCGGCAAAAGCGCCCTGGCCAAGGCGAGCTTCGCCCATGTGGCGGCAAGCGCGCCGTTCCTGCGCCTGATTGAGGCCGACCGCGACGATGTCGCCTGCCTGCCGACCCTGTTCGAGCGCCTGCGCCGCCGCGCCGAGCGGTTTGTGGTGTTCTGCGACGACCTTTCGTTCGAGGAAGGCGCCGCCGCCGCCAAGGCGCTGAAATCGGCGCTCGAAGGCGGGGTCAGCGGCCCGCCGCCCAATGTCATCCTGCTGGCCACATCGAACCGCCGCCACCTGATGCCGCGGGCGCATGGCGAGAGCGGCGGACCGATGTCGGCGGCGGAGGACCGCGAAGAGGAGGTCAGCGCCTCTGACCGCTTCGGCCTCTGGATCGGCTTTCCGCCGATGACGCAGGAAGCTTATCTGGAGGCGGTGAACGGCTATGCCGCCCGGTTCGATCTCGACGTCGCCGACCTGGAGGACCGCGCCCTGAAATGGGCCCGGCTGCGCGGCGCGCGGTCAGGGCGAATCGCCTGGCAGTTCACCCGCCAATTGGCTGGCGAGCTGGGACGCCCCCTGCCCTCTTAGGAGATCTGCCCGTCAAGAGCACGATGCGTGTTCGCGGAGCCCGCGAAAACGCGGAATCGTGCTCGGCCTTAGACTCCTTGAGCGCGTTGCGACCCGCCGGGTTGGGTCCGTCCAAATGCAACGCGCTTTAGGGTCAGGGACTGGCGGGCTGCGGCGGCAGGGCCAGGAGGGGATCGATCGGCTTGGCCTTCTCGCCGGCGCTGGCCTTGTGCCGCACCTCGAAATGCAGCTGCGGCGAGGCCAGTCCGCCGGTGTCGCCCACCGTGCCGATC
>DAIDGR010000115.1 GCA_027452265.1 Caulobacteraceae bacterium
GCAAGCGTTCGAGGCGTGTCATGACCTGGACCGGATGGGCGGAGATCGCCTTCACCCTGGGCCTCAGCGCCGCGGCGGGCCTGCCGCTGGGCCTCTATCTGGCGCGGATCTGGCAGGGCGGCGCCACCTGGCTCGACCCGATCCTTGGGCCGCTCGAGCGGGGCCTCTACGCCCTGGCCGGGATCGATCCCAAGGCTCAGCAGGGCTGGAGCGCCTATGCGATCTCGATCCTGGCCCTGAACGCGGTCGGGTTCTTCCTGCTCTACGCCGTCCTGCGGCTTCAGGGCCTGGCCCCCTTCAACCCGCTGCATCTGGGCGGCATGCATCCGGCCCTGGCCTTCAACACCGCCGTCAGCTTCGTCACCAACACCAACTGGCAGGCCTATTCGGGCGAGACGACCCTGTCGAACGTCTCGCAGATGTTCGGCCTGACGGTGCAGAACTTCCTATCCGCCGCCACCGGGATCGCCATCGCCGCCGCCCTGGCCCGCGCCTTCGCCGCCCATCGGGGGGATACGCTGGGCAACGCCTTCGTGGATGTGACCCGCGCCACCCTCTACCTCCTCCTGCCGGTCTCGCTGGTCTTCGCCCTCGTCCTCGTGGCCCTGGGCGTGCCCCAGACCCTGGCCATGCGCGTCGACGCCGCCACGCTGGAAGGCGCCAAGCAGGCCCTGGCCATCGGCCCGGTCGCCAGCCAGGAGATCATCAAGCAGCTGGGGACCAATGGCGGGGGCTTCTTCAACGCCAATTCCGCCCATCCCTTCGAGAACCCCAACGCCTGGACCAATCTGATCGAGGAGGTGGCGATGAACGCCCTCTCGTTCGGCTGCGTGGTCGCCTTTGGCGTCGTGAGCCTGGCCCGTCGCGAGGCCCGGGTGCTCCTGGGCGTCATGCTGGCCCTGGTCGCCGCCGCCGCCGCCGCCATCTACGCCGCCGAGACCGCCCCGACCCCGGCCCTGGCCAGCCCCGCGGCCCAGGCCGCCCACGTCCTTGCGGGGCCGAACATGGAGGGCAAGGAAGTCCGCTTTGGCGCCTCCTCTTCGGCCGTCTGGACCGCCATGACCACCGGCGCCTCCGACGGCGGGGTCAACGCCATGATCGAGAGCTTCACGCCCCTGGGCGGCGGGGTCGCCCTGTTCATGATCAAGCTCGGCGAGATCCTGCCGGGCGGGGTCGGATCGGGCCTCTTTGGCATGGTCGTCATGGCGGTGCTGGCGGTGTTCATCGCCGGGCTGATGGTCGGCCGCACGCCGGAATATCTGGGCAAGAAGATCGAGGCGCGAGAGGTGAAGTTCGCCGTTCTCGCCACCCTGATCCTGCCCGCAGCCCTGCTCGGCTTCGCCGCCGTGGCCGCCGTCCTGCCCGCCGCCCTCAAGAGCGTGTCGGCGCACGGGCCGCACGGCCTGACCGAGATTCTCTATGCCTATTCCTCGGCCGTGGGGAACAACGGCTCGGCCTTCGCCGGGCTCAACGCCGACACCCCCTGGTGGGATACGACCCTGGCCATCGCCATGGCCATCGGCCGTTTCGGCTATATCGTCCCGGTCCTGGCCATGGCCGGCGCCCTGGCGGCCAAGCCCCGGCTGGAGCCGACCGCCGGCGCCCTGCCCACCGACGGCGCCCAGTTCGCCAGCCTCCTGATCGGCGTGATCCTGATCCTGGGCGGGCTGCAATATTTCCCGGCCCTCGCCCTCGGGCCGGGCGTCGAACACTTCCAGATGCAACATCTGATCGGGCGCTGATCCATGTCCTCGACCCGCGTTCCCGCCGAAGCGCCCGTGCACGCCCCTCCGGTCCTCGGGGGCGGCGGCCAGGGCGTGATCGGCCGCGCCCTCGGCGACTCCGTCGCCAAGATGGATCCGCGCCGTCTGTCGCGAAATCCGGTGATCCTCGCCACCTGGGTCACCGCCGCCCTGGCCAGCCTGTCGCTGATCGACGCGGCGATTACGCGCCAGCCCACCGCCTTCGCTCTGCAGATCGCGCTTTGGCTGTGGGCCACCGTGCTGTTCGCCAACTTCGCCGAGAGCGTCGCCGAGGGGCGGGGCAAGGCGGCGGCCGACGCCCTTCGCGCGGCCCGGGTCGACACCCTGGCCAATCTGGTGGGCGAGGACGGCCAGGTCACCGCCACGCCGGCCCATCAGCTGAGCGTCGGCCAGATCGTGCACGTCGCGGCCGGCGAGGTGATCCCGGCCGATGGCGAGATCGTCGAGGGCGTGGCCTCGGTGAACGAGGCGGCGATCACCGGCGAGAGCGCGCCGGTGATCCGTGAGTCCGGGGGCGACCGCTCCGCCGTCACCGGCGGCACCACCGTGGTCTCCGACTGGATCAAGGTCCGCGTCACCGCCTCGGCGGGCTCGTCCTTCCTCGACCGGATGATCGCCATGGTCGAGGGCGCGGACCGCCGCAAGACGCCCAACGAGATGGCGCTCGGGGTCCTGCTCGCGGGCCTGACCCTGGTCTTTCTGATCGTCGTCGCCACCCTGGTCGGGCTCGGTCGCAACGCCGGGGTGAGGCTCGACCCCCTGGTCCTGGGCGCCCTGTTCGTCTGCCTGATCCCCACCACCATCGGCGGGCTGATCGCCGCCATCGGCATCGCCGGCATGGACCGGCTTCTGAAGTTCAATGTCCTGGCCACCTCGGGCCGCGCGGTGGAGGCGGCGGGCGACGTGGACACCCTGCTGCTCGACAAGACCGGAACCATCACCTTCGGCAACCGCATGGCCGTGGAGGTGATCAGCGCGCCCGCCCTGCCCGACAGCCTGGCCCTCAACGCCGCCCTGATGGCCTCGATGGCCGACGAGACGCCCGAGGGCCGCTCGATCGTCGCCCTGGCGCGCGAACAGGGGCTGAGCGGCGCGCTGCCCTCGGACGCCCGGCCGATCCCGTTCTCCGCCGCCACCCGTCTTTCGGGCCTGGACGCGGGCGCGATGCGCTGGCGCAAGGGCGCGGTGGAGGCCGTGCTCGCCCAGCTCGGCCTCGCGCGGGGCGCGCTTTCGCCGGATCTGGACCGGGCGGTGGACCGGATCGCCCGCGCCGGCGGCACGCCTCTGGCGGTGTCCGAAAACGACCGCCTGGTGGGCGTCGTGCACCTCAAGGACGTGGTCAAACCGGGGGTGAAGGAGCGCTTCGCGGACCTTCGCCGCATGGGCGTGCGCACGGTGATGATCACCGGCGACAATCCGGTCACCGCCGCCGCCATCGCCTCCGAGGCCGGGGTCGACACCTTCCTCGCCGAGGCCAAGCCCGAGGACAAGCTGGCCATGATCCGCGAGGAGCAGGCGCGGGGGCGCCTGGTGGCCATGTGCGGCGACGGGGCCAATGACGCCCCGGCCCTGGCCCAGGCCGATGTCGGGGTGGCCATGCAGACCGGGACCCAGGCCGCGCGCGAGGCGGGCAACATGGTCGATCTCGACAGCGACCCGACCAAGGTCATCGAGATCATCGAGGTCGGCAAACAGCTCCTGATCACCCGCGGCGCCCTGACCACCTTCTCCATCGCCAATGACGTGGCCAAGTACTTCGCCATCATCCCGGCGATCTTCGTGGTCTCCCTGCCGGCCCTTTCCGCCCTCAACGTCATGCGCCTGCACAGCCCACAGAGCGCCATTCTCTCGGCGGTGATCTTCAACGCCCTGATCATCGTGGCCCTGATCCCGCTCGCCCTGCGGGGGGTGCGCTATCGTCCGATCGGGGCCCAGGCCCTGCTGTCGCGCAATCTCCTGATCTATGGCCTGGGCGGCCTCGTCGCGCCGTTCGTCGGCATCAAGATCGTCGACCTCGTCGTCTCCACGCTCGGTCTCGTCTGAAGAGCGCCGCCATGACCCTTCTTCGCCCCGCCCTTGTCCTGGTCCTTGCCCTGGCCGCGATCACAGGCCTTGCCTATCCGCTGGCCGTCACCGGCCTCGCCCAGATCGCCTTGCCCGACCAGGCCAACGGCTCGCTGATCCGCGACGCGGCCGGCCAGGTGGTGGGTTCGCGCCTGATCGGCCAGGCCTTTTCGAGGGACGGCTATCTGCATCCGCGCGGCTCGGCGGCCGGCCAGGCCGGCTATGACGCCACCGCCTCGTCCGGGACCAATCTGGGGCCGATGGATCCGCGCCTGATTGCCCGGGTGGCTAAGGACGCGACGGCGCTCGCCCGATCCCAGGCCCTGGAGTCGGCCCAGGGTTCGGGCACGGCTTCCATTGCCCCGGACGCGGTGGAATGGTCGGGCTCGGGCCTTGATCCGGACGTCTCTCCCGCCAACGCCGCCGCCCAGGCCCCGCGCATCGCCGCCGCCCGCCGCCTGCCCCTGGCCACGGTGACCGAGGTCATCGCCGCCCATACCGAAGGCCCGGCGCTGGGCTTCCTCGGTCAGCCCCGGGTCAATGTGCTGGCGGTCAACCTCGCGCTCGACGCCCTTCATCCGCCGGGCGCGTCGCCTGAGCGCCGAAGCTGAGCCCAAGACGCCCGCGCGGTTCGGGCGCATACTGGCCCGCGCCGCGCCGCGTCGGGCGGCGATGAGGACGCGATGGCTGTAATCGCCCCGGACGAGGCCCGCCGCCGGCCGGATCCCGAAGCCCTGCTGGTCGAGGCGCAGCGCGCCGGACGCGGCCGGCTGCGCGTGTTTCTGGGCATGGCGCCGGGGGTCGGCAAGACCTTCGAGATGCTGAGCTCGGCCGCCCGCCGCAAGGCCGAAGGCGTCGATGTGGTCGTTGGCCTGGTCGAGACGCACGGCCGCCGCGAGACCGAAGCGCTGACCGAGGGCCTGGAGATCCTGCCCCGCAAGGCGGTGTCCTATCGCGACCGCGTGCTTGAGGCGTTCGACCTCGACGCCGCCCTGGCCCGTCGCCCCGAGCTTCTGCTGGTGGACGAGTACGCGCACACCAACGCCCCCGGCTCGCGCCACCCCAAGCGCTGGCAGGACGTCGAGGAGCTGCTGGTCGCGGGGATCGATGTCTGGACCACCCTCAACATCCAGCATCTCGAGAGCCTGGTGGATGTGGTCTGGAGCATCACCGGGGTGCGGGTGCGCGAGACGGTCCCCGACCGGACCCTGGCCGGCGCCGACGAGATCGAGCTGATCGATCTCACGCCCGAGGAGCTGCGCCAGCGCCTCGCGGCCGGAAAGGTCTATCTGCCCGAAACCGCGCGCATGGCCACCGACCGCTTCTTCCGGCCGGAGAACCTCACCGCCCTGCGCGAACTCGCCCTGCGCCGCGCCGCCCAGAAGGTGGATGACGGCCTGGTGGGCGAAATGCGCCGACGCGGGATCGAGGGGCCCTGGGCGGCCGGCGAGCGCATCCTTGTCCTGGTGGACGACGTCCAGGGCGAGGCCCTGGTGCGGGCCGGACGGCGCCTTTCGGACCTGATGATGGATGCGCCCTGGACGGTCCTGCACATCGAGCGACCCAATCGCGCCGTCTCCCCCGAGTCTGGACGGGCCACCGGCCAGGCCCTCAAGCTCGCCGAGCAGCTCGGCGGCGCCACCGCGACCATCACCGCCGACAATCTCATCGAGGCGGTGCTGCGCTACGCCTCGCACAACAACATCACCCAGATCGTCGTCGGCCGGCGACGCGACGCCCATCCCTGGCTGTCCGGCGCCCGGGCCCTGTTCGGGCGCTCCCTGGTCCATGCCCTCGCCGATCAGACGAGCGGGGCGGCTCTGCATGTGATCACCGCCGCCCCTTCCGACGCCGCCGCGCCTCGGGCGCCGGCGCGGACGACCGCGGCCGCCGTGCTCGGTCCCCGGGACTCCTGGCGCGGCTACCTGGCGGCCCTGATCCTCGTGGCCGCGTCCACCGGCCTCGCCGCCATCGCCGATCGCGTCACCAGCCGACCCAACCTGGCGATGATCTTCCTGCCCTGCGTCCTGATCACAGGCGCGGCCTTCGGCTTTCGCGCCGCCATCGCCGCGGCGGCCGCCACGGCGCTCAGCTACGACTTCTTCTTCCTCGACCCGCGCCTCACCTTCTCGATCACCCGGGCCGAGGACTTGATCCCCTTCTTCATGTTCTTCGCCGTCGCCCTGACCACCGGCTGGCTGACGGGCCGGGTGCGCGATCAGGCGGCCATGGCTAGCCGCCGGGCGTCGGCCGTGGCGGCGCTGCTGGCGGCCAGCCGGCGGCTCTCGGCGGTGGCCACCCGCGACGAGGCGGCCCGGGCCCTGGCGGAGCAGGCCGCGGCCGGGGCGGCGGGCGATGCCGTGGTGCTGTGGCCCGACAAGGGCGAACTTCGGGTCGCCGCCGCCGCGCCGGGCCCCGCGGCGCTCGACGCCATGGCCATGGCCGCGGCCCGCTGGGCCTGGGAGAAGGGCGAGGCGGCCGGAGCCGGAACGGGCACCCTGCCCCAGACGCCCTGGATCTTCCGCCCCCTCCAGGGCCTGCGCGGCCGGGTCGGGGTGGCCGGGATCAGCGCCCCGAGCGGCCTCGGCGCCGACACCGGCGAGGAACGTCTGGTCCTGGCCCTGCTCGATCAGGGCGCGGTCGCCCTGGAGCGGGCGGATCTCGCCGCCGCCACGGTCGAGAGCGAGACCTCGCGCCGGTCAGACCAGCTTCGCGCCGCGCTCCTGAACTCCATCAGCCACGACCTGCGGACGCCGCTGGCCACGGTCATGGGCGCCTCCACCACCCTGATCGACTATGGCCAGGGCCTCGACGCCGCCGCGCGGCGCGACCTGCTGGACAGCATCCGCGAGGAGGCGCAGCGGCTCAACCGCTATGTCGGCGACCTGCTCGACATGACCCGGCTTGAGGGCGGCGCCCTCAATCCGCGCCTGGAGGCGTGCGACATCCGCGACGTGCTCTCCGCCGCCATCGCCCGGGTCGAGCGCCGCCGCGGCGCCGCGCGCCCGGATGCGCAACGCATCGTGCGCGACTTCCCGGCCTCGCTCTCCCTGGCGCGGATCGACCCGCAGCTCATGGAGCAGGCGGCGGTCAACGTGCTGGAGAACGCCCTCGCCTACAGCCCCGAGGACACCGTCGTGGAGGTCGCCGCCTATGAGGATCGACGCCACATCGTCATCAGCATCGAGGACGAGGGACGGGGCGTGCCGCCCGGCGAGCTGGACCGGATCTTCGACAAGTTCCGCCGCCTGAGCAAACCCAGCGACCGGGGCCAGGGGATCGGCCTTGGCCTGTCCATCTCCAAGGGCTTCATCGAGGCCATGGGCGGACGCATCGCCGCCGCCAGTCCGATTCACGGCGATCGCGGCACGCGCATCCTGATCAGCCTGCGCAAGGCGCCCGACGTTCCCGAACCTGTCTGAGGATCGAGCCTCGCTCATGACCGCCCTGCGCCCGCGCATCCTCGTCATCGACGACGAACCGCAGATCCACCGCTTCCTGCGCCACGCCCTCGAGGCCAATGGCTATGACATGACCCCGGCGTCCACGGGGGCGGCGGGACTGGCGGCCCTGGCGGCCCCGGCGGCGCGGGCCCCCGACGCGGTGGTGCTCGACCTCGGCCTTCCCGACGCCGATGGCCAGGAGATCCTGGTCAAGGCCCGCGGCCTCTATGACGGCCCGATCCTGATCCTGTCCGCGCGCGACCGGGAGGAGGAAAAGGTCACCGCCCTGGACAACGGCGCCGACGACTATCTCGAAAAGCCGTTCGGCGTCGCCGAGCTGATGGCCCGCCTGCGCACGGCCCTGCGCCATCGGGTGCTGAAGGAAGGGGTCGACCCGATCCTGCGCGTGGGCGAGCTGGAGATCGATCTTGTGCGCCGTCGGATCCGTCGCGCGGGCCAGCCGGTGCGCCTTTCGCCGCGCGAGTACGACCTGTTCGCCCGGCTGGTCCTGGGCGGCGGCAAGGTCCTGACCCAC
>DAIDGR010000116.1 GCA_027452265.1 Caulobacteraceae bacterium
ACGCCGCGTCCCGCCGCCGCGACCGCCAGCGCCTCGCCCGCGACAAGCGCCGCCCCCGCGGCTCGCGCGCCAACGGCCCCTGTCCGCACGGCCACGCCCGCCGCGCGCCCCGGCGAGGCCGGACGCGCGACGGCCCCCGGACAAACCCGCACCTACGAGCCCAGCCGGGATCGGCGTGACGATCGTCCGACCACGACCACCTACCGGCCAGCGCCGACCAACGTGGCCTATAACCAGCGGATTGCGAGGCCGGATGCCCGGCCCAACGACCGCAACGCCCGGCCAGGCGCTCGCCCTGACCCGGCGCCGAGCGCCAGCGGCGCTCCCGTCCGGCGCGGTGAAACGGTTCGCTATTCGGCGCTCGCTCCCAACCGCCCGCCTCGGGATGGCGCCGCACGTCCGGGCGGGCCGCGCCCTGCGCCAGGCGCCCGCGGCCCCGCCGCCGAGCAGGGCACGCCGGAGTTTACCCGCGCCGCCCGTCAGGCTCCCCGTCCCGGCGGGATCACGCTGGACCGGCGTCCGGATGTCGACGAGGAAGAGGCCGCGCGGAAGGGCCGTGGCGCCGCCGGCGGAAAGATCGTCTCGCGCACCAAGGGCGAGCCGCGTCGGCGCGAAGGCCGCCTCACCATCCAGGCCGTGGCCGGGGATGACGAGGAGGCGATGGAGCGGATGCGGTCCCTCGCTTCGGTGCGCCGCGCACGTGAGCGGGAGCGGGAAAAGCGCAAGGGCGGGGCGCAGGAAGACGCCCGGTCAGGCCGCGAGGTCGTCATTCCCGACGTCATCACCGTGCAGGAGCTGGCCAACCGCATGGCCGTGCGCGGTGTGGAGATCATCAAGTTTCTGGTGCGTCAGGGCCTGATGCTGAAGATCACCGACGTGATCGATTCCGACATGGCCGAACTGGTCGCCGGGGAGTTTGGCCACACCGTCAAGCGGGTCTCGGAAAGCGACGTGGAGACCGGCTTCATCAGCGAGGACGACGACGAACTCGACCTCGCGCCCCGTCCCCCGGTGGTGACGGTCATGGGCCATGTCGACCACGGCAAGACCAGCCTGCTCGATGCGCTGCGCACCACCGACGTGGCGGCCGGCGAGCATGGCGGGATCACCCAGCATATCGGCGCCTACCAGGTGCGTCTGCAGGATGGGGCGCGGATCACCTTCCTCGACACGCCCGGCCACGCGGCCTTCAGCGCCATGCGGGCGCGGGGCGCCACGATCACCGATATCGTGGTTCTCGTTGTCGCCGCGGACGATGGCGTCATGCCCCAGACCATCGAGGCCATCCACCACGCCAAGGCGGCCGGTGTTCCGATCATCGTGGCCGTGAACAAGATGGATAAGCCGGGCGCCAATCCGCAGCGGGTGATCAACGAGCTCCTGCAGCACGAAATCGTCGCCGAGAGCCTGGGCGGAGACACCCAGGTCGTCGAAGTGTCCGCCCTCAAGCGCGAAGGCCTCGATCACCTGCTGGACGCCATCCAGCTCCAGGCCGAGCTTCTCGACCTTAAGGCCAATCCCGACCGGACCGCCGAGGGCGTGGTGATCGAGTCGCGGATCGATCGCGGGCGGGGCGCGGTCTCCACCGTTCTCGTCAAGCGAGGCACCCTCAAGCGCGGCGAGATCGTCGTGGCCGGCGCCAGCTATGGCCGGGTTCGCGCCCTGCTTAACGAGCGCGATGAGCAGGTCCAGAGCGCGGGTCCCTCGGAGCCCGTGGAGATCCTGGGTCTCGACGGGGTCGCCGATCCGGGCGAGGTGTTCGCGGTGGTCGAGGACGAAGCGCGGGCCCGTGAGATCACGGCCTATCGCCAGCGCATGAAGCGCGAGCGCAACCTCACCCCGGTCGGCGCGGGCGGCACTCTGGCCGAGATGATGGCCAAGCTGGCCGACAAGAAGGTCAGTGAACTGCCGATCCTCGTGAAGGCGGATGTGCAGGGCTCGGCCGAGGCCATTGTCGGCGCTCTGGGTCAACTCGCCACGGATGAGGTCCGCGCGCGGATCATTCTCTCCGGCGCCGGGGCGATCACCGAGAGCGACGTGATGCTGGCCAAGGGCGCCAACGCCCCGGTCATCGGCTTCAATGTCCGCGCCACGCAGCAGGCGCGAGCCCTGGCCGAGCATGAGGGCGTCGAGATCCGCTATTATGCGATCATCTACGACCTGATCGACGACATCAAAGGGGTGCTCTCGGGCCTCCTGGCTCCGGTTCAGCGCGAGACCTTCCTGGGCGCGGCCGAGGTCCTTCAGGTGTTCGATATCACCAAGGTCGGACGCGTGGCCGGCTGTCGCGTGCGCGAGGGGGTGGTCCGGCGGGGCGCCCGGGTCCGGATCATCCGCGAGAACGTGGTGGTGCTCGAACTGGGCACGCTCAAGACGCTCAAGCGGTTCAAGGACGAGGTTGCCGAAGTCACCTCCGGCATGGAGTGCGGTATGGAGTTCGCCGGCTTCCAGGACATCAAGGTGGGTGACCAGATCGAGTGCTTCACCGTCGAAGAGGTCAAGCGGTCGCTCTAGATTCAAGCGCTTGGGCGCCGGCCCCGCGAACGCTTTACCGGACTGCGGCTCGGGAGAGGTCGCGTGCGCGGGCCAGGCGCCGGGCGCCCTCGTCAAGGGTGGCGTCGGCCTTGGCGAAACATAGCCGCAGCACGTGGGCCACCGGGTCGGATTCGTAGAACGCCGAGACCGGAATTCCCGCGACGCCGGCCTCCTTCACCGCCCGCAAGGCAAAGGCGGCGTCGCCCTCGTGGACCCCCGACGCGGCGAGATCGACATTGAGGAAATAGGTCCCCGAGCCGGGCAGAACGCTGAAACCCTCGGCGCGCAGGGCCGCACTCAGCCGGTCGCGAGAGGCCTGCAGATCGCGCGGCATCACCTCAAACCAGTCGCCCGGGTCCTCGAGCCCCTCGGCCACCGCCCATTGAAGGTTTGGCGGCGTGGTGAAGGTAAGAAACTGGTGCGCCTTGGACAGAACCCGGGTGAGCTCTGGGGCGGCGACCAGCCAGCCGACCTTCCACCCGGTCAGGCCGAACATCTTCCCCGCCGAGCCGATCTTCACCGTCCGTTCGCGCATGCCCGGCACGCCGATCAACGTGCGGTGGGCCCGACCGTCAAACACCACCTGCTCCCAGACCTCGTCACATACCGCGACCGCAGCGTGGCGGACGCAGAACTCCGCCAGGAGGGCGAGGTCCGCCGCGTCGAACAGGCTCGCGGTGGGGTTGAGCGGGGTGTTGACCACCACCATCCGGGTCCTTGGCGTGAACAGGGTCTCGAGCATGGCCCGGTCCCAGCGCCAATTCGGCGGCTCCAGCCGCGCCAGGCGCGGCACGCCGCCCGCCCGGCGGACCATGGGCAGGTAGGCGTCATAAAGGGGCTGGAACAGGACCACCTCGTCGCCAGGGGCGATCAAGGACAGAAAGGCGCAGGCCAAGGCCTCGGTGGCGCCGGATGTGACGGTGATCTCTCGGGTCGGATCCAGCTCCAGGGACTGGGTCGTCGCATAGTGACGCGCCACCGCCGCACGCAGCTCCAACAGGCCGGGCATCGGCGGGTATTGATTGCTCTTTTCGGTGAGGGCGTGCGCGGCGGCGTCCAGGATCCGGCGCGGTCCCGGCGCGTCGGGAAAACCCTGGCCCAGATTGATCGCCCCATGCTCGGCGGCAAGGCCCGACATGACGGTGAAGATGGTGGTCGGCAAGGCGCTATAGATCGGGTTGGCCATGGCCTCCCATATCACGCGCACGGCTGTGGGAATCTAGCCTCCGGACGCGCCGCCGGTCCTAGAGCACGATGCGTTTTCGCGGACTGCGCGAAAGCGCTGCATCGGGCTCGGTCTTAGAGTCCTTGAGCGCGTTGCGATGCGCCGGGTTCGTTACGTCCAAACACAACGCGCTCCAGCCTTCAGGCGTCTTCGCGCACGCGGCGCTTGCGGAAGGCCGGGTTGAGCACACGCTTACGCAGTCGGATGGCCTTGGGCGTCACCTCAACCAGTTCGTCAGCCTCGATATAGGCGATGGCCTGTTCCAGGGTCGGGCGCCGGGGCGGGGTCAGGCGGATGGCTTCATCCTTACCGGAGGCGCGGACATTGGTCAGCTGCTTGGCCTTGAGGGGGTTGACGTCGAGGTCCTCAGGCTTGGCGTTCTCGCCGATGATCATGCCCTGATAGGTCTTCTCGCCCGCCCCGACGAACATGATCCCGCGATCCTCCAGGTTCCAGAGCGCATAGGCGGAGGTGTCGCCGTCGGAGTTTGAGACGAGCACGCCGTTGCGACGCCCGTCGATCGGGCCCTTATAGGCCTCATAGTGCGAGAACACCCGGTTCAGCACACCCGATCCGCGCGTGTCGGTCAGGAACTCGCCCTGATAGCCGATCAAGGCCCGGGACGGGATCATCAGCACCACGCGGGTCTTGCCCGCGCCGGAAGGACCCATGTCCTTCAATTCGCCTTTGCGCGCCGAAAGCTTCTCGATGACCACGCCCGTGAACTCCTCGTCCACATCGATGGTCACCTCTTCGATCGGCTCCAGGCGCTCTCCCGAGTCGGGATCGGTCTGGAACACCACACGGGGGCGGCTGATCGAGACCTCGAACCCCTCACGACGCATGGACTCGATCAGAACGCCGAGCTGAAGCTCGCCTCGGCCAGCGACCTCAAAGGCGTCCTTTTCCGACGTTTCCGCCACCCGGATGGCGACATTGGATTCCGCCTCGCGCAAAAGGCGTTCGCGGATCACCCGGCTCTGGACCTTGTCCCCGTCGCGCCCGGCCAGGGGGCTGTCGTTCACCGAGACGGTGATGGCGATGGTCGGCGGATCGATGGGCTGGGCCGGCAGGGCCCCTTCGGCCTCGAGCGCGCAAAGGGTGTCCGCCACGGTCGCCTTGGAGAGCCCGGCCAGGGCGACGATGTCCCCCGCCTGAGCCTCGTCCACGGGCTGGCGCTTGAGGCCGCGGAAGGCCAGGACCTTGCTCACCCGACCGCGCTCGATCTCACGACCGTCGCGCGAAAGCGCCTTGATCGCCTGACCCGGCGCGAAACGTCCCGCCTCGACCCGACCTGTGAGAAGACGGCCAAGGAACGGGTCGGACTCGACGATCACCGCCAGCAGCTTGGCGGCGTCGCCCGCCCGGCTCTCCGCGGCCGGGGGCGGCACGTGCTTCACCAGAGTTTCGAACAGGGGCGTCAGGCCATCGCGGGGATCGTCCATCTCCTTTACGGCCCAGCCTTGCTTGCCGCTGGCGTAAAGATGCGGAAAGTCGAGTTGCTCATCGCTGGCGCCCATGGCGGCGAACAGATCAAACGCCTCGTTCAGCACCCGGTCAGGATCGGCGTGCGGCCGATCGACCTTGTTCAGCACCAGGATCGGGCGAAGACCCAGGCGAAGGGCCTTGCCGAGCACGAACTTCGTCTGCGGCATGACGCCCTCCTCGGCGTCGACCAGCAGAAGACAGCCGTCGACCATGCCGAGAATCCGCTCGACCTCGCCGCCAAAGTCCGCGTGCCCGGGGGTGTCGATGATATTCACGCGGGTTTCGCCGGCCGCCCCGTTCCAGAGCACCGAAGTGGCCTTGGCCAGGATGGTGATGCCGCGCTCCCGCTCCTGGTCGTTGGAGTCCATGGCGCGTTCGGCGTGGGCCTCGTTGGCGCGAAACACGCCAGACTGGGCCAGCATCTGATCCACCAGTGTGGTCTTACCGTGATCGACGTGAGCGATGATCGCAATATTGCGCAAGGACATGGGGAGACTCGACAGGAGCGGACTTGATGGGACGGGAGCCGGGCGACAGGCCCGAGGGCTTACTCAGGCCCTTCGTCGCGCACGGTCCGTTCAGGGTCACGCGGCGGGAAAGGGGGCAGGCAGGCGGCGCACGCGCCGGGCTGACGCAGAGCTTCAAAGATGCGCTCTCATAGACGATCAGACGCCTTGAGGGAACAGGTGCGCCGCACCATTCGCCGTCACGGCGCCGCCGCAGACCATACCGTTTTGTTTTTTCGCGCTTTTCCGCACTCTTGATGAAATAATTTTGCGTCGCGGTAGATTTTTGGCTTGCAGTTTTGTGCGCTGCACCGTATACACACTTCCGACGCGTCTCTGACGCATCTGCCCTTTCTGGGCGTTTCCTCCCTAATGAACTCGCCGCGGATCCGGAAACGGGTCCGCGGTTTTTTTCTGCGCGCGGCGCCTCGGCGCCTGTCTGGCGGGCGCCGGACGCGCAATGTGGTCAAGGCATCGTCAGGACTTTCGCGCCCTCAGGCTGCCCTCAGACCGCCCTCACGCCGCCTGGGCGGAGCGTCGGATCGGCCACGCCTCTTGAGCCAGATCTTGGGTCAGTCGGGCGAGGGCCTCCGCCAGGGGCGCGAAACCCGCCGTCGGCTCGAGCGTCGCTTCGTCGAGATAGAGGGCGCGGTTGATCTCGACCTGGACCACATGCACGCCCTCGGCGGGGCAGCCATGCCGCTCGGTCGTATAGGCGCCGGCAAAGGGCGTGTTGCGCGCCACGCGATAGCCGAGCGCCTCAAAGGCGCGCTCCAGGCGCCGCGTCACCTCCGGGCCCGCGGCGGCGCCGTAAAGATCTCCCAGAACGATGTCCGGCGCGCTGCCCCTTCCCCCCGCCGCCGCCGCGGGCATGGAGTGCCAGTCGACGAGGATGCACAGGCCGTTCGCCGCCAGGCGCGTGCGGATCAGGGTCGCCAAGGTCTCATGATAGGGCCGATGAACGGCCTCGATCCGCTCAGCCGCCTCGGCGAAGTCCAGCTTGCCGCGATAGATGTCCTGGCCCTCGGCGACGATGCGGGCAATCGCCCCAAGTCCGGCCGCCACGCGCGCGCTTCGCGCCTTGATGAAGCTGGGCAGGGGCTCGGCGAACATGGCCGGGTCCAGCTCCCAGGGATCGCGATTGAGATCGACAAAGGCCCGGGCGTAGCGCGCCGCCAGAAGAGGAACGCCATACTCCGGAGCCGCCGCGATCAGGCGGTCGACAAACGCGTCCTCCGAGCGGCGCAGGGCAAGGCCTTGGAGCCGCGAGGCCGCTCTCAGGCGCTCGGGATAGAGGCGGCCCGAGTGCGGCGAGGCATAGACGAGGGGCCCCGTCCCGCCCCCGGAGGGCAAGGTCAGGTCAAAGGGCGATTCGAGGGGGCGCCCTTGGGGCGACGGCATCGGGTCGGGCGTCGCACGTGTCATGGTCGATACATATCCGTGGCGGTGAGCCGCCGGTCAAATGCGGTCTTGGTCGGGGGCCGCCGCCCTACGCGCCTAGGTCTGACAGACTGGGCAGAAAAAGGTCGATCGCCCCCCCTGAACAAGGCGGCGGACCACCCCCGGACAGGCGGAGCGCGTGCAGGCCTCTCCCTCCCGCCCATAGACCTCGAAGCGATGCTGGAAGTAGCCGGCGCCCCCAGCCACATCGGCAAAGTCGCGGAGCGTGGAGCCGCCGGCGGCGATCGCGCCTTCCAGAACCTCGCGGATCGCATCGGTCAGGCGCGCCAGGCGGGTGAGGCCAACGCCCCCGGCCGCCCGGCGCGGCGAGAGGCGCGCCCGAAACAGCGCTTCGCAGACATAGATATTGCCGAGCCCGGCGACGACGCGCTGGTCGAGAAGCAGGGCCTTCACATTCTGCCGCCGTCCCGCGAAGGCGGATTGCAGGCCCTTGGGCGTGAAGTCAGGGCCGAGCGGCTCAGGCCCCATACCCACCAGCCGGGGATGCTCGGCCAGGGTTGCGGTGGCTGCGAGATCCATGAAGCCAAACCGCCGGGCGTCGAAATAGGTCAGACGCGCGCCGCTCTCGGTCTCGACGACGATATGGGCGTGGGCCGCCGCCTGGGGCGCCACGTGAACGAACTCGCCGGGCGCTCGGGCATTGACGCCGCGCAGGACTTCGAAACGCCCCGTCATGCCCAGGTGGATCAGCCAGGTCTCGTCCGTGGAGAGCGCCGCCAGGATGTACTTGCCGCGGCGCGTAAGGCCGAGCACCCGGGCGCCGGTCAGTCGGGCGGCGAATTGCGGCGGCAGGGGAAAGCGCAGGTCGGGCCGCCGGGCCTCGACCCGAACCAGTCGGGCGCCTTCAAGCGTCGGGGCAAGACCGCGTCGAACCGTCTCCACTTCAGGCAATTCGGGCATGGCGCGGGTTCTCTGGCAGGGCGCGGACGATTGGCGCGGCTCCTCTAGCATACCGCTCGACCTGGCGGCCGATCAGACGGGAATGTTGGCGTGGCCGGCTCAAGCGCCTAAAGGCGGGGAGGCGTCAGATCCCGGCGCCGTTCGGAGTCCATCGTGACCGCCAAGACCGCCAGCTTCGGAGCGCGGGACGTGGACGCCCGGGAAAAACCGGCCCTGGTGCGGGCCGTGTTCGACAGCGTCGCCTCGCGCTACGACCTGATGAACGATCTGATGAGCGGCGGGGTGCATCGGCTGTGGAAGGACGCCGCCGCGGCGCGCCTCAACCCCCAACCGGGTGAGACAATCATCGACTGCGCCGGAGGCACCGGCGACATGGCCCGCCGTTTCGCGCGCCTCGCCCGGGCGGCGCGGTCGCGACGCGGGGGCGATGAAGCCAAGGTTCTGGTGGTCGACTACAACGCGAAAATGGTGGCGGCCGGCCGGGATCGGGAGGCTGATCGTCAGAATGGCGGGGTCGCGGTCGCCTGGCCGGACATTCTCTGGAGCGTGGGCGACGCCCAGGCGCTGCCGCTGCCGAACGCCTGCGCCGACGCCTATGTCATCTCCTTTGGTCTGCGCAACGTCACCGATATCGACAAGGCCCTGCGCGAGGCCCGGCGCGTGCTCAAGCCGGGGGGTCGGTTCCTGTGCCTGGAGTTCTCGAGGCCCACCTCCGCCGCTCTGCGGCGCGCTTATGACGCCTACTCGTTTGCCGTGATCCCCAGGATCGGGGAGATCGTCGCCAAGGATCGCGACTCCTATGCCTATCTGGTGGAGAGCATCCGCCGGTTCCCCGATCAGATGCGGTTGGCCGGAATGATGCGCGCGGCGGGCTTCGGCCAGGTGAATGTCACCAACTTCACCGGCGGGATCTGCGCTTTGCACCAGGGATGGGCCCTCTGAGCGCCGTGTCGGACCTCGCCGACCGGCTGCGCCTCGCCGGCGCGGTGTGGCGGCTGTTGCGCGCCGACGCGGTGCTGCCGCGTGAAACGCCCCTGGTGGCCGCGCCGGCCACCCTGCGCGCCCTGGCCGTTCTGGGGCGCCTGATCGGGGGCTCCGCCGCGCGGCGCGGACGCCCAGGCGAGCGACTGGCCGCCGCCCTGGAGCGGGAAGGCCCCGTGGCGATCAAGCTGGGACAATTCCTCTCCACCCGGGCGGACGTGTTCGGCGCCGCCTTCGCCGACGATCTGTCCCGCCTGAAGGATCGACTTGATCCCTTCCCCACGGCGGTGGCCCGGCGGGAGGTGGAGGCGGCCCTCGGTCGCCCCATCGGCGAACTCTTCCAGGCTTTCGAGGATCCGGTGGGCGCGGCCTCGCTCGCCCAGGTCCATCCGGCCGTCTGGGCCGATGGCCGACGCGTCGCCGTCAAGGTTCTGCGTCCAGGCGTGGAGGCGGCCGTGGCCGCGGACATCCGCGCCATGCGTCTGGCGGCGGAATTCGTGCAACGCCATGCGCCAGGGCTTGAGCGGCTTGAACCCCTGGCCTTCGCCGAGACCGTGGCCCGGGCGCTCCGCCTCGAGCTTGATCTGAGATTTGAGGCGGCCGGCGCGGACGAGCTCGGCCAGGCCATGGCCGCCGACGGCTATATGACCGCCCCGGACGTGCTCTGGGACGGAGTCGGGCGGAGGGTTCTGACCCTGGGCTGGGCCGGCGGCCGCGCTCTGTCCGATCCGGACACGCTCGAGCATCTCGGCGCCGACCGCCCGCGTCTCGCCCGTCAACTGATCCAGGGCTTCCTCGCCCAGGCCTTGGACCACGGCGTGTTCCATGCCGACCTGCATGAGGGAAATCTGTTTGTCAGCGAAGACCATCGCCTGGTGGCGGTGGACTTCGGGATCGTCGGGCGTCTGGGTCTGGCCGAACGGCGCTACCTGGCGGAAATCCTCTGGGGCTTCATCAACCGCGACTATACCCGGGTGGCCGAGGTCCATTTCGCCGCCGGATATGTCCCGGCCTCACACAACCAGGCCGCCTTCGCCCAGGCCCTGCGCGCGGTCGGTGAACCGGTGTTCGGGCGCCGCGCCGCGGAGGTCTCCATGAGCCGCCTGCTCACCCAGCTGTTCGACGTGACCGGCCTGTTCGATATGCGCCTGCGTCCTGAGCTCGTCCTTCTGCAGAAGACCATGGTGACTGTGGAGGGCGTGGGACGCCGGCTCGATCCCCAACTTGATATCTGGAGCGCCGCCGAACCGGTGGTGCGCCGCTGGATGACCGACGCCCTCTCGCCGATCCGGCGCCTGGGCGCATTCGTCGATACGGCCCGCGCCGCTCTGGAGCGCATGGCCAGGGAGCCCGCCGGATCAGGCCCGAACTGACCCGAGCGCCCCGGCCTCGGCCGGCGTCTCAAGCTCAGCCCGCGCCCTGATCCGACTCGGCGCCGTTTTTGGCGCGCTTGGCCTCGCGGGTCTTCTGCTCCTGCCAATAGGCCGCCCCGTCCTTGGGTTTGAACAGGGTGCGAGGGGCGCCGTTCCGCGCCTCCACGGCGAAGACATTGGTCTTGGGGTCGTAGAGAAGCTTGTCGCCATTGGGCCGGTCAATCTCTTCGACCCCGCGGGGGGGCTTATCGACGAACGCGTGGGCGTCGGCCACATATTGCGTCTCGTTCGCCGCCGCGAATTGAGCCCCGTTCTTGGTGAACTGATATTGGGCGTTCTCCTCCGCCGTGTGCTTTCGGTTGGCCGCCCAGATCGGCTTGCCGTTGAACAGGGGAACGGGCTGGTCGCGCGGATCGGTCGAGGTCTGGCCCGAACCGCTCCCGCCCAGGCCGCTCGCCGCACCGGCGCCGGCGAACGCCGTTCCATCCCTTCCCTGGCCATCGCTTCCCTGGCGGGCCACCGCCGAGGTCTTGCCGTTGCACGCCCCCAGAACCAGGAGCATGGCGACACCCGTCGCCCAAGCGCCGAAATTGGTCATGATTTGCCTCCCGCCGGACCCCCTGGCCCGGAAACGGAACAAAGGAAGAACATTTTTCGATCGTTGTCGAGTCCCTCGCTTGAGATTATCTGCGCCGGGCGAATCGGGGAGGCGTGAGCGTCTTGCATACGAGCCGAGTGCTCCTGATCGTCGGCGGCGGCGTAGCGGCTTACAAGGCGCTCGAACTGGTGCGTCTGCTGCGCAAGGCCGATATTGCCGTCCAGCCGGTGCTGACCGAGGCGGGCGCGCGCTTCGTCACCCCGCTCAGCCTTGGCGCCCTGGCCGGAGAGGCGGCGCGCACCGAGCTGTTCTCCCTGACCGACGAGGCCCGCATGGGCCATATCGAGCTGTCGCGCGCCGCCGACCTTCTGGTGGTGGCGCCGGCCACGGCCGATCTCATGGCCAAGGCGGCGAACGGCATGGCCGACGACCTGGCCTCCACCCTGCTCCTGGCCACGGACAAGCCAGTCCTGATGGCGCCGGCGATGAATGTGCGCATGTGGAGCCATCCGGCGACGCGGCGCAACGCGGAGCGCCTGGTCTCTGACGGGATCACCCTGATCGGCCCGGACGAGGGGGCCATGGCCTGCGGCGAGTTCGGGCCCGGACGGATGGCGGAGCCTCAGGCGATCTTTTCGGCCATCGTCGCACGACTGACCCCCCGGGCGGCGCCCGCGGGCGAGCGTCCCCTGGCGGGGGCGCACGTCATCGTCACCGCCGGGCCGACGGCCGAGCCGATCGACCCCGTGCGGGTCCTGACCAACCGCTCGAGCGGCAAGCAGGGCTATGCCCTGGCCGGCGCCCTGGCGGACCTGGGCGCACGGGTTAGCCTGGTCTCGGGTCCGACCGCCCTCGCCGCGCCGCGCGGGGTGGATCGGATTGGTGTGGAGACCGCCGATCAGATGCTGGCGGCGTGTCAGGCGGCCCTGCCGGCCGACGCGGCGGTGTGCGTGGCGGCGGTATCGGACTGGCGCGCCGAGGCCGTGGCGCCAAGCAAGCTGAAAAAGACCGAAGGGGGGGCCCCTCCGGCCCTGCGCCTTGTCCAGACGCCGGACATCCTGGCCACCCTGGCCGCGCCCGGGCCGCGACGGCCGGCCCTGGTGATCGGGTTCGCCGCCGAAACCGAGGCGCTGGAGGTCAACATGGCCGAAAAGCGCGCGCGCAAGGGCTGCGACTGGATCGTCGGAAATGACGTCAGCGCCGAAGGAATCATGGGGGGCGATCTCAACGAGGTGGTGATCGCCGACGCCCAGGGCCTGGAGCGCTGGCCCAAGGCGCCCAAGAGCGAGGTCGCAAGGCGGCTCGCCGCGCGCATCGCCAGAGCCCTCCTGGCCAACACGGATCGCCCATGACCACGCCCCGGATCGCCGTACGGCGCCTGGCTCATGCCCAGGATCTGCCTTTGCCCGCCTATGAGAGCGCCGGGGCCGCGGGCATGGACCTGCGCGCCGCCGTACCCGCCGAGGCCCCGATCACCCTGGCGCCGCGCGCCTGGACCGCTGTGCCCACGGGGCTTTGCATCGCCCTGCCCCCCGGCTTCGAGGCCCAGGTCCGCGCCCGCTCGGGTCTCGCCCTGAAGTTCGCCGTGGCGCCGCTCAATTCGCCCGGGACCATCGACGCCGACTATCGCGGTGAAATCAAAGTGATCCTGATGAACCACGGCGAGGCCCCGTTCGTCATTTCCCGGGGCGACCGCATCGCCCAGCTGGTGATCGCGGCGGTCAGTCAGGCGGCCTGGGTCGAGGTCGAGGACCTGGACGCTACGGCGCGCGGCGCCGGCGGGTTTGGTTCGACCGGTGTGGGCTGAGGCGAGCCCGTCTCAGGCGCCGGACACCACAGCGTCCATGCCATAGAGGCCGGGCTTGGCCTGGGCGATAAAGGCGGCGGCGGCCAGGGCGCCCCGGGCGAACACCCGGCGATCACGCGCCGAATGCGACAGGGTCAGGATTTCATCCTCGGCGGCGAAGATCACGCTGTGCTCGCCGACGAGGCCGCCGCCGCGCACCACCGCATAGCCGATCCCGCCGGCCGGCCGGGGCCCGCTCACGCCCTGGCGGGGTGGCAGGGCGAGGTCGGCGACCTCCCCGCGACCGCGCGCGGCCGCCGCGCCAAGGCTGAGAGCCGTGCCGGACGGCGCATCGCGCTTGGCCCGGTGGTGGGCCTCGATGATCTCGATATCCCAGTCCGCGGCCCCGAGGCGCGCACTGGTCAGCTCCACGAGATGGGCGAGAAGGGCGACGCCCAGCGAGAAATTGCCCGCCTTGAGGATGGGGATCGTCCGGGCGGCCGCCGCGATCTCGGCCTCGTCCTTGGCGGTGAATCCGGTGGCCCCGATCACCAGGGCCGGACCGCCGCGCTCCGCCGCCAGGCGCGCAAGGGCGGCCGCGGCCGCGCCGGTCGAGACGTCGACGATCACATCGCACAACGCCAGGGCCTCGGCCGCGAGGGAAAGGGGCGGCGCTTCGGAAGGGCTCTCGCCGGCGCCCGGCCGGGCGATCCGGGCGGCAACGACCATGTCTTCCCGGGCGCCGATGAGGGCGACGATCTCGCGCCCCATCCGCCCCAGGGCCCCGGCCACGCCGATCCTCAACATGTGGCGCAAACTCCTCGCCTGTTCGGGCGCCAAACGACGCATTTGACGATGTCGCACAGGACAGGTCGCATGGACCAGCGCCCTGCGCTATTCAGGCCTCCCTGCCCTCAAGGCCCCGTCCTTGTCGGGCTGAAGCACCCGGCGTTTGCGTGAAATCGGCGAAGACGCTGAATTGTGCTCTACGTTCAAGTCCTCGAGCGCGTTGCGATCCGCCCTGCCCGCTCCATCTAAACGCCATGCGCCACAGGCGCCACGGAGACCCCTTCATGAGCGACGCCGAGAAGCAGACCTTCACGGATGAGGAGGCGCTGGCGTTTCACCGCTTTCCCACGCCTGGCAAGATCGCCATCGCCGCCACCAAGCCGATGGCCACCCAGCGGGATCTCTCCCTGGCCTATTCGCCGGGCGTCGCCGTTCCGGTCCTGGCCATCGCCGAAGACCCGGACCTCGCCTACGACTACACCTCCAAAGGCAATCTCGTCGCGGTCATCTCCAACGGAACGGCGATCCTGGGCCTGGGTGATCTGGGGGCCCTGGCGGCCAAGCCGGTCATGGAAGGCAAGGCGGTTCTTTTCAAACGCTTCGCCGATGTCGACTCGGTGGATATCGAGGTCACGTCCCGCGACCCGGACGAGATCATCACGGTGGTCAAGAACATCGGACCGACCTTCGGCGGCATCAATCTGGAGGACATCAAGAGCCCCGAATGCTTCCGGATCGAGACCGAGCTGCAGGAACTCCTGGACATACCGGTCTTCCATGACGACCAGCACGGCACCGCGATCATCTCCGCCGCCGGCCTTCTGAACGCCTGCGCCATCACCGGCCGCGACTTCAGTCAGATCAAGGTTGTCCTGTGCGGGGCCGGGGCGGCGGGGATCGCGACGGTCGAGCTCATCAAGGCCATGGGCGTCAGGCCGGAGAACTGCCTCGCCGTGGACAATACCGGCGTGATCTACCGCGGCCGGACCGACGGCATGAACCAGTGGAAATCAGCCCTGGCGGTGGAGACGCCCGCCCGCACCCTGGGCGACGCCCTGGTCGGGGCCGATGTGTTTCTGGGACTGTCGGTAAAGGGCGCCCTGACCAAGGACATGGTCAAGTCCATGGCTCAGCAGCCGATCATCTTCGCCATGGCCAACCCCGATCCTGAGATCCGGCCGGAGGAGGTCTACGAGGTCCGCCCGGACGCGATCGTCGCCACCGGTCGCTCTGACTATCCCAACCAGGTCAACAACGTGCTGGGCTTTCCCTACATCTTCCGCGGCGCGCTGGACGTGCGGGCCCGGCGGGTGAACCTGGAGATGAAGATCGCCTGCGCCCGGGCCCTGGCGGCCCTGGCCCGCGAGGACGTGCCCGATGAAGTGGCCGCCGCCTATCATGGCCGCCGGCTCAAATTCGGACCGGACTACATCATCCCCGCGCCCTTCGATCCGCGCCTGATCCACTATGTGCCGCCGTTCGTGGCCCAGGCGGCCATGGAGACCGGGGTGGCGCGACGCCCGATCGAAGACATGGAGGCCTATCGCGAGAGCCTGGCGCGCCGTCTCGATCCCACCGCCGGCTTCTTGCAGAAGATATCGAGCGCCGTCGCGGCGGCGGCCAAAAAGCGGATCGTCTTCGCCGAGGGCGAGGAGCCCTCCGTGATCCGCGCCGCCTTCGCCTTCCAGAGCCAGGGGCTGGGCGAGGCGGTGCTGGTGGGTCGCGAGGAACTGGTCCGCGAGAACATGGTCCTTGCCGGTCTGAACCCGGACGAGGTCTCGCTGGAGGTGATCAATGCCCGTCTGTCGCGGCACAATGCGGAGTTCGTGGACTTCGTCTATGGCCGCCTGCAGCGGCTCGGCTATCTGCGCCGCGACGTCCAGCGCCTGATCCACCAGGATCGCAACACCTTCGCCGCCAGCATGGTCGCCCTGGGCTATGCCGACGGCATGGTCACCGGCGTGACCCGCACCTTCAACCAGGCCCTGGAGGAGGTGATGCGTGTGATCGATCCGGCGCCCGGCGGCCGGGTCATGGGCATGTCGATCGTGCTCGCCAAGGGCCAGACCGTGTTCATCGCCGACACCAACGTCACCGAAATGCCCGACACCGACGACCTGGTGGACATCGCCCGCCAGACGGCGATGACCGTGCGAGGGCTAGGCTATGAACCGCGCGTGGCCTTCATGTCCTACTCGTCGTTCGGTGAGCCGCGCGGCGAGCGCTCGGAGAAGGTCCGGGCCGCGGTCGCCCGGCTCGACGCGCTGGGCGAGGTCGGTTTCGAATATGAGGGCGAGATGCCGCCGGACCTGGCCCTCGACCCCGCCGCGCGCGACGCCTATCCGTTCATGCGCCTCACGCAACCGGCCAATGTGCTGATCATGCCGGCGATCCATTCGGCCTCGATCTCGACCAAGCTGGTTCAGACCCTTGGCGCGGCCACCGTGGTCGGCCCTGTGCTGATGGGTCTTTCGCGGCCGGTGCAGATCTGCCCCCTGGGCGCTTCGGTCTCGCGCATCCTGATGATGGCGCAGATGGCCGCCTATGAGGGCGCCGCGACGGAGCCGCCGCGCGGATAGGCGCGCCGGCCGCAGTTCCAAGAGGCCGTGCGGAGACCGGGCTCGACGTCCGGGGCGGCGACAAGGGCGGGGCGCTTAGGCGCGAGATTGACGCAGCGTGACGCTTTTGGCGCCGGCGGGTTGCCGCTAGAAGGCAGGCCTGAATGGGGCGCGTCGGCGCCCGTCAAGGCTTAGGGACAGGACAGATGAAACTCGACTCCTCCATCGCTGCGGTGGTCACCGGCGGCGCCTCGGGACTGGGCGAAGCCACCGCCCGCGCGCTCGCCGCTCAGGGCGTCAAGGTCGCGGTGTTCGATATGAACGAGGCCAAGGGCGAGGCCGTGGCGGCGGAGATCGGCGGCGTCTTTTGCCAATGCAACGTCACCTCCGACGAGGAAGTGGACGCGGCCTTCGCCAAGGCCCGCGCGGCGCACGGCCAGGAGCGCATCCTGGTCAATTGCGCGGGCACCGGCAACGCCATCAAGACCGCCAGTCGCGATCGCAACACCGGTGAGATCAAGCACTTCCCGCTGGCCATGTTCAACCTGATCATCCAGATCAATCTGGTGGGCACGTTCCGCTGCATCGCCAAGAGCGCGGCGGGCATGCTGACCCTCGATCCCCTCGCCGATGGCGAGCGCGGGGCCATCGTCAACACCGCCTCTGTGGCGGCGGAGGACGGCCAGATCGGCCAGGCGGCCTATTCCGCCTCCAAGGGTGGCGTGGTGGGGATGACCCTGCCGATTGCACGGGACCTGTCAAACGAAGGCATCCGGGTGAACACCATCCTGCCCGGCATCTTCAACACCCCGCTGATGAACGCAGCCCCCCCGCAGGTGAAGGAGGCTCTGGCCGCTTCGGTCCCCTTCCCCAAGCGCCTGGGCCAGGCCGAAGAGTATGCTCAGCTCGCCCTGACCATGATCACCAACGGCTATTTCAACGGCGAGGACGTCCGCCTCGACGGCGCCATCCGCATGGCGCCGCGCTGAGCGGCCTCAGAGCACGATGCGTTTTCGTGGACTCGGCAAAGACGCTGAATCGCGCTCTACCTTAGGGTCCTGAGCGCATTGCGAAGCGATCGGGGAGGGCGTCCGCGCCCTCCCCGTTTTCGTTACTTGGGCAGGACGATGTGCGGCCCGAGGTTGGTCAGGACCTGGTGTGCGTCGAACGCCCTGGGGTTTTCCGGCTTGGCCCCATGGCCCATCAGGATGTTCGTGGTGGCCTCATAGCGCTGCACCGTGGTCGTCTGGAACGAGGGGTCCCAGTAGGGACCACCCCAAAAGCCGCGCCAGCCATAGTCCGGCCCCCAGACGCTCCAATAGGGGTCGAACGCCCCATAGCCCCACGGGCCAATGCTGTCGGTGTAGGTGGTCTGCTGCTTGTCGGTATGGTTATCGACCGTCTCGAACCAGTCGTAGCCGGCCTTCACCGTCAGATCGGCGGCCCGATAGAGCAGATAGTTCTCCACCGTTGAGCGAGAGGTCACGCTGTTTCCGGCGAAACTCACCCGATAGTGGTCGGCATCCAGCCTTTGGTCGGAGAAGCCTCCATAGACCCCGCTGTGCGGATTCATCGGCTGATAGGGGGTCGCCGTCTCGCAGGCGACGAGGCCGCCCGACAGACCGATGACCAGCAATAGGGCGGCGGCTTGGGTTTTCATCGCGTTACCTCGTCCTGACAGTCTAGAGCACGATGCGTTTTCGTGGAATCGGCGAAGACGCTGAATCGTGCTCTATCTTAAGGTCCCTGAGCGCGTTGCGAAGCGCCGGGTTGGTTCCGTCCAAACGCAACGCACTCAAGGGCGCATCCCCCGCGCGGTTGATGATACGTCCCCGGAGCCGCCCAGCCCCACGACCCGGCGGCCCTTGTCCTCGAGTCCATAGAATCGTTGTCCAAGGCGGCGTTTGCAAGACGTCGCCCGCCCGCAATCGGTCTGGCGCGTCAGCCGCCCGCCACCGCCAGCCAGATCAACCGTCCCAGAGCGCCGAACACCAGCACCGCCGACGCCAGGGCCTGGATCATGAAACCGGCTTCGCGCGCTTCGGCGGCTTTGGAATAGCCGGTCATGTAAAGAAACCGGCCGATGATCCAGACGAGGCCGATCGCCGCGGCGACCAGATCGCTCCAGTAGATGGCGAACAGCCAAAGCGATCCGAGAAAGATCGGCAGCCACTCCAGGGTGTTCGCCTGGACCCGGAAATAGCGTTCGAAATCCGCCTGCCCCGTGGTCGCAGGCGCCGGCACGTTATACTTCGCCCGGGCCCGACCGACCCGCAGTCCCATGACGGTGTAGAGCAGAAGCGCCAGAAGCGTGATGATCGCCGGCGCAATATGTCCTTGTGGCACGTTCAAGCCTCCCCTGTTGCCGAGCGCTTCCGAGCGTCGTCACCCGGCGCTTTCCATGGGCGCCTTCTCTGAAAGCCCGCTCGCGCGCAGGATTGCGCCGTGATTCTCGCCCCATCGCCAGCCTTGCCGCAATTCGCGGGTTCGCCGCATGGCTGACCCCCCCACCGCCCTCAGCGCGACCACACCGGACGCTCAGACCCTGGCGGACCTGGACATCGCCGCCTTGCTCGACGCCGCCGCCGGAAGCTTCGATCTCCTGCTCCTGGCCCTGGATGGCCCGGATGCCCGGCTGGTGGCAGGCGCGGCGGCTCTCGCGGCCATCGCCAAGGCGCTCGGCGTCGAAGCCCGAAGCCAAGGCGACCTCGACGCCCTCATGTCACGTCTGCAGGAGGGGCCCCTGGCGCCCCAGATCGCCTCCCTGCGCGAATGCGGAACGGCATTCGCGGCGACCGCGCCGGGTAGGGTCCGCGTGGTCGGCCGCACCTCCGGCGCGCTTGGTTGGCTTCGCCTGGAGCTTGAGACCGCGCCTGACGCCGCCGGTGCGCCAGCGCCATCGCCGGAGCCATCGCCGGAGCCATCGTCCCTGGCCAGCACCAGTCCCGCGCCCCTCCATTCAGATCCGTCCAAAGGCGACGCGGTGGGCGAGGTCATATCCGAGGCGCGATCCTTGCGCGCGGTGCGACGTCGCGACGCCGCTCTCGGCCTTCTGCTCGATCAGGTCGCAGACGCGGTCGCCCTGTTCGACGCCGACCGCCAGCTGATCCTGCACAATGCGGCCTTCGACGCGCTCTGGCAGACGCCCAGCGCCTGGCTGGCCGAGCGGCCGCATCACGGCGAGTGGCTGGATCGCCTCCGGCGCGAACGGCGCCTGCCCCAGACAGACGACTATGCCGCGTTCAAGGCCCGGGAGCTGGCCCGCCACGAGCGCGCCGAGCCGAGCGAGGACCTCTGGCGCCTGCCGGATGGCCGCACCTTCCGCGTCGCCGGCGCGCCGCATCCCGACGGCGGACTCTTCCTGGTGTTCACGGACCTCACCGACGAACTGGCGGCCGCCGCGCGCTTCAACCAGCTTCTTCAGGTCCAGCGAGCGACCCTCGACAAACTGACCGACGCGGTCGCCGTGTTTGGCGCTGACGCCCGTCTGACCCTGCACAACGAGGCCTTCCAGGCCCTCTGGGGATTTGCCGCTGGGACCCTCTCCCAGGCCCCCGCATTCGAGGATCTGATCGAGGCGTGCCTCGCCCAGGTGCGTGATCTGCGCTTCTGGCGCGACCTCAAGATCCGCATCACCGATCCCGATCCCCAGGTGCGCAGCCCGGCGAGGGGCGAGGTGGAGACCGGCGATGGCCGTCGCCTCGCCTGGCAGTCGCGGCCTTTGCCGGACGGCGCGACCCTGATCGGATTCACCGACGTCACCGACGCGCGGCGGATCGAACAGGCCCTACGCGTCCAGGAAGCGGCTCTGGAGGAAACCGAAAGGTTGAAGCAGGAATTCGCCGCCGCCGTCTCGCAGGAGCTGCGCACGCCCCTGACCACGATCCTCGGCTTTTCCGAACTGATCGCACAGGACGAGGCGGGCCTCTCTCCGCGTGGCCAGGAGCGCCTGTCCGCCGTGCGCCGGGCGGGCCGCGGCCTGGCCCAGGCGGTGGATGACATTCTCGATCTGACGGAGCTGGACGCCGGCGAGGTCGGACTGGATCTGGAGACCATCGATCTCGACCCCGTGCTCGACGCGGTGGTCGCGGGCCGGGCGCAGGACGCCGCCGCCCTGGGCCTTCGCCTGGAGCGCACACCAGGCCCGCCCCCCGGACGAATCCGGGCGGATCGCGGCAAGCTGATCAAGGCCCTCGACCGCCTGGTCACCGGGGCCCTCGACCATACCCCGCCCGGCGGGGAGATCGGCGTCTTCGCCACGCGCGAGGCGGGAGAGGCGAGGCTGGGGGTCTCAGACACCCGTGCGGCCATCCCCTATGACGTACAGGCGCGGATCTTCGAGCGCTTCGGCGGCGAGGATGGCGGGCCAGCCCGCCTCGGCCTCGCCCTGGCCCGACGTCTGGTCGAGCTGCACGGCGGCTGGATGACCGTGGAGAGCGGACCAGGTCCGGGCGCCCGCTTTACCTGCCACCTGCCGGAGACCGCCGAGGCCGCCGGGCCCGCCTCCCCGGCCCGGGCGCTCCCCCCAGCGCGGCCAGCCTTGCCTGACCCGCCGGAAACCGGGCTTATTTGACCCAGAGCCCGGGACCACCCGGCAAACCCTCCGGGAGGCCCGCCATGATCACGACCCGATTCACGCAGATGTTCGGTGTCGAGCACCCCATCGTTCAGGGCGGCATGCAGTGGGTCGGGCGCGCCCAGCTCGTCGCCGCCGTGGCCAATGCCGGGGCGCTTGGCTTCATCACCGCGCTCACCCAGCCGACGCCCGAGGCCCTGGCGGCGGAAATCGCGCGCTGTCGCGACTGGACCGACAAGCCGTTCGGCGTGAACCTGACCATCCTGCCCGCGATCAAGCCTCCGCCTTATGCCGAGTATCGCGCGGCGATCATCGAGAGCGGCGTGAAAATCGTCGAGACGGCGGGAAACAAGCCGCAGGAGCATGTCGAAGTCTTCAAGGCGAACGGGGTCAAGGTGCTGCACAAGTGCACCTCGGTCCGCCACGCCCTCTCGGCGGAGCGGATGGGTGTGGACGCGATCTCCATCGATGGGTTCGAGTGCGCCGGCCACCCGGGCGAAGACGACGTGCCCGGCCTGATCCTGATCCCGGCCGCGGCGGACAAGGTGAAGATTCCCATGATCGCCTCCGGGGGATTCGGCGATGGACGGGGGCTGGCGGCCGCCTTGGCCCTGGGCGCCGAGGGCGTGAACATGGGCACCCGCTTCATGTGCACGAAGGAGTCGCCGATCCACGAAGCGATCAAGGCCCAGATGGTGGCCAATGACGAGCGCGCCACCGACCTTATTTTTCGTACGATGCACAACACCGCGCGCGTGGCGAAGAACGCCATCAGCCAGGAGGTCGTGGCCTTGGAGCGCGCCGGAGCGACCTTCGATCAGGTGCGCGAGCTGGTGGCGGGCGCCCGGGGCCGGGTGGTCTATGAAACGGGCGATCCCGACCACGGAATCTGGTCGGCGGGCATGGTCCAGGGGCTGATCCACGACATCCCAAGCTGCGCCGAGCTGGTCAGCCGCATGGTGGCGGAGGCCGAAACGATCATCGGCGAGCGACTGGCGCGCATGACCGATCGCATCCCCACCCCTGTTCGGAGCTGACTCCCAATGGCCTCCCTCGTCGACGTCTCCGATCGCGGACATGTGCGAACCATCCGGCTCAACCGCCCGGAGAAGAAGAATGCGCTCAGCCAGGAGCTGGCCTGGGGCGTGATCGGAGCCGTCGAAGAGGCGGCCCGGATCGACTCCGTCTGGGTGGTGGCCCTGACAGGGACGGGAGACGCCTTCTGCGCCGGCCTGGACCTCGCCCCGGACGCCGCGCCCTACCATCCCGCCTCGCGCCAGACCGCTCAACTCGACGATATCGGCTGGGTCGGCCATTTCGTCCTGGCCCTGCGCAAGCGTTGCGACAAGCCGGTCGTGGGCGGCATCAATGGCGTCGCCGTGGGCGCCGGTCTTGGGCTGGCCATGGCCACGGACGTGCGCCTGATCGCCCGCGGCGCGAGGCTGATGGCCGGCTACACGCGCATCGGCGGTTCGCCCGACGCAGGCCTGACCATCACCCTGCCCCAGGCCATGGGCTATGAGCCGGCCATGCGCTTCATGATGGAGAACCGCACGGTCCTGGGTGAGGAGGCCGTGGCCCTCGGCATGGCCGGAGAAGTGGTGGACGATGACGCCTTCGCTGACCGGCTGGCGGCCTATTGCGAGTCGCTCTGCGCCTGGTCGCCGATCACCCTGCGCCTGCTCAAGCGAGGGATGACCAAGGCCCTGGAGTCCAACGACCTGGAGCAACAGCTCCGCTACGAGGTCGCCAATATCCGTATGGCCTTTGGCAGCGAGGATGGACGTGAGGCCCGCAAGGCCTTTCTGGAAAAGCGCAACCCGGCCTTCAAGGGCGCGTGAAGAGGGCCTGACCGGAGACCCGCGAGGCGATCGCCTCAGGCAATCGCGGCCAGGTCCGCGCCGAGCGCCTCGACGCTCTCGACGCGGGTGGCCCAGGAGCACATGAACCGCACCGATCCGTCGATGAAACGATAGACGAACCAGCCGCGCGCCTTGAGCGCCTCCAGCCGCGCCTCGTCCATCGCCACGAAGACGGCGTTGGCCTCAACCGGATGGGTCAGCGGGAAGGGCATGAGATCGGCCAGCCTTCGGGCCATGGCGTTGGCGTGGGCTGCCCGTTGTGTCCAGGCGCCGGATTCCAGCATGCCGACCCACGGGGCCGCGAGAAACCGCGCCTTGGAGATCAATTGTCCGCCATGCTTGAGGCGGGCGCCGAAGCGACGGGCCAGTCGCGGATTGAGCAGGACCAGGGCCTCGGTGGGGCTGGCCCCCGCCTTGGTTCCCCCCAGGACAACGATATCGAACCCCATCCGGGCCAGGGACTTGGGATCAAACCCGGCGGCGACGGCATTGGCCAGACGCGCCCCGTCCAGATGCAGGCCCAACCCCGCCGCGCGCGCCGGTCCGGCGAGGCGCTCCAGGTCTTGCCCGGAATAGACCGCGCCATACTCGGTGGCCTGGGTCAGGGAGAGGGCGGCGGGAGAAGGCCAGTGCGGTTCATCCGGCCGCGCCAGCGCCTCGACCACACCTTGCGGCGCGATCCGCCCCGAAGGACCGGGCAGGGTCAGGAGGGCAAGGCCGGAGCCGAAGAACCCAGGCGCCCCGTTCTCGTCCGTGGCGATATGGGCGTGGTCGTGGCACAGGACCCCTTCGTGCGGGGCGGCGAGGGCCGCCAGGGCCAGGGCATTGGCCGCCGTACCGCTGGCGACGAAACGGACCTCGGCGTCGGCGTCGAGCAGGCCGCGGATCAGCTCGGCGGCGCGGACGCTGACGGCGTCGCCGCCATATCCGCCTTCGAAGCCGCCATTGAACCGCACCAGGGCGTCCAGCGCCTCCGGCATGGCGCCGGCGACGTTGTCAGAGGCGAAGTCATACCGCGCCACGCCGCTCAGCCCGCCTCTCGCGCCCAGGCGCGAACGTCGGCGACGAACAGGTCCGGCTGCTCCATGGCCGCGAAGTGCCCGCCGCGCGGCATGTCCGTCCAGCGCACGATATTGTAGGCGCGCTCGGCCCAGGATCGCGGCGGCGCGGTGTAGAGGGCTTCACCCGGGAAGTTGGCGAAGGCGGTGGGCGTCTCGCAGCGTTGGCCCGGCGTCAGGGCCACCCCGCCCTCCTCCAGGAGCGCCCGATAGTACCAGGCGCCGGTCGTGAACGACCCGGTCATCACGTAGATCATTATGTTGGTCAGCAACTGGTCGCGGGTGAACACAGCCTCGAAAGGCGTTTCCCGCCGATCACACCAGTCATAGAAGCGCTCGACGATCCAGGCCGCCTGTCCCACCGGATTGCCGGCGCCGAGCCAGGCCAGGGACTGAGGCTTGGAGGCCTGGAGGCGGAAATAGGCGCCCAGCATGTCCATGGCCGCCCCGGTGCGGGTCAGCCAGGCGACCTCCGCCTCGTTCTCCGGCCCCCCTGTGGGACGAAAGCCGATCATGTTCAGGTGGATGGCCCGGACCTGGTCGGGAAAGTCGAGGCCCAGGCACGAGGTGACGAAGGCGCCCCAGTCGCCGCCCTGGGCAAGGTAGCGATCGTAGCCCAGGACCTGGGTCATCAGGGTGTTGAACAGGCGGGCCGTGGCCCGCTGGCCGAAGGGCCGCGCCGGCTTGGAGGAGAAGCCGAAGCCCGGCAGGGATGGGATCACCAGGTCGAAAGCGTCGGCCGGGGATCCGCCATGGCGCGAGGGCCAGGCAAGCTTCTCGATCACCCCCCAGAACTCATAGTGGCTGCCCGGCCAGCCATGGCTCAGAAGCAGGGGCCGCCGACCGCCGGCCTCGCCCACCACGTGCAGAAAATGCAGGTCGAAGTCCTCGACCCGGGCGGTGAACTGCGGAAATCGGTTGAGGTCCGCCTGGGCCCCCCGCCAGTCATAGCCTGCGATCCAGTGGTCGCAGAGGTCCCGCAGAAAGGCCCCGTCGCAGCCATAGGCCCAGCCCTCCGCCACCTTCGGCGCGGGCGGCCAGGGATAGTCGCGCACCCGGGCAAGCACGGCCTCCACGGCGTCAGCCTCCCACGCCACGGAAAAGGGCGTTGGAGCGGAAGCGATGGTGGTGGTCATGGCGCCTCCGGGCGTTCGTCGAGGCGGTCAGCCGTGTGCAGGAAGGCGTCCTGACGCCGAACGGACAGGGCATAAAGGAGCCCCACCACGGCGCCCTTGACGCGCGGCAGGACGAGGAGCGTGAGCCCCGCCAGGGGAATGAGGGCGCCGGGCACGACGATCCAGGCCGAGTTCCGCCAGATGAACGGGAACAGGAGCAGCGGGGCGATCACCAGGTGGCCCACCAGCAGGATCGTGAAATAGGCCGGTCCGTCATCGGACGGGTATTGATCGAGGTCGAGACTGCAAACCGTGCAGGTCGGCGAGACCTTGAGGTAGCGATAGAAGAGCGCGCCCGTTCCGCAGTGGGGGCACAGGCCGCGTGCGCCTCGCAGCATGGCGGGGGCGACGGGGCGGCTGGGGGTCTCGGTGAGGCTCATGGTTAGCGCATATGGACCTTCAGGGCCCGGCGTTAAAGCCGGTTGGGGCGGCGCCCTGGAGCGCGTTGCGTTTGGACGGAACCAACCTGGCGCATCGCAACGCACTCAAGGACTCCAGGATCGAGCCCGATTCAGCGCTTTCGCGGAGTCCGCAAAAGTGCATCGTGCCCTAACGGCTGGGCTGCGGAATGCCGCTGTCCGAACCGGCCCTAGGGCCTGCGAAGAAGGCTCCGACCGCGCCAGGAAACTCCACCGGACTGGCGGCGCCATCCGCGCCGATCGCGGCCACGCCAAAGGCGTAGTCGTCGATATTGATCCCCTTGAGGGTCAGGCTGAGCGAGTCGCCCGCATCCCGGCTTTCGGTCCAGTCCGGCGCGCCGGTCTCGCGCCACCACACCCGATAGCCCACCGCGCCGGGCGCCGCGGTCCAGCTCAAGGTGGTGTCGGCCGTGACGGCGCCGCTGATCTTGACCGTGTCGGGCGGGGGCGGGGCGTCGGCCAACCGGGCCAGGGTCAGGGCGTCGAGGCGCACCACCCGGGCGAGATAGGAAAAGTCGACGCCCGAGGCGACGTCGCCATAGGCGATGCCGTTCTCGGTCCGCACATCCTGATGCTGGCGGGTGTAGTTCTCGTCCGCCTCGGTGACGCGCACAGCGGGAAATCCGGCCGCCTGCATCGGCGCCTGATCGCCGCCCCGGCCGAAGCGGTCGGCGCGGAAGATCTGCCGCACCTGGAAGCCCGGCATGTCGGCCTTCGCGATCCCGGCCATGAACCGGGACAGTTCGCGCGAGGGGGCGTCGTTCTCGGCCCCGGTGCGGCGACGCTCGGCCGCCATGGCGGCGGTCTCATCGGCCCGCGTCCCTTCCGAGAACACGCGCACCTGATCGTCCACCACCTTGCCGTCCAGGCCGTGACTGTTGCCGACGATGTCGTTGTTGAGCACCGCTTCGACCCGCCAGCCCATGGCCTTAGCGAAGTCGGCCAGGACGCCGCCGCCGATCAGGCCCTGCTCCTCGCCCGACAGGACCGCATAGACGACCGTGGCGTGCAGCTTGTGTCGGCTGAGAAGGCGCGCGGTCTCCAGCACGGCGGCCACGCCTGAACCGTCGTCATTGGCCCCCGGCGCGGGCGTGGCGGCGTCGAGCACATTGCTCGCCCGGCTGTCGATATGGCCGCTGATGATCACCACCCGGTTCGGATCATCCGTCCCCGGCTGGATGGCGATCACATCCTGAAACACGGTCGGGGTGGGGATGCGCTTGCCCGTGGTCACCGTCTGAGGGGTCGCCAGGGTGAGGCATCCGCCGCAGGCCGCTCCGTCGGCCGCCAGTTGGGCCTTGGCCCAGGCCCGGGCCGCGCCGATGCCGTGGGTTGGCGAGGCCGTGTCGGAGAGGGAGTTGCGGGTTCCAAAGCCCACCAGGGCGGTGATGTCCGCCTTCAGGCGCGCCGGATCGGGCTGGATGTCGGAGGCGGGGATCGCCGCCCAGGCGAAGACGGGCGAGGAGACCGCGAGAAGACCCGCCAGATACAGCGCACGCATGACGTTCAAGCTCCTCCGTGGACGCGGATTTTGTCGCGTCGTGATTGTCAGGCCGCGTCAGGCCCGGCGAGGGATCGGCGACGGATCGCCACTCCGCGCGGCCCCCCCCGGGGCGATGGTCACGGCCGCCTCCGGCTCTAACCCGGCGGGACCCAATTGCTAAGCCCTGGTTGATTTCGGAGGCGAAACACAGGGCGCGAAAAAAACAAGCGGCGCCATTGGAATGTCCTTATTTGCGTCTATCTGCGGCTTGACCGGGGCCGTTCGGCATGGCTCGCGGATCGAACCGTTGTGCGTATTCCACCGCTTCGTCACCAGGAGATCGTCTCGATGAGCTCACTGCCTCGCCGGATCGCCACATCGGCGATCGCCATCCTGGCCACCGCCTCCATGGCGGCCTGCGCCTCGCATCCCAAGCCCGCCCCGGCTCCGGCTCCCGCGCCGGCCCCGGCTCCGGCGCCGCAGGCTCCGCCGCCTGCCCCCCCTGAAGCCCCGCCGCCGCCCGCGCCCACCGGCCCGGTTCCGGGCTCGGTGCAGGATTTCGTGATCAATGCCGGCGACCGCGCCTATTTCGACTTCGACAAGTCCACCCTGCGCGACGACGCCAAGGCGACGCTGGACAAGCAGGCGGCGTGGCTTGAGCGTTGGCCGACGGTGATGGTCCGGATCGAAGGCAATACCGACGATCGCGGCACCCGCGAATACAACTTCGCCCTCGGCGCCCGGCGCGCGGCTGCGGTAAAGGACTATCTCGCGGCTCACGGCGTGTCGCCCTCGCGCATCACGACGGTCTCCTATGGCAAGGAGCATCCGATCGCCGCCGGCAATACCGAGGAGGACTATGCGAAGAACCGCAACGCCCACACGGACATCGTCTCGGGCGCCCAGTGATCGGGGCCTGACCGGTCCCTCCCGCGGCGTCGGCCGGAGCCCTGCGGGGCTCCGGTTCGGCGCGCCGCTGCTCGCCGCTCTCCTCGCCGTGACGGGGATGACCGGGGCCATCTGGGTCGGAAGCGCCAGTCGCGCCGCCGCCCAGGTGTCGCTGGACAGTCCGCCGCTGGCGGAAACCGACGCCAAACGCCTGGACCGGATGGAAAAGGCGGTAAAGGAGCTCCGGGCGATTCTGTTCCAGGGTCGTGAGACCGGCCAGCCGGTCGTGGTCCAGCCCGCCGACACCCAGGCCGAGATCGGCCGTCTCGGCGACCGGCTGAACGACATCGAACAGACCCTGACGCGCATCAATGGCGAGATCGAAGTCACGCGGCACGATCTCGACCAGACCAAGGGGCAGGTCGCCGCCCTGCAGGCCCAGAACGCCCAGCTCAGCACCGCCGTCGCGACGCTGCAAAAGCAGGTCCAGGCCCTGACCCCACCCCCCCCGCCGCCGACGGCCCCCGCCGGTGACATGGGCTCGCCCGGCGACAGCGCCGCGGTCGCCCCCCCGGTGGATCCGGAGGGCCAGTTCGCCGCGGCCAAGGCGGCGCTCGACCAGAGCGACATGAGCGGCGCCGAGACGGGCTTCCGCGCCTATCTCCGGTCAGCGCCTGACGGCTCGCACGCACCGGAGGCGCATTACGGCCTCGCCCGCGCCCTCTTGTCCCGGCACGCGTGGCCGGACGCCGCCGCCGCCGATATCGCCGCTATCCGCGGCTGGCCGCGCACCCGATGGGCGCCCCAGGCCGTGCTCGACCTGTCTCGCGCCCTGGCGGCCATGGGCAAGCCCCGGGACGCCTGTCAGACCCTGAGCGAGCTCAAGCGTCGCTATCCGACGGCGCCGGCCAATGTCCTACGGGCGGGCCGCCAACTGTCGGTCGAGACTCAGTGTGAGTGACGGCGCGATCCGGGAGGGCTGAGCGATCGGCGCGGCGCACGGTCCTGGGCCCGAGAGCCCCGCGCTGGCCCTGGACGGCTGGCTGGAGCTGACGGGCGCCGAGGCTGAACTGAACCGCCGCCTCGCGCCGGGCGCCGCCGAACCCCTGATCCTTGGCCTTTCCGGCGGGGGCGACTCGACCGCCCTGTTGCGGTTCAGCGCGGCCTGGGCGCGAACTGCGCGGCGCAAGCTGATCGCGGTCACGGTCGACCATCGCCTGAACCCAGAAAGCGCCGCCTGGACGCGCCGATGCGCTGAGCTTTGCACGCGTCTGGGCGTCACGCATGTGGTTCGCGCCTGGGAGGACCCAAAGCCGATCCGCGGCCTTCCCGCCGCCGCCCGCCAGGCCCGGCATGAGGCGCTTTGCGGCGTGGCGCGGGACGCGGGCGCCGTGGTGCTCCTGCTCGGCCACACCGCCGACGACGTGCTGGAGGCGCACGAGATGCGCGCCGGGGGCGTCCGCGTCCCCGCGCCGCGCGCCTGGTCCCCAGCGCCCCTGTGGCCCCAGGGCCGGGATCTCTTCGTTTTGCGCCCCCTGCTGGGCGTGCGGCGGGCGGCTCTGCGCGCGTGGCTCGTCGCGCAAGGCGAGGCCTGGGTCGAGGACCCGGCCAATGAGGACCTTCGCTCCCCTCGCGCGCGGGCGCGGGCCGCCCTCGCGAAAGGGCCCGAGGCGCGGGCGCCCGTCCTCGATTCGCCGGATACCTGCACCCTGCCCGCCGCGATCGGCCCCGCCGGCGACATCCGGATGTCCCTGTCCCACCTGCGTGCGGCCCCGGGACGCGGCCGGGCCTGGCTGGGCCGGGCCCTGGTTTGCGTTGGGGGCGGCGACAGGCCGCCTGCCGGCGCCGTCCTGGATCGGATGCTGGCCTGGACGCTCGGCACAAGGCCGTGGCGCGGCGCCGTGCGCGGGGTCCGCGTCTTGAGCGACGGCGCCTGGCTGCATCTGGTGCGCGAGACGCAGGATCGCCGGACCGGCGTCCCGCCGCAATTGCCGCTGGGCCCTGACCAGACCCTGGTCTGGGACGGCCGTTTCGAGGTGCACGCGCAGGTCGACCGTGTCTGGCTGGGTCCGCTGGAGGGCCACCTGCGCCACCTCGCGCCCCCGCTCCGGGCCGCTGTGTCACGCGTACCGGCGGCGGCGAGGCCAGGCCTGCCGTGCCTGATCAAAGCGACCGGCGAGGCGCTGGCGCCGACCCTGGTCCCCGTGGCGGGGGTCGAGGTGCGGAACCTCGTGGCGCCGAGGCTTGCCGCCCATCTTGGGGCCATTCAGAATGAATCCGATGCGATCGCATGGAAAAACGCCTCGGACGCTCTTAAATGTCGTTTCCATGAGTGAGGCGGTTCGATGAATCTTCGCAGCCTGGCGATCTGGGGCGTCATCATCCTGGCCCTGATCGCGGTGTTCAGCATCATGAATGGCGGCGTCCACGGACGCGCCTCGCACGATATCGCCTATTCGGACCTTCTGACGCGGGTCGACAGCGGAGACATCCGCCAGGTCAAGATCCGCGGCCAGACCATCGAGGCGCGAGACCGCCAGGGCGAGACCTTCACCGCCATCGGACCTGGCGATACGGGCGATCTGGAGAAGCGCCTGGAGGCGCACGGCGCCGGCTTCGAGTTCGAGCAGCCGGGCCCCGGAATTCTGCCCAGCATCCTTCTGAACCTTCTGCCCATCGTCCTGATGATCGGCTTCTGGCTGCTGTTCATGCGTCAGATGCAGGGCGGCGCACGGGGCGCCATGGGTTTTGGCAAGTCCAAGGCCCGGCTGCTCACCGAGAACAAGAACCGCGTCACGTTCGACGACGTGGCGGGCGTCGACGAGGCCAAGGAGGACCTGACCGAGATCGTCGACTTCTTGAAGGACCCGGCCAAGTTCCAGCGCCTTGGGGGCAAGATTCCCAAGGGCGCGCTGATGGTCGGCCCGCCTGGCACCGGCAAGACCCTGCTCGGCCGCGCCGTGGCCGGCGAGGCGGGTGTGCCGTTCTTCTATATCTCCGGCTCGGACTTCGTGGAGATGTTCGTCGGGGTGGGCGCCAGCCGCGTGCGCGACATGTTCGAGCAGGCCAAGAAGAACGCGCCCTGCATCATCTTCATCGACGAAATCGACGCCGTGGGCCGCCATCGCGGCGCCGGCCTCGGCGGCGGCAATGACGAGCGCGAACAGACCCTCAACCAGCTCCTGGTGGAGATGGACGGTTTCGATCCCAACGAGAGCATCATCGTCATCGCCTCCACCAACCGGCCCGACGTGCTCGATCCGGCCCTGTTGCGGCCTGGTCGCTTCGACCGCCAGGTGGTGGTGCCCAATCCGGACGTGAACGGGCGCGAAAAGATCCTTCGCGTGCACATGCGTAACGTGCCCCTGGCCAGCGATGTGGACGTCCGGGTGATCGCCCGGGGATGCCCCGGCTTTTCTGGCGCCGATCTGGCCAATCTGGTCAATGAGGCGGCCCTGATGGCCGCTCGGCGCAACCGCCGCATGGTCACCCAGCGCGACTTCGAGGACGCCAAGGACAAGGTCATGATGGGCGCCGAGCGCAAGTCCATGGTCATGACCGACGAGGAGAAGAAGAAGACGGCTTATCACGAGGGCGGCCATGCCCTGGTGACGATCTCCGTCCCTGCCGCCGACCCCGTGCACAAGGCGACGATCATCCCGCGCGGGCTGGCCCTGGGCATGGTGGTCCAGCTCCCCGAGGGCGACCGCCACTCCATGGACTATGAACAGATGACCTCTCGTCTGGCCATTATGATGGGCGGGCGCGTGGCCGAAGAGCTCATCTTCGGCAAGAACAAGATCACCTCCGGCGCCTCGAGCGACATCCAGGCAGCCACCCAGCTGGCGCGCAACATGGTCACCCGCTGGGGCTATTCGGACGAGCTCGGCACGGTCGCCTATGGCGACAACCAGGAGGAGGTGTTCCTCGGCCACTCCGTGGCGCGCACACAGAACGTCTCCGAAGCCACGGCCCAGAAGATCGATTCCGAGGTCCGCCGCCTTGTCCAGGGCGGGCTCGACGAAGCCCGGCGCATCCTGACCGAGCGCATCGACGACCTGCACACCCTGGCCAAGGCGCTCCTGGAGTATGAAACCCTCACCGGCGAGGAGATCCAGAACGTCCTGGTGGGCGTGGCCCCGAACCGGGACGAACCGGAGACCAAGATGCCCGCGCCGTCGCGCGTCTCGGTGCCCCTGGCGCCGCGGCCGAGCACGGCGCCGGCGTGAGTCCGGCCGCGCAACTCGCGGCGGAGACCCGACTTCAGGGCGCCCTGCGCGCCTCGCCGGACCGGCCCCTGGTCATGGGCGTGGTCAATGTCACGCCCGACAGCTTCTCCGATGGCGGCTGCTATTCCGATCTGGTCTCGGCTCTGCGGCAGGCCGAGCGGCTGATCGAGGCCGGAGCCGCGGTGATCGATATTGGCGGCGAGTCCACCCGCCCTGGCGCACGTCCCACACCGGCGGTCGAAGAATTGCGCCGGGTCGTTCCGGTCATCGAAGCCCTTCGCCGCCGGACCGAGGCGCCGATCTCCATCGACACCATGAAGCCGGAAGTGGCCAAGGCCGCCGTGGAGGCGGGCGCCGATATCTGGAACGATGTCATGGGCCTCGGCCACGATCCGACAGCGCCGCAGATGGCCGCCACCCTGGGCTGCGAGCTGTTCATCGGCCATATCCAGGGCGAACCTCAGACCATGCAGGCGGCGCCTCGCTATGACGACGCTCCGCGCGAGGTGGCCGCGGACCTCTCGCGCCGCGCGAGCCGGGCCGAGGCGGCCGGGGTGGACCGTGGGCGGATCTGGCTCGATCCAGGCCTGGGCTTTGGCAAGACGGCCGCGCACAATTTCCAGCTGCTCGCGTCGCTTGGCGAGATCGTCGCCCTTGGGTACCCGGTTCTGGTGGGGGCCAGCCGCAAGGGGTTCATCCGCACCGCCGATGCCCGGGCCGAACGCCCCGACCAGCGTCTCGGCGGATCCCTGGCGGCGGCGATCCTGGCGGCCCAGGCGGGCGTGCGGATGATCCGGGTCCACGATGTGGCCGAGACGGTCCAGGCCCTGGCGGTCGTCGCGGCCGTGACCGCGCATGGCTGAGGGGCCGCCCCGCATCCTCGTCATGGCCGGCTCCGACAGCGGCGGCGGCGCCGGGGTCCAGGGCGACATCAAGACCATCACCGCCCTCGGCGGCTATGCGGCCACGGCCCTGACCGCCATCACGGTGCAGAACACGCTTGGCGTCAGCGCGGTGGAAACCCTGGCGCCGGGCCTGATTGCCGCCCAGGCCCGGGCGGTGCTTCAGGATTTGGGCGCCGACGCCATCAAGACGGGCATGCTGGGGGACGCGGCCGGCGCCGGCGCCGTGGCCGAGATTCTGGAGGCATGGCCGGATATTCCGGCGGTGATCGACCCGGTCCAGCTCGCCAAGGGGGGCCATGTCCTTCTCGACGCAGCGGGTCTGGACATCCTGCGCCGCCGGCTGATCCCTCGCGCGCGCCTTCTGACCCCCAACATCCCGGAGGCTGAGGTTCTTACGGGCCAAACGATCGCCTCGCTGGACGACCGGCGTCGCGCCGGTGAGGCCCTCCTCTCGGCTGGCGCGGCGGCGGTGCTGATCAAGGGCGGACACGCGCCCGGAGACCGGGTCGTCGACCTTCTGATCACCCCGCGCGGCGAAACCTTGTTCGAGGCTGAGCGGGTGGTGAGCCGGCACACCCACGGCACCGGCTGCGCCCTGGCTTCGGCCTGCGCCGTCGGCCTCGCCCGGGGACGGGCCCTGGAGCAGGCCGTGGCGGAGGCCTGGGCCTATGTCGCCGAGGCGATCCGCCGGGCGCCCGGTCTAGGAGCCGGCGCCGGCCCCCTCGCCCACGCGTGGCCCGGCCTCTTGAAATGAGCGATCTGGAGGGCCGCCTGGAGGCGATCCTGCGGCGTTGCGGGGGCCTGATGCGCGTCCTCGAAACCGCGCGCCGCCTCGACCTGCCCGATGCCCTGGTCTTTTCCGGCGCGGTCTACCAGCCGGTCTGGAACCATCTGACCGGCCGCCCCCTCGAACATGGCCTGTCAGACTATGACCTCGCCTATTTCGACGCCTCGGACACCTCCTACGAGGCCGAGGACGCGGTGATCCGACGGGTGGCCGCGGCCCTGCCTCATGAGCTCGCGCCGCTTGTCGAGGTGCGCAATCAGGCCCGCGTGCACATCTGGTTCGAGGGCAAGTTCGGTGAGCCCTATACGCCGCTCCAGAATGCCCCCCAGGCGCTTGAACGCTTCGTCGCCCCGGCCTTCGCCGTGGGTGTGCGCCTGGAGGCGGATGATCGCCTGAGCCTGTTCGCCCCCTTTGGCCTGGAGGACATCTTCGCGCTTCGCCTGCGGCCAAACCCCTCACGCCAGGGCCGGAGCTTCGCCAAGGTCGCCGCGCGCTGCCAGGCGCGCTGGCCCGAGCTGAAGATCGAGCCCTAACCTCCGCCGGCGTCGAGAGCGCGTTGCGTTTGGACGGAACCAATCTGGCGCGTCGCAACGCGCTCAGGGACTCTAAAACCGAGCACGATTCAGCGCTTTCACGGATTCCGCGAAAGCGCATCGTGCTCGAGAGCCGCGAGCTCGTCGGGGCCAAACACCCGGCCGCGTGTGAGGAAGCGCTGCTCGCGACCGTTATCCAGGCTGAACATGCCGCCGCGCCCGGGCACCACATCGAGGATCAGCTGGGTGTGTCGCCACAGCTGAAACTGGTCGGCCCCGATGAACACCGGCGCCCCGCCCACCTCGCCAAGCTTCACGTCCCGGTCGCCGACAAGGAATTCCGCTCGCGGATAGCACATGGGCGAGGAGCCGTCGCAGCAGCCGCCCGACTGGTGGAACAGCACGGGCCCATGCTCGGCCGTCAGGACCTCGATGAAGTCCAGAGCGGCCGGGGTGGCGGTCACCCGGGGCGGGACGGGGCTCAGAAGAACCCCAGCTTGTTCGGCGAATAGCTGACCAGCATGTTCTTCGTCTGCTGGTAGTGGTCGAGCATCATCTTGTGGGTTTCGCGCCCGACGCCCGACTGCTTGTAGCCGCCGAACGCGGCGTGAGCCGGATAGGCGTGATAGCAGTTGACCCAAACCCGCCCCGCCTGGATCGCCCGGCCAAAGCGGTAGCAGCGATTGGCGTCCCGGCTCCAGACCCCGGCGCCCAGGCCGTACAACGTATCGTTTGCGATGGCCAAAGCCTCATCGTCGTCTTTGAAGGTGGTTACCGAGACCACCGGGCCGAAGATCTCCTCCTGGAAGACGCGCATCCGGTTGTGGCCCTTGAGCACAGTCGGCTTGACATAGAATCCGCCGGCCAGCTCGCCGGCCAGAAGATTGCGCTCGCCCCCGGTCAGGACCTCGGCGCCCTCCTGGCGGCCGATATCGAAGTAGCTGAGGATCTTCTCCAGCTGTTCGGACGAGGCCTGGGCCCCGATCATGGTCGCCGGGTCGAGGGGATCGCCCTGGACAATGGCGTTCACCCGCTTGAGGGCGCGCTCCATGAAGCGGTCATAGATCGCCTCGTGCACCAGGGCGCGGCTGGGGCAGGTGCAGACCTCGCCCTGATTGAGGGCGAACATGACAAACCCCTCGATGGCTTTGTCGAAAAAGGCGTCGTCCTGAGCCGTCACGTCGTCGAAGAAGATGTTGGGCGACTTGCCGCCCAGCTCCAGGGTGACCGGAATCAGGTTCTGGCTGGCATATTGCATGATCAGCCGCCCGGTCGTGGTCTCGCCGGTGAAGGCGATCTTGGCGATGCGCGGGCTGGAGGCCAGGGGCTTGCCCGCCTCCAGGCCAAAACCGTTGACGATGTTGAGCACGCCCGGCGGCAGGACGCCGTCGATCAGCTCCGCCAGGACCAGGATCGAGGCGGGTGTCTGCTCGGCCGGCTTGAGCACCACGCAATTGCCCGCCGCCAGGGCCGGGGCCAGCTTCCAGCACGCCATCAGCAGGGGAAAGTTCCATGGGATGATCTGGCCGACCACGCCCAGGGGTTCGTGGAAGTGATAGCCCACCGTATCGGCGTCGATCTCGCTGATCCCGCCCTCCTGGGCGCGAATGCAGCCGGCGAAATAGCGAAAATGGTCCACCGCCAGGGGCAGGTCGGCGGCCATGGTCTCGCGGATCGGCTTGCCATTGTCCCAGGTCTCGGCCGTGGCCAGGAGCTCGAGATGGTCCTCCATGATCTGGGCGATGCGATTGAGCATTCCCGCGCGCTCAGCCACGCTGGTCCGGCCCCAGGCGTCCTTGGCCCGGTGCGCCGCATCCAGCGCCTTCTCCACATCAGCGGCGTCCGAGCGGGCGATCTCGCACAGCACCCGGCCGTTCACCGGGCTGGTGTTCTCGAAATAGCGGCCATTCACCGGCTCGGCCCACTGGCCATCGATATAGTTGCCGTAGCGGGCCTTGTAGGGCGGCTTGGCCGTCCGGGCGAACTCCATCTTGGTCATGGCGCGTCTCCTCAACCCCACCGGATCGCCGGCGGCGTTCCGCTCGGCATCACGACACTAGACCCGACAAAGCGCCGTGTCAGGCGCCCTGACCGGGCCCCCGGGCCCCCGGGCCCCCAGGTCCAAGGCTCACCCCTTCAGTTCGCGGTCGAAGAAGGCCTGCATGGTCCGCCAGAGGTGGAGCTGGCGCGACTCGCCCTGGATGCCGTGGCGCTGGCCGGGATAGAGCATCAGGTCGAAGGGAGTCGCCAGCTCCTGGAGCTTCGCCATGACGGCGATGGAGTTCTCCACCTGCACATTGTCGTCGGCGAGCCCCTGCATCAGCAGGAGGCGGCCTTGCAGGTCCTTCAGGCGGGGAAGGATCTCGGACGCGTCGTAGCCCGCCTTGTTCGCCTTTGGATCGCCCATGTACTGCTCGGTGTAGTGGGTGTCGTAAAGCCGCCAGTCGGTGGGGGGCGCGCCCGAAGCGCCGGCTCTGAGATGGGTGCGCGGGTCGGTCATCATGCGCAGGGTCATGAAGCCGCCATAGGACCAGCCGCTGACCCCGATCCGCGCCGGGTCGACAAAGGGCTGGGCGCGCAGCCAGTCGATGCCGACAAGCTGATCATCCACCTCCACCGTGCCCATGCGGCCGTAGATCGCGGTCTGAAAGGCCGAAGAGCGGTTCGACGAGCCCCGATTGTCGAGCGCAAAGAGGATGAAGCCATCCTCAAGGAACAGCTTGTCGCGCGGATTCTGCCAGGCGCGGGTGACGGTCTGAACGCCTGGGCCGCCATAGACCTCGATCACCACGGGATAGCGCTTGCCCGGGTCAAAACCGACCGGCGTCTGCAGCATGTAGTGCAGGTCCTCGCCATCGGCGGCCTTCAGCACGCCATAGCGCGGTGGGGCATAGCGCGAGGCGTAGGGATTGAAGGGGTGGTCGGGACCAAGGGCGTTCTCCTCGATCCAGCGCAGACGCTTGCCGGTGAGGTCGTAGAGCGCCGTCTGAGGCGGGGTTTGGGGGTCGGAATAATAGCCGACAAACACATTGGCGGCCTTGGGCATGACCGCTGTCCACCAGCCGTGGCCTGAGGTCAGGGCCCGGGGCGGGCCAGGATCTCGGTAGGAGACGACGTAGAGCTGGCGCTCGATCGGCGTATCGCCCGAGGCCATGACATAGACGAGCCCCTTGGCCTCATCGACGCCCACCAGGCCTGGGGCATGAACGCCGGCCCCGCCGCCGCCGCCCGCATGCGGCGCGTCGCCGAAGGTGACCTGACGGATCAGGGCCCCGGAGCGGTCATAGAGATAGAGCTGATGCACCCCCGAGCGCGCCGAGCCCCAAAGGAAGTCGCCGTCCTTCAGCGGGTGAAAGTCATCGTCGATGGCCACCCAGGGCTGGCCTTTTTCGGAGAGGAGGACGTGCGAAGCGCCGGTGGAGGGGTCGACGGCCAGAAGATCGATCTCGGTCTGGGCCCGGTTCTGACGCTGCACATAGAGCGTCGCCCCATCCCGCGACCAGGCGACCCGCGCCACATAGATGTCCGGGGTGGGCCCGAGATCGACCTTGACCGGCGCCCCGCCCGCCAGGGACTGGATGAAGAGCTCCACCTTGGCGTTGGCGGTCCCGGCATAGGGGTAGCGCTGATCGACGATCCGCACGCCCTCGGCGCCGATCTCCAGGCGGTGGGCGATCTGGACCTGGGACTCGTCGACCTTGGCGTAGGCGATCCGGCTCTCGTCCGGGGCGAACCAGAAGCCATCGAACCGGCCCATCTCCTCCTGGGCGACGAACTCGGCCACGCCATAGCTGATCGCACCCTCAGCCGAGGGGCTGATCTGACGCGCCGCCCCATCGCTGGAGGCCAGATCGCGCACGAACAGGGCGCCGTCCCGGACAAACCCCAGGTAGCGGCCGCCGTCGGACAGCTTTCCGTCGAGGGCCCCCGCCTCGGCGAGCCGGGTCGCCGCGCCCGTGCCGACGTCGGCCAGATAGAGGCCGCCGGCGGCCGGGATCAGCACCTTGTCCCCGCTCTGGGTCCAGTCGTAGTCGACCACGCCGTGCAGGGCGCCGAGCCTCTGTCGCTCGCGCCGCGCCTTTTCGGCCGGATCAAGCGCCTCGCCCGGCGGCTCGACCACCGCCCCGGAAATCACCATGCGGCCCTCGCCCCCGGCCGTCGGCGCGGCCCAGAGATCGAGGGTGAACTGATCCGACGCTTCGGGCTTGAGCCATCCCACCCAGCGCCCATCGGGAGACACCTTCACCCCGCGCGCGGCCGGCCCGGACAGGGAGGGGCTGGCGAACACCCGCTCGGGCGTCAGGCGGCTGGTCTCGGGCCCCGCGGAGGCAGGAGAGGCGGAAAGCGTGGTCATGGCGATGCTCAGGGCGCTACTCAGGGTGAGACCCAGGGAGACAAGGGCTTTCATCGGGCGGGCGTGTGCGGCGGGCGCGGTCACGGGCGCGCCGAGGCGGACACGGCGCGGACGGCGGCGAATTCGGAGCCGGCCCGCCAGCCCGGCCAGCGGTCGGACTGGGCCAGATCCCGGCTGACCTCATAGAAGAGGTCCACGTCCTGGGCGGCCCCGCGCAAATCCCAGTCCGGGCTCCAGGCGTCGCAGGCCTTGTGATAGCAACGCGCCGTATAGTCATCGACCCAGGCGTCGCCCACGGTCCGGCCGCCCTTCACCAGATCGGGACCTCCGGCAATGCCCATCAGCAGGAGCGTGGGCACGCCGCGCTTGGCGAACGAGAAATGGTCGGCGCGATAGAACAGGCCCTTTTCGGGATGCGGGTCTGGCGTCACCTCAAGACCCTGGGCCCGGGCCGCCCGGGCGAAGTCGTCCTCCAGGCTGTCCTGGCCAGCGCCCACCAGAACCACGTCCCGGGCGGGGCCGGCGGTCTGGAGAATGTCCATGGTCAGGTTGGCCACCGTCGTCTCAAGCGGATAGATCGGGTGGGCGGCATAGGTCTCCGAACCGAGCAGGCCGCGCTCCTCCGCGGTCCAGACCGCGAACACCACGCTTCGGGCGGGCCGTGGCCCGGCGGCGAAGGCCCGGGCGATCTCCAGCTCGCCGGCGACGCCCAGTCCGTCGTCATTGGCGCCGCGGCGGATGGTCTGGCCGCTGGCGTCCGGCGCGCCCACGCCATAGGCGTCCCAGTGAGCGCCGATCATCACCGTTTCATTGGGGCGCGAGGCGCCGACGATCCGCGCCAGGACGTTTCGACTCTCCACCAGGGTGTGGGTCACCGGGATGTCCGCCGTCAGGCGGGCGCCGCCCAGATCCACGGGATGGAAGTCGGCGCGGCGGGCGGCGCGTTTCTCGGCCTCGAAGTCCAGACCCGCGCGCTGAAACAGCTCTACGGCGAAGCCGCGCTCGATCCATCCCTGAAGCAGAACGGGCTTCGCGTCGTGGGGGCCCAGGACCCTGTCATAGGTCTCGCCCTGGGGCGCGATCACCGTCGACCAGCCATAGCCCGCACCGGGCGTCTCATGCACGATCAGGGCGGCGATGGCGCCGCGTCGGGCCGCCTCCTCGTACTTGTAGGTCCAGCGGCCATAATAGGTCATGGCCTTGCCGCCGAACCTGCCGGCCACCGGCTCGTCCGGCGCCGCCTCGAAGTCGGGATCATTGACGAGGAAGACCGCCACCTTGCCCCTGAGGTCCACACCCTTAAAGTCGTCCCAGCCGCGCTCCGGCGCGTGCACGCCATAGCCCACGAAGACCAGCGGGGCGTCGGCGAACCTTACCGCATCCACAGGCCGCGCCGTCTGCAGCGAGACGTTCTGACCCGGAACCAGCGGGATCGCGGGGCCAAGTCCGGTGAGCGTCAAGAGGCGTGGGGCGCCAAGCTGGGTGCGCACGAGGGGAACGGGCTGGGTCCAGGATCCCTTCGCCCCGCCCGGCTGCAGGCCCAGGGCTTTGAACCGCGCGATCAGATAGGCCACCGTCCGCGTCTCGCCCGGGGTCCCTGGCGCGCGCCCCTCAAATGCATCCGAGGCCAGGACCTTGACCGTCTGCGACATCCGCGCCGGGCTGATCGGTCCGGACCCGGCGGCAGAGGGCGCCGGGGCCTGAGCCTCGACCGCCCCGGCGATACCCGGAATCAGGGCCAGATTCAGGGCCAGACTCGCGGCCAGGAGCAAGGCGAGGCGAGGCGCGTGACGCGGAACCATGGGCTCTCCGGATTTCAGGCGGGGCGCGGCAGGGCCAGGGCGCCGTAAAGATCGGGCCGGCGGTCCCGGAAAAAGCCCCAGGCCGCGCGGTGGGTGGCGAGGAAGTCGAGGTCGAAGGCGGCCAGGACATGACCTGTCTCTCCCCGGCCCAGGGCGGACACCAGATCGCCCCGATGGTCGCTGATGAAGCTTGAGCCATAGAAGGTCTGACCGCCGCCGGGATAATCGGGCCAGGGCTCGAAGCCCGTCCGGTTCGCCCCCACCACGGGAATGATGTTGGAGACGGCGTGCCCCTGCATGGCCCGCCGCCAAGGCGCGGCGGTATCCAGGCTTGGGTCATGCGGCTCGCTGCCGATGGCCGTGGGATAGAGGAGAATCTCGGCGCCCTGCAGCACCATGGCCCGGGCCGCCTCGGGGTACCATTGGTCCCAGCAGATGCCCACGCCCAGGCGGCCATACCGCGTCGCCCAGACACGAAAGCCCGTGTCGCCAGGACGGAAATAGTACTTCTCCTGATAGCCCGGACCGTCAGGAATGTGGCTCTTGCGATAGACGCCAAGCAGGGCGCCGTCGGCGTCGACCATGACTAGGCTGTTGAAATAGTGCGGGCCTTCGCGCTCGAAGATCGAGATCGGCAGGACCACGCCAAGCTCGGCCGCCAAAGGGGCGAGGCCCAGCACGCAGGGATGCTCGCGCCAGGGGTGGGCGCCGGCGAACCACCGCTCGTCCTGGCTGACGCAGAAATAGGGGCCCTGGAAAAGTTCGGGCGGAAGGATGACCTGGGCGCCGGCGGCCGCCGCGGCGCGGATCATCTCCGCCACGCAGGCGATATTGGCCGCCAGGTCCTCGCCGAACGCGGCCTGAAGGCCGGCCACGGTGACGGACCGGGGATCGGAACGCGAGGCGGCGCGCGACATCAGGCCGGGACCTGCTGGCTGATGCAGTGGAAGGCGCCGCCGCCGGTCAGCAGCGCCTTGGCCGGAAGGCCGATCACCTCGCGGTCTGGGAAGGCCTCGCCAAGGGCCGCCAGCGCCGCCCGCGCCGTCGCGTCGGAATAGATCGGGGTCACCACCGCGCCCGGCGCGATGATGAAGTTCATGTGCGAGGCCGGGATGATCTCGCCCGCTTCGTCGCGCACCGGACCCGGAGATGGAATGCGCCTCACGCTCAGACGCCGTCCCTCGGCGTCCGTCGCCCGGGCCAGGGCCGCGGCGGCGGCCTCATAGGCCTGGGCGTTGGGATCATCCGGGCCGCTGGCGACCGGGCAGGCCACGACGCCTGGCGCGACGAAGCGGGCAAGGTTGTCCACGTGGCCATCGGTGTGGTCGTTGAGAAGCCCCTCGTCCAGCCAGATCACCTTGCGCGCGCCGAGCGCGTTTCGCAGCAGCGCCTCGGCCGCGGCCTCGTCCCAGAAACGGTTGCGATTGGGATTGATCAGGCACTGGCGGGTGGTGAGGACCGTTCCGGCGCCGTCGTGGTCGAGGGCCCCGCCTTCGAGAACGGCGCTCCAGCGGGTCAAGCGTGCACCCTCCGCCGCCCCGATCTGCTCGGCCACGGTCTCGTCGCCCTCGAGAATATAGCGTCCGCCCCAGCCATTGAAGGTGAAGGCCGCCGCCGAGGACCGGTCACGAAAGATCGGACCGGTATCGCGCAACCAGATGTCGCCGAAGCGCCCCGGCCTCAACTCCACGCCAGCCAGGCCGGCGAGCCGGGCCTTGGCGTCGGCCATGGCTTCCTCGCCACAGACGAGCAGCCTGACCTGTTCTCCCCCCGGACCCGCCAGGGCGCGGACGAGGTCCGCCGTCTCCGCCTGGGCCGGCGCCAGATCCTCGGCCCAGAGTTCGCCATGGCTCGGATAGCCGATCCAGATGGCCGCGTGCGGCCCAAACTCGGCCGGAACCGGTGGGCCCGGCTCGGCGTCGGCCACGGCGGACGAATGGGGGGCGCCGGGAGCGATCAAGACCCGGTCCCGAGATAGTGATCGAACCAGTCGATCTGACGCTGGCGGAGATCGGCCAGATCGGCCGGATCCCGAATGGCGTGGCCCTGACCCGCATAGACCACCAGCTTGGTCGGCACGCCCATGGCCTTGAGGGCATGCCAGAACTCGAAGCTCTGGGGCGCCGGGCACTCCACGTCGCGCTCGCCCACATAGATGAAGGTGGGGGTCTTGGCGTCCTTGATGGTCGTCAGGGGCGAGAGCTTCACATAGATGGCCGGGTCGTCATAAGCGGACGCCCCAAAGAACGGGATCATCCACTTGTCGATGCCGTTCTCGCCATAATAGCTGATCCAGTTGGAGATGCCGGCGCCGGCGATGGCGGCGGCGAAGCGATGGCTGTGGGTCACGGTCCACATGGTGGTCAGCCCGCCATAGCTATGGCCCAGCACCCCCAGGCGCTTGTCGTCGATCGGGGCCAGGGTCTCGACTTTGTCGATGCCGGCCAGATCGTCACGCAGGTCGCCGCCGCCGAAGTCGCGGATATTGGCCCGGGTGAAGGCCTCGCCCTGGCCGTAGCTGCCGCGCGGATTGGGGAAGAAGATGAAATAGCCCTTCTTCAGCCATTCGGCGAAGGGGAAGAGACCCTCGACGTCCGAGGTGATGTAGGTCGGGGTCACGGCCGAACTTGGCCCGCCATGCACATGCATGATCAGCGGATGGGTCCCCGGCGCCACGTCGAGCGGCTTGAGCAGCCAGCCCTGAACGGTCAGGCCGTCGTTGGTCCAGGTCACGCTCTGGGCGTGGGTCTGGCTTGGCAGGTCGGCATTGATCCGGGTGATGGCGTCAAAGGCGCCGCCCGCGCCGACATAGAGTTCGGGCGCGTGCTCGAAATCCTGCACTTCGGCGGCAATAACGCGGCCATCGGCGCTGAAGCTGACATTGCCTCCCGTGGGGAAGGCGTCGACGCCCTGGTCCGCGGACAGGGTCTTGGGCGCGGAGACCAACACGTCGGCCACACCGGTCCGAGGATTCACCAGCACCGCCTGAGACTCATCGCCCATCAGACGGACCGCCGCCAGGCGTCCATCGCGAAAGCCCGCCAGGGACGTGTAGGTCGCCTTGACGCCGGGGCTGAGATCCACCGGCGCGCCACCCTCCAGGGGCACGGCGTAGAGGTCGCCGCCGGACGGTCCAAAATCGCTCATCAGCCCGCCGATGAACACCACCTGGCGGCCGTCCGGCGACACATGCGGCATGTTCATCTGCATGTTGGGCGTCGCGATCACCCGGGTCGCCCCGGTGTCCAGATCCACGGCGATCAGCTTGGCGATCCACCAGTTGTCATCGCCATTGCCCTTGGCGGCCGTGGCCACGAAGCCCTTGCCGTCCGGGCGCCAGTCATACTCGTAGACGAAATGGTCGGCCGGCGAGACATAGCGCACCTCTCCGCCGGACGCTGCGACCACGCCGATGCGCTTTTCGTCCGCCGTCTGAAGCGCGTCGATATCGCCCACCTGTTCGGCGCCCGCCTCCACCGCTCCGGTCTGCTTGTGCGCGCCGGGCGTGGCCATGAGGGCGATCAGCGTCCCGTCCGGGGAGAAGCGCGGAGACTGGGCGACGCCATCGATCCTGGCGACCTCGGTCAACTTGCCGTCCTGCGCCACCTCCAGGGTGGCCTGGGCGGGATTGTGGGCCGAGGCGATGAAGGCGAGGCGCCGGCCGTCGGCCGACCAGGAGAAGCCGGTATAGGCGCAGGCCGCGCAAGGGTCGAAGCGGGCGATCTCCGCGCCGGTCTTCGCGTTGCGGATCACCACCTGGCCGTGCGGCGTCGTCGGGGTCCCGGTCAGGGCGCGCACCTGTTCGATGGCCGCCACACGGGCGCCATCCGGCGACAGGCTGACGTCCTCGAACCGGGTCAGGCTGGGAGCGGCCTGGACCGCCCCCGCGGCTGTCGCCGCCGCCAAGGCCGCAGCCGCCACGCCCCATGCGCCTGCCGCTCGCCGGCTGCGCCGCTCACCCATCCTCATGCCGCGATATCCTCCACAACCTTTGTCGTATTCGACCCTGGCCCTGCCTAGGCCGCGATCTTGAACTGGGCCTGGGTCTTGGCCTGGATCTCGGCCACCGAGACCTCAGGCGCGCGTTCGATCAGCGTCATTCCAGCCGCGCCCCGGCGGTCGATCTCGAACACGCCAAGGTCGGTGATCACGAGGTCGACCACGCGCTTGCCCGTAAGCGGAAGGGTGCAGGCGGTGAGCAGCTTGGGCGCGCCGGATTTCTCCACATGGTCCATGACCACCACCACACGCCGCACCCCGGCCACCAGGTCCATGGCCCCGCCCATGCCCTTGACCATCTTGCCCGGGACCATCCAATTCGCGAGGTCGCCGTCCTGCGAGACCTGCATTCCGCCCAGGATCGACAGGGCGATATGCCCGCCCCGGATCATGGCGAAGCTGTCGGCGCTGGAGAAATAGGACGAGTCCGGAAGCTCGGTGATCGTCTGCTTGCCGGCATTGATCAGGTCAGGGTCGGCCTCGCCCTCGAAGGGAAAGGGACCCATGCCCAGCATGCCGTTCTCGCTCTGCAAGGTGACGGTCATGTGCGCGGGGATATGGTTCGCCACCAGGGTCGGGATGCCGATGCCGAGATTGACATAGAATCCGTCGCGCAGCTCCTGAGCGGCGCGGGCCGCCATTTGATCGCGGGTCCAGGCCATCAGACGCTCTCCTGCGCGCGCGCCGCATCGCGGGGCCGGGTGGTCAATTGCTCGATGCGCTTTTCGTAGGTCGCGCCCTGAAGGATGCGGTCCACATAGATGCCCGGCGTGTGGATCATGTCCTTGTCGAGCGCCCCGGGGGCCGTCAGCTCCTCCACCTCGGCCAGGGTGACGCGCCCCGCCGTGGCCATCATCGGATTGAAGTTCCGCGCGGTCTTTCGATAGACGAGGTTGCCCTCCGTATCCCCCCGCCAGGCCTTGACGATGGCGAGATCGGCCGTGAGGGCCCGCTCCATCACATAGGTTTCGCCGTCGAAGTCCCGGGTTTCCTTGCCCTCGGCCACCACCGTTCCGACCCCGGTCTTGGTGAAGAAGGCGGGAATGCCGGCCCCGCCGGCGCGGATACGTTCGGCCAGGGTGCCCTGCGGATTGAATTCGAGCTGCAGCTTGCCGGAGAGATAGAGCTGCTCGAACAGCTTGTTCTCGCCCACATAGGAGCTGATCATCTTGTCGATCTGGCCGGCCTCCAGGAGCAGGCCCAGGCCAAAGCCGTCGACGCCGCAATTGTTGGAGATCACGGTCAGACCCCGGACCCCGGAGTCGCGGATCGCCCGGATCAGGTTTTCCGGGATGCCGCAGAGGCCAAAGCCTCCGGACATGAGGGTCATGCCGTCGAACAGCACACCGTCGAGCGCGGCCTCTGCGTCCGCGAATACCTTCTGAGCCACGGCCTTTGTCGCACTCCTCGATGAGTCCCGGGACGACCATGTGGCCGAACCCCTCAGGACCGCCTTCCCGACCCACGCGACGGGCCTTTTACAGCGCCCCCGCCGCCGGGGCGAGGGGCCCGATCAGGGGGAGGCGGTCGCCCGTCGCCACGGCCGCCGCAACGATTGATTTCGCGCGCGGGTCATGACTCCTTGCGAGCCCATGAGCGCGCCCCTTACGCCCGTCAGCCTGACCCTCCAGGACACCGACCCGGACGCCTTCGCGGCGGCCCTGGGGGCGAGCTTCGCCGCCCACGGCTTCGCCATCGTTTCCGATCCGGGCCTGGACGCCGCGCGCATCGCCGCCGCCCTGGCCCAGGTCAAGGCTCTGTTCGCCCAGGACGAGGCGGACAAGCGGCGCGATCACATCCCGGGCGGCCAGGGGCAGCGCGGCTATACCCCGTTCGGCGTCGAGACGGCCAAGGGGGCCAGGGCTGGCGACCTCAAGGAGTTCTGGCACGTCGGCCGGGACCTGGCGCCTGGCCATCCGCTGTCCGGCGACATGCCGCCCAATGTCTGGCCGGCGAACCTGCCGGCCTTCCGCGAGACGACGCTCTGGCTCTACCAGGCGCTCGACACCCTGGGGATGCGCCTGCTGCGCGCGATCGCGCGCCATCTCGACCTGGACGAGGACTGGCTGGCGGCGGCGGCGCGTGAGGGCAACAGCGTGCTGCGCCTCCTCCACTATCCGCCGGTCGACGACGCGGAGGCCGGAGCGGCGGGGGCCGTGCGCGCCGGGGCGCATGAGGACATCAACGCCATCACCTTGCTGCTGGGCGCTGAGGAGGCGGGGCTGGAGATTCTGGAGCCGGACGGGACCTGGCTGGCGGTGAACCCGCCTCCCGGCGCGGTGGTGGTGAATATCGGCGACATGTTGGCGCGACTGACCAACGACGTTCTGCCCTCAACCACGCACCGGGTTGTGAACCCCCCGGCAGCCCGCCGAGGCGTGGCGCGCTACTCCATGCCGTTTTTCGTGCATTTCCGGCCGGATTTCGAGATCCGCACCTTGCCCGCCTGCATCTCGCCGGCGCGGCCCGACCGCTATCCAGAGCCGATCACAGCCCGGTCATTTCTCCGCCAGAGGTTGGAGGAGATCAAGCTCGCCTGATTGTCACAGAGACCGCGCGCCAAAGCGGCGCGGCGGGGCGCCTCAGGCCTTGGCTTCGCTCAGCTTCGCCTTGACCTGGCGCTTGATCTTCAGGGCGCGGGTCGAAAGCGCCTCGTCGCGGGCCTTAAGCAGGAACACGTCCAGGCCGCCGCGGAAGTCGAGCGTGCGACGCGCCGCGTTGGAGATGTTCAGAGTGAAGCTGCGGCCAAGCGCGTCAGACTGCAGGCTCGCCGTCGCCAGGGCTGGCAGGAAGCGCCGCTTGGTCTTGACGTTGGAGTGGCTGACATTGTGGCCGACCATCGGGCCGACGCCCGTGAGCTCGCAGCGGCGGGACATGGCGGTTCTCTTAAGGCTCCGGAAACGACGCACGCCTCCGAACGGACGCGGCGCATCGACCCCGTGTTTTGGGGAGGCGGCGGTATAGTCGGAAGGGGTCCCGCCCGTCAAGGCGATGTCCGGAGCGGGCCGACAGCGGCGGCCGCCCCTATGGGCTTTCCGCCCCCGCCCCCTCGCCGAGAAGGAACCGGCGCGGGAACTCGATGAACACTCCGCCGCCGGCCAGCGGCGGATAGGCCGCCGCCAGGCGTGCGCGATAGGCCGCCAGGAACGCCTCTCGCATGTCGCCCTCGAGAGCCGACAGATAGGGGCGAAGGGCCGTCGAGCTGAACCAGGCGATGACGCCGTCCACCGAGTCCATGGGCAGGCCATAGACGGTGCGCCACACGCTCACCCGCCGGAACCGGGGCTTGAGGCGCTGATAATAGTCGGCGGCGGTCAGCAGGCCGCCCCGGCTGCGCCGCGCCGCCGCCAGGCGCCCCGCCCAGGGTCCGTCCCGCGCCGTCTCGCGCATCAGCACGTGATAGGGCTCCTCGACATTGTCGGGCATTTGCAGGGCCAGGGTTCCTCCGGGCGCGAGGGCGGCGGCCAGGGCGCCGAACAGCTCCCAGTGATCGGGAATCCACTGCAGGACGGCGTTGGAGAGGATCACCTCGCACGGGGGGCCCGGCGCCTTGAGCCAGTCGCGCAGATCGGCGACCGCGAAGGGCAGGCGCGGGAGGCGCGCGCGGGCGGCCGCGATCATCTCGGGCGAGCTGTCCAGCCCCTCGACCCGGGCCTTGGGGAAACGCGCGGCGAGGGCTTCGGTGGAGTTGCCCGGCCCGCAGCCCAGATCCACCGCCCGACCGGTCGCCTCGCCGTCGATCACGGCCAGCAGTTCGCGCACCGGGCGGGTGCGTTCGGCCTCAAACAGGAGATAGGTCTGCGGCGACCAGGTCATGGACCCTTCTTGTGGTTAATGGCGCGGCGCCCACAAGACCTCGTAGGGAACGAAATCCGAATGGGAGGGTGAACAGCGATTCGGACGCGATTCGTTTCACCGTTGTTCTCGTCCGCGTTCAGGATGCGTTAACCGGCCGATCCCGATCCCCGGGGCGGGGCCCTTCGCCGCGGCAAACAAACGCGCGACGGGATTGCGCGAGGCGCCCGCCGCGCCCCATCTTAGGCGCCGTATGACGCTCCGCCCCGACGCCCCGGACCGCCCCCGGGTCGTGGCCGTGCTTGGCCCGACCAACACCGGCAAGACGCATCTGGCTGTAGAGCGGATGCTCGGCCACGCGTCCGGCATGATCGGCCTGCCGCTGCGCCTTCTGGCGCGCGAGGTCTACGACCGGATCGTGCGGGCGCGCGGCGCCGGCGCGGTCGCCCTGATCACCGGCGAAGAAAAGATCCTGCCGGCCCGGCCGCACTATTTCGTCTGCACCGCCGAGGCCATGCCGCTCAATCGCCGGGTAGAGTTCCTGGCCCTGGACGAAGCCCAGCTCGTCGCCGACCCCGAGCGCGGCCATGTCTTCACCGATCGCCTGCTGAACGCGCGGGGCGCCTCGGAGACCATGCTCATGGGGGCCCTGACGCTCAAGCCGCTGATCCGTCAACTTCTGCCCCAGGCCGAGATCGTCGAGCGCGAGCGCTTTTCCGCCCTGACCTCCGCCGGGTCGCGCAAAGTCACGCGCCTGGCCAAGCGCAGCGCCGTGGTCGCCTTTTCCGCCGAGCGCGTCTACGCCATCGCCGAGCTGATACGCCGCCAGCGGGGAGGCGCGGCCGTCGTCATGGGCTCGCTCAGCCCGCGGACCCGCAACGCCCAGGTTGCGCTCTATCAGTCGGGCGAAGTCGACTTTCTGGTGGCCACCGACGCCATCGGCATGGGCCTCAACATGGACGTGGACCATGTGGCCTTCGCCGGCCTCTCCAAGTTCGATGGCCGGCGCTGGCGCGCCCTGCGTCCGGCCGAGGCCGCGCAGATCGCCGGCCGGGCGGGCCGCTATCGCCAGGATGGGACCTTTGGCGTCACCGGCGGCTGCGAGCCCATGGCCGATGACCTGATCGAGGCGATCGAGGCGCACCGCTTCGCTCCGCTCGATCATGCCCTCTGGCGCAGCGCGGAGCTGGACTTCGCCAGTGTGCCAGCCCTGCTCACGAGCCTCGCCGCGCCGCCCAAACTTGGCGCCCTGCGCGCCTCGGAGGAGGCCCTGGACGAGCGCACCCTCAAGGCCCTGGCGAGCGACCCCGACTTCCGGGCCGAGCGGCTTGGACGGGCCGAAACCGAACGGCTCTGGGACATCTGCCAGACGCCGGACTTCCGAAAGATCAGCCCGGATGTGCATCTGGGCTTGATCCGGACCCTGTTCGAACATCTGCGGACCGGGGGCGGGCGCATGCCGGAGGACTGGATGGCGCGGCAAGCCGCCGGGCTCGACCGGTCGGACGGCGAGATCGACGCCCTGTCGGCGCGCCTCGCCGGGGTCCGGACCCTGGCCTATGTCGCCCACCGTCCCGACTGGCTGGCCGACCCCGTCCACTGGCGCGAGCGCACCCGCGAGCTTGAGGATCGGCTGTCCGACATCCTGCACGAAAAGCTCATGGCGCGGTTCGTCGATCACCGCACCAGCGTCCTGCTGCGCAGCCTGCACGACCGTCGGGAGCTGCTCGCCGGCGTGAGCGCCGAAGGCCAGGTGACCGTCGAGGGCGAGCTGGTGGGGCGCCTGAGGGGCGTGCGCTTCGAGCCCCTGGCCGGCGCCGGCCCCCTGGAGGCCAAGGCCCTGCGCGGAGCGATCCAACGCGCCGTCAGCCCCGAGGTCGCCCGCCGTCTGGGCGCTCTGGCCAAGGCTCCGGACGAGGAATTCAGCCTCGCTCCGGACGGCCTCATTCTCTGGCGCGGCGCCGCGGCCGGCGTCCTGACCGGCGCCAATCCGTTCAAGCCCACCTGTCGGGTGCTGGGCGATCTGGGCGCCCCGGCCGCGCGGGAGCGGGCGAACCGGCGCCTCGAAGCCTTCATCGCCGCCGAGGCCGGCCGCGTCCTGCCTGGGCTCGCCGCCCTGGATCTCGCCCTGCGCTCCGGCGCGGTGAAGGGCCTGGTGCGGGGCCTCGCCTTTCGTCTTCTCGAGGCTGGCGGAGTCCTGGCCCGGCGGGGCCTGGAGCGCGACATCGCCGCCCTCGGCCGGTCCGAGCGACGCGCCCTCAAGGCCCTGGGCGTCCGCTTCGGCGTCTTCGCCCTGGCCCTTCCCGAGCTGTCCGCGCCGCCGGCCCTGGCCCTCGCCCTCGCCCGGGTCACGGACGGCCAGACTCCGACGCGCGAGGGCGTCGGGCGTGGCGAGACGCCGGCCGCGGACCGTGCGCTCGGCCTCTCCGGCCAGGTTCGGGTGGAGGGAGAAGTCTTCCGCCTCGCCGATCTCGACCGCCTGGGCGAGGCCCTGGTGTTCGACCCCTCGGCGCGCCGGGTCAGCCTTCCGCGCGCGGCGCGCGAGGCTCTGGACCTGAGCGAAGCCGAGGCCGGCCGGATGCTCAAGCGCCTGGGCTATCTGCGTCTCAATCCGCGCGAGGGCGGCGGCGACATGGTCTGGCGCCGGCGGGGCCGAGAGACGCCGGCGGCCGATCCCCGTCCAGCCCCGGCCTCGCCCTTCGCCGTGCTGGCGCCCCTGGCCGCGGCGCCAAACCGCCCGGCGACCTCTTCCGCCGCCACGCGGCGGCGACGCGGACGCCGCCGCAAGCCGCCGGCCGGGCGGGCGACCACGGGATGAGCGCCGAGACCGAGGCGGAGGGCTGCCGGGTCGATGTCTGGCTCTGGCGGGCGCGGCTGAGCAAGACCCGGGCCCTGGCCGCACGTCTGGCCGAAACCGGTCGCATCCGTCTGGAGCGGGAGGGCCGCTCAAACCGCCTGGACAAACCCTCACGCCGGCTAAAGGTCGGCGACGCCCTCGTCTTTGCTCTGGGCGGGCGCCTGATCCACGTGCGGGTCGCGGCTCTGGGGGTCCGGCGCGGGCCCCCGGCCGAGGCGAGGTCGCTGTATGTGGACATCCCTCTGGACCCCGCGCCGACCGTCGCGGGCCAAGCCGAGCATTGACAATTCCGCCGTCGGCCTCAGAAAGGCGGCCCCTGGCGTCGCCCTGGCCGTCCGACCCCATCTGAAGCGCGAGTCTCGAGACCCCGATGACCTACATCGTCACCGATCCCTGCATCAAATGTAAGTTCATGGACTGCGTCGAGGTCTGTCCTGTGGACTGCTTCTACGAGGGCGAGAACTTCCTCGTGATCAATCCCGACGAGTGCATCGACTGCGGCGTCTGCGAGCCCGAATGCCCGGTGGACGCCATCAAGCCGGACACCGAAGACGATCCGGATGGCAAGTGGCTGCGGGTCAATACCGAATACGCCAAGGTCTGGCCGAACATCACCCTCAAGGGAGAGCCGCCGGCCGACGCCGCGGAATTCGAGCGCGAGACCGGCAAGTTCGAGAAATACTTCAGCGAAAAGCCTGGCCAGGGCGCCTGACCTCGCCTCCCGCCGGCGCTTGTCGGGGGCGCGCTCGCGCCCCTTGCGTTCGTGCGTCTTCAATCCGGCCGAAAAATAGGGTATGGTCCACGCCAGTTGATCGGCGAGCGTCCGCCGGCGGGGTTCGGACGAAGACCGGTCTCTTTAAAGTTCACAAGGAAGCCTGTTCAGGGGCTTGGACATTACCGGCGGGGCCTTGGCCGCCCCGCCCTGGCGACGGCTTCGTATTCTTGATGAGCCGGCGCGGCGCGAAGGAGAAGATCTGACATGGACGTGAAGACCGAACTCCAGTTCCGGGTTGGAGACAGTGTCGTGTATCCCGCTCATGGCGTTGGGAAGGTGGTGGGCGTGGAGACCCAGGACGTCGCCGGCATGTCCCTGGAGGTCTATGTCATCACCTTCGATCACGAGAAGATGACCCTGCGCGTGCCCACCAAGAAGGCGCGGGCCGCCGGCCTGCGCGGCCTGGCCGAGGGCAATGTGGTGGTTCAGGCCCTGACGACGCTCAAGGGCCGGGCCCGGATCAAGCGCACCATGTGGAGCCGCCGGGCCCAGGAGTACGAAGCCAAGATCAATTCCGGCGACCTCGTCTCGATCGCCGAGGTCGTGCGCGACCTGCATCGCTCCGAGAGCCAGCCCGAGCAGTCCTATTCCGAGCGCCAGCTCTATGAGAGCGCGCTCGACCGCATGGCCCGCGAAGTCGCCGCCATTGAGCGCATCGACCGCGACGCGGCCATCGACCTCCTGCAAAAGTCGCTGCGCAAGGCGGCATGAGCCTCGCCGTCGGCGCGGGTCGGACGTCGCCGTGACCTGGGCCCACGCCGCGCCGACGATCCTGGCGGCCATGGCGGCGTCGCTGGTGGAGTTCGTCGAGGCCCTGACCGTGGTTCTGGCCGTCGGGGTCACCCGCGGCTGGCGCAGCGCCCTGACCGGAGCCGGCCTTGCCCTGCTGGTCCTGGCGACCCTGACCCTGGCCCTGGGGCCGGCCATTCTTCAGGTTCCGGTACGTCTTCTGCAGATCGGGCTCGGCGCCTTGCTCCTGCTGTTCGGCATGAGATGGCTGCGCAAGGCGGTGCTGCGCGCGGCCGGCGTCATCCCCTTGCACGACGAGGCGGCGGCCTATGAGAGCGAGCGCGCCGCCCTGAGCCAGGCGGGCAAGGCCCGGTCGGCCTGGGACCGTCTGGCCGTCTCCACCGCCTTCAAGATCACCCTGATCGAGGGGGTCGAGGTCGTCTTCATCGTCGTCGCCCTTGGTTCGGCCGGCCCGGCCGCCCTTGCCGCGGCCAGCCTCGGGGCCGGCATCGCGCTTATCCTGGTCATCGGGCTCGGCTTCGTTCTGCATCGCCCCCTGGCCATGGTCCCGGAAAACACCCTCAAATTCGGCGTCGGCGTCCTGCTCTGCGCCTTTGGCGCTTTCTGGGTGGGCGAGGGGATGGGCCTCGCCTGGCCGGATGGCGATCTGTCTCTGGCGGCGCTCGTCGCCGGATTTTTTGCCGCCGCCCTCGTCGCCCGGGCGCTCTGCGGCGCGCCGCGTGAGGCTGTTGCGTGAGCGCTCTGGTCGCCGTGGCGCGCGCCATCTGGGGCGAGACTCTCAGTCTCTTCGTTGACGACGGACGTTTCGCCGGCGCCATTCTGGTCTGGCTGGTCCTGGCTGGCCTCGTCGTGTGGCGGCTGTCCCCGCCGCCGGTCCTCGCCGCGATCGGCCTCTTTGCCGGGCTGGCCGCGATCCTGATCGCGAGCGCGGTGCGCGAAGCCCGTCGCCGGCGGCGGGGATAAGACGCCTCAGGCCGGGCCTTTGGCCAGGGCGGCGCGCAGGGTCTCGCGACTGAGCGTGCCCTCCCAACGCGCAATCACCAGGGTCGCGACCCCGTTGCCCACCACGTTGGTCAGGGCCCGGCATTCGCTGAGAAAGCGGTCGACCCCCAGAATCAGGGCCATGGCCGCCACGGGGATCACGCCCACGGCGCTCAGGGTCAGGGCCAGGGTGATGAAGCCCGCCCCAGCGACCCCGCTGGCGCCCTTGGAGGTCAGCATGGCCACGGCCAGGAGCGTCAGTTCACGACCCAAGGTCAGGTGCACGCCGATCGCCTGGGCGAGAAACAGCGTCGCCAGGGTCATGTAGATATTGGTGCCGTCGAGATTGAACGAATAACCGGCGGGGACCACAAGGCCCACCGTGGCCGGCGGCGCGCCGAGCCGCTCGAGCTTGACCATGAGCTGGGGCAGGACCGCCTCGGAGGATGAGGCCCCAAGGACGATCAGCAGCTCCTCGCGGATATAGACCAGGAACCGCCAGATCGAGAACCCGGCCGCCCAGGCGATGGCGCCCAGCACCACGGCCACGAACAGCGCCGAGGTCAGATAGACCGCGCCCACCAGAGCGGCGAGGCGTTCGAGCGCGGGCAGTCCATAGGCTCCGATGGTATAGGCCATGGCGCCGAACGCGCCGATCGGCGCGGCGCGGACGACGATACGGATCATGGCGAAGACCACCGCCCCGACCTTGTCCAGGGCCGGCGTGATCCCGGCCCCCGCCCGGTCCAGCGCGGCGATGGCGAAGCCGGCGATGATCGCCAGCAGCAGCACCTGGAGGATGTCGCCGGCGGCGAAGGCCGAGACCACGGTGTCCGGGATCAGGTGCAGCAGATAGTCCGAAGCGTGGGCCATGCTGTGCGCCTGGGCGACATAGGAGGCCACGGCCGCCGCATCGAGATGGGCGGGGTCGGCGCCGAACCCCGCGCCCGGCTTGAGAAGCTCGCCCACGGCAAGCCCGATCATCAGGGCGAAGGTCGACACGACCTCGAAATAGAGCAGGGCCCGCCCGCCCACCCGGCCCACCGCCTTGAGGTCGCTCATCCGCCCGATGCCCCCGGCCACGGTGCAGAAGATCACCGGCGCGATCAGCATCTTGATCAGTTTGACGAAGGCGTCGCCCAGGGGTTTGAAGGCGACCGCCAGATGCGGGTCCAGAAGGCCGAATGCCACGCCTGCGGCGATGGCGACCAGGACCTGCGCATAGAGCGATCTGAAGATCCGCATCCGTCCCGCCTTGCCCCGCTCCGCTCTGAGCCTTGAGGCTCCATAGCCCGCGCCCGGCCGACAGCGCCAGGGGGCGGGGCCAGGGGGCGGGGCCAGGGGGCGCTGGAGGGCCCAAGTACGGACGCGGTTGCGAGCGCCCCCAGGCTCAACGTATCTAGCCCCTCGCGTCGTCCCGTTAGCTCAGCCGGATAGAGCATCGGTTTCCTAAACCGGGGGTCACAGGTTCGAGTCCTGTACGGGACGCCACGGCTTTGCTGTCCGACCCGGAAACGTGGGTGACGGAACGCACCTGAGACATCGGCCACACCCTTGCTCCAACGCGGGCCGCGTTGCGGGCGTGCGGCAGGGGCCCCCTAGCGGGATCAAGGGCTTGGGCGGCAGGTGAACCTCGCCATTGCCGCGCCCGCGGAGGCGAGGCTAAGACTTGTAAGACGGCGATCCCAGGCCGGGACCCGATCTTGAGGAGTGAGGCGGCATGCGGGCGACAGGTGCGGACAGGGCGGGCGGATTGAAGCTGGGGCCGGGCGGGACCGGGCGGCGGATCGGCCTGGTGATCACGGCCGCGCTGATGGCCGGGGCGGCCTCGGCGGCGGCCCTGTCCGGCGCGGACGCCGCCAAGGATCGCCAGACGCACATGAAGGAATTGGGCAAGGCGATGAAGACCATCGTCGATCAGCTGCATTCCGGATCGCCGGACGTCGGACAGATCAAGCTTGCGGCGGCGACCATCGACAAGGACGCCAAGGCTCTGCCGAGCTGGTTCCCGGACGGCAGCGGCCCCTCCACAGGGGTGAAGATGAAGGCCCTGCCCGTGGTCTGGACCGATAAGACGGACTTCGCGGCCAAGGCGCACACCTTCCAAATCGCGGCGGCCAAGTTCGACGCCGCGGCCCAGACCGGTCAGGCCAGCGCCTACATGCCGGCGCTGAAGGAGGTCGGCGGGGCCTGCAAGGCCTGCCACGAGAAGTTCCGGACCAAGGACGAGGACTAGCCATTGACCGCGCCGCGACCGGATCCGGGGGCGGCTGACGGCGCGTCGATGACGGCCGAGGGGGCGGGCGGTGGGCCGGGCGCGGGCCCGTCTCCCGACCGCGTCACCGTCTGGGACGCGCCGGTGCGCCTGGTGCACTGGGCGATCGCCGCCCTGGTGGCGTTTTCCTGGTGGTCGGCCAAGTCCGATCACCTCGCCTGGCACCGCCTGTCCGGCTACACGATCCTGGGACTTCTGGTCTTTCGCCTGATCTGGGGCGTGATCGGCTCAGAAACGGCCCGCTTCTCCAGCTTTCTCGCAGGTCCGCGCACCGTGCTTGCCTATCTTGGCGGGCGCGCGGCGCCCCGGGTGGGACACAACCCCCTGGGCGGCTGGAGCGTCGTGGTCCTCTTCACCCTCCTGGCGATCCAGGTGGGTCTGGGCCTGTTCTCCGTGGACGAGGACGCCATCGAGGCCGGGCCCCTGGACCGTTTTGTCAGCTTCAATACCGGGCGCGCCATCACCCATTGGCATCACCTGGTGTTCAACCTTCTCCTGGTCTTCATCGGCCTGCATCTGGTCGCCATCGCCGTCTACGCCGCGCGCCGCCGCGATCTGGTGAGCCCGATGCTGAGCGGTCGCGCGATCCTGCCTCCGGGCGCGACGGCGCCGCGCCGCGCCGGCCTTGCGCCCTTCGTGGTCGCCGCGACCCTCGCCCTGGCGGCCGCCTGGTGGATCGCTCACGGCCTGAAGCTGTCCTGAGGGGGGAACGCCATGCGCCAATGGCTGGTCGACGCCTTCGCCGCCGGGCCGTTCCTGGGAAATGGCGCCTGCGTGGTCGAACCCTTCGAGGCCTGGCCGGAGGCGGCCTGGATGCAGGCCCTCGCCGAGGAAAACCGCCAGGCGGAAACCGCCTTCCTGCGCCGCACGGGCGAGCCGGGACGGTTCGACCTGCGCTGGTTCACCCCCGCCACCGAAGTGCGCCTGTGCGGCCACGCCACCCTGGCGGCGGCCCATACCCTGTTCACCGAGCTTGGCCTTGAGGCGGAGAAGATCGTCTTCGACACGCAGTCCGGCCCGCTGACCGTCACCCGCCGTGACGCCGGCTACGAGATGGCCTTCCCCGCCGACCCGCCGGTCGCCATGCCGGGGCATCCGGAAATCGGCGAGGCGCTTGGCGTGCGCGCGGTCGAGCTGTGGGCCGGTCGCTATGTGGTGGCCGTGGCGGAGAGCGAGGGCGAGGTGCGCGCCGCCACACCCGATCTGGGCGCTGTCCGCGAGTTCTTCTTTCCCGATTATCAGGCCAGCGCCGGCATGGCCGCCATCGTCGCGCTCGCCGAGCCGGGGCGTCCCTATGACGTGGTCAGCCGCTTTTTCGCGCCCGGAGCCGGCATACCCGAAGATCCCGCCACCGGATCGCTTCACTGCATCCTCTCACCCCTGTTCAGCGCCAGACTCGGGCGCGCCACCCTGCGCTTTCATCAGGCCTATCCGGGCCGGGGGGGCGACATCGAATGCGTGCACCAGGCGCCCCAGGTGCTGCTGCGGGGGCAGGCCGCCACCGTGATGGAGGGGCGGCTGCGGCTCTGACGCCTCTTGCGGCGCTTCGGTCGCCTCCGCCCAAGTCTCGTCTCAAAGCCTCGTGCCCGAGCCTCGTCCCTGGTTCTCGCGCTTGGCGTTTGTCATCACGCCCTCGTCCGTCTATATCCTGATGGCAATGCATCGCCCGGCCGCAAGGCCGGGCGCCGCCGTTTCTGGAGACCGCCGTGACCGAGATCCTCTATCCCAAGGCGACCGCCGTCTGGCTGGTGGACAACACCTCCCTGACCTTCGAGCAGATCGCCGATTTCTGCGGCCTGCATCCGCTGGAGGTGAAGGGCATCGCCGATGGCGAGGTCGCGCGCGACATTCGCGGGGCGGATCCCATCTCCAACGGCCAACTCACCCGCGAGGAGCTGGATAAGGCCCAGGTCAATCCGGCCTATCGCATGGTGGCGCAGAAAAGCCGTCATGCGCCGGACGTGAAGCCTGCCCGCAAGGGACCGCGCTACACCCCGGTTTCGCGGCGGCAGGACCGGCCCGACGCCATCGCCTGGTTCGTGCGCAACCACCCTGAGGTCAGCGACGCCCAGATCTCCAAGGCGCTCGGCACCACCAAGGCCACCATCGATCAGGTGCGCAACCGCACCCATTGGAACGCGGTGAACATCAAGCCGGTGGACCCGGTCTCGCTGGGCCTGATCGGTCAGCTTGAGCTCGACGCCATCGTGCGGACGGCGGCCGAAAAGAAGCGCAAGGATGACGCCCGGCGCAAGACCGAGGAGCCCGAGGGCCCTGCCCTGATCGCCGACGACGAGGCGTAAGGCCTCAAGGCCTGGGTAAGCAAAGGCTGGGCACGCAGAGTCTGGAGCGACCCAGGCCGGGCGGGGCGATCAGGTCCCGTGCGCCTTGAGATACTCGATTTCGTCCTTGAGCCGCAGTTTCTGGCGTTTGAGATCTCGAAGTCGGATGGCGTCGGCGACCGGGCGGCACACCTCGATATGGATCTCCCGCTCCAGGTTCTGGTGTCTGAACCCCAGTTCGCGAAGGCGGCCTTGGATCGCCATGCACTGCACCTCCCTGTCTTATGAACGTTCGTCTTTGGACGGACCCCGATGGCGGGATCGCGGCAGCGTCTCGAAGGGCAGTGAACACCGCTCCTCGACATCTGTCAGATCACATATGCTTGCGCGGTGAATTTGCCATGGTGGAGGCGGAAAGATGAGCGAGCCAGGCCGACGCCGCCTTATTGTGGGCGTCAGCGGCGCGTCGGGCGCCGTGCTGGGCCTCAGGGTCCTCGACGCCTGTCGCGAACTGGGTGTGGAGACCCATCTCGTCGCCTCGCGCGCCGCCCTGCTGACCCTGAACCAGGAGACCGACCTCACCGCCTCCGACCTCCACGCCCGGGCCGATGTCCGCTATCCGCCTGGCCAGGTCGGCGCCCCGATCGCCTCGGGCTCATTCCGCACCCTGGGCATGATCATCGCCCCCTGTTCGGTGCGCACCATGAGCGAGATCGCCTCGGGCGTGACCACATCCCTTCTGACCCGGGCCGCCGATGTGACCCTGAAGGAGCGCCGTCCGCTGGTGCTCATGGTGCGCGAAACGCCGCTGCATCTGGGCCATCTGCGCACCCTCACGGCCCTGGCCGAGATGGGCGCGATCATCGCTCCCCCCCTCCCGGCCTTCTACGCCCGGCCCGCCAGCGTCGCGGAGATGGTCGATCAGTCGGTCGGACGGGCGCTCGATCTCTTCGGCCTCGATTGGGCGGCCGTGCGCCGCTGGGGTGAGAGTTTGACGTCGGTGAGCGGCGAGGTGGACTAAGGCCTTGGCCGAGGCGCGGGACACGCAGGCCAGGTCGCCGGGCCCGGACATCTGGGATTTTGCCCTGGCCCATTACGGCGCCGCGGGCGTCAAGGCGGCGGCCCTGGCCCTGCAAGACGATCACGGCCAGTGCGTGAGCTTTCTCCTGTGGCGGCTATGGGCGTGGCGACGAGGATTGCCCATCTCGCCGCGGACCCTGGCCCGGGCGTCCGGCATGGCCCGTCATACCGAGACCCACCGTCTTCGTCCTCTGCGCGCTGAACGTCGGGCCCTCGCGGCGGGAGCCTCTCGCGCGCGGGCTCTCGACCGGGAAATCGAGGTCGAGCGAGGCCTTCTGGAAGATCTGGCCCGCCTTCCCCTGGCGGATGCGCC
>DAIDGR010000117.1 GCA_027452265.1 Caulobacteraceae bacterium
TCGCCTCGGCTTCAACCAGCTCGCAGTCGGCGTACTGACGGTCCATGAAAATATAGGAGCCGGCCTGGATCTCGGTCAGCACGCCCAGCTCCGCATCAATCTGGTGGCTGCCCGTGCCGCCGCCCGTGACAAGGGCTGGGGTGAGGCCCGCTTCGCTCAGGCGCGCCAAAGCGGCCTTCAACACCTCGGTTCGACTGGCGATGGCGGCGCGGCGATCCGCATAGGGCCCAATGTGCTGCTGCACCCCGCAATAGAACTGGACCCCGCCATAGGTCAGGCCGGGCGCGGCGACGATGGCCTGGGCCAGCGCGACAGCGGCGTTCGCGTCAGCCACGCCCGTGCGATGGAATCCCGGGTCGATGTCCACCAGCAGCGTCAATTCCGCCTCCGCCTCGACCAGGGCCGAGACGGCCGCCGGGTGGTCGACCACGGCCATCAGCCCCGGCGAGCGGCGGGCCAGGGCGGCGAGGCGCCGGACGCCCGGACCGGGCGGGACAGGCGAGGTGATCAGGAGGCCTTCGATCCCCGCGTCCGCCAGAGCCTCGGCCTCGCCCAGCTTGGCGCAACATACGCCCACAGCCCCGGCGGCGATCTGGCGTCGCGCGATCTGCGCGCATTTGTGGGTCTTGGCGTGCGGACGTAGCGCCAGGCCACGCGCGGCGGCGAAGGCCGCCATGGTGTCAAGGTTGCGGGTGAAGGCGTCGAGATCCAGGACGAGGGCCGGGGTGTTCAGGTCGGCCCGGCCGCCCTGGCGACCGATCAGGGGGGCGTGAAGGCGGTGCGCGGCGGTCTCCATGACGCCTGTTTAGCCCCGCCATGACCTTCAGGGCGAGGCCGAAGCGCGGGGCCTCATACCCTTTTGCAGCAGGCGCCACCTGAGCTGATCGAACCGGTCCTGGCCGAAGAAGGGCTCGCCGTCGAAGGCCATCATGGGGACGCCCCAATGACCGGCCTCGCGCTGAGCGACCTGGCTCGCCTCCACCACCGCGGCCAGACGGTCACCCTCGGCGGCCGCCCTCTCGCGCAGATGGCGCGGATCGAGCCCGGCGCGGGCCGCGGCGGCGTCCAGGTGATCGCCCTCGTTCCAGGCGTCGACCTCGCCGCTCCAGATCAGGTGGCTGACCTCACGCAGATAGGCGAGGCCTGCGCCGAGCTCGGCGGCCAGCACGCCGCGATGGGTCAGGTCGTGGATGTAGGGCTGGTCCTTCGGATAGGTCCGGGTCTCCGGATCGAAGACCACCGGATCGGGTCTCGGCCAGCGATAGGGCAGGCCCAGAAACGCCGCCTCGCGGTTCGTGTCCACGGCGAAGTAACGGAACCAGAGCGGGTCGCGCGTCTCAAAGAATTCCGGCGTCCGCACCGCCAGGGGATAGACCGGTCGGACCCCGACGGCGACCTCGAACTCCGCCTCAAGGGCCATCAGCCGCGGGACGATCATGTACGAATAGGGCGAGCGGAACGACCAGAAGAGATCGAAGGTCAGGTCCATGGGGGATCTCCCGTCGGGCGATACGTTCTTATGACACGCTCAACGCCACATGAAAACGCGCGCCCGTCTCGCGGATCAGGCTATGTGGCGGTCATGGCCGTGCTTGCCGCCCCTGCCCAGTCCGCGCGCACCCCCTGGGGCCTGGTGGCCCTCCTCGGGGCCCTGACCGCGTTCGGGGCCCTTTCCACGGACATGTATCTTCCCGGGTTGCCGGCGATCGGACGCGCCTTCCACGCCCCTCCCGGGGCCGCCCAGGCCAGCCTGTCGTCCTTCTTCCTGGGCCTCGCCATAGGTCAGTTCTTCTATGGCCCCGCCTCTGACCGCTGGGGTCGACGGGGGCCTCTGCTGTTCGGGACGGCCCTGTACCTCGCCGCGTCCCTGGCCTGCGCCGCCGCGCCCAGCCTTCCCGTTCTGGTGGCGGCGCGCTTTGTTCAGGGCCTGGGGGCCTGCGCCGGGCAGGTCATCGCCCGGGCCGTGGTGCGCGATCGATTCGCCCATCAGGAGGGCGCCCGCATCCTGTCCCAGCTGATGCTCGTCATGGGTCTTGCGCCGATTCTCGCCCCCCTCGCCGGCGGGGCGCTGCTGGCCGTGTCGAGCTGGCGCGCCATCTTCTGGGTCATGACCAGCTTCGGCGTCCTCGTCGGGGGATGGATCGTTGTCTCGCTCCGGGAGTCCCGCTCGGCCGAGACCGCCGCAAAGGCGCGGGCGGAACATCCCATGGCCACCTATCTGGCCCTGCTCCGCCATCCGGCTCTGGTGGGTTTCATTCTGGCCGGAGCGTTCAACAGCGCCGCCCTGTTCGCCTACATCGCGGCCTCTCCGGGCCTGCTGATCACCACCTATCACATCGCCCCGGAGCTGTTCGGCGTGGTCTTCGGCCTCAACGCGGTCGGGCTGATCGGCATGAGCCAGGTGAACGCCCATCTGCTCCGCTGGCGCACGCCCGAGTACATTCTGGTGCGCTCGCGTCCGGTCTCGATCCTGTTCGCCGTCGCGCTGACCGCCGACGCCTATACCGGCTTTGGCGGCATGTGGGGGGTTCTGGCGCCCCTGTTCGGGGTGATCGCCAGCTTCGGTCTGGTGGGGGCGAACACCCAGGCGGCGGGCCTGAATGTGGATCCTTTGAGGGCGGGTTCGATCTCGGCCCTGATGGGCGGCGTCACCTTCGCCGCCGGAGCCCTGGTGAGCGCCCTGACGGCGCTGTTCGCCGACGGCACCGCCCGCCCGATGGCGGCCACCATTCTGGGCGCCATTCTCGCCTCCAGCCTCGCCCTCTACGCCTTGGCGAGGCCCGGCCATCAGGCGTCCCAGGCGGGAGCCTAGAGCGCGATGCGTTTTCGCGGAGTCCGCGAAAGCGCTGAATCGGGCTCGGTCTTAGAGTCCTTGAGCGCGTTGCGATCCGTCAGGTTGGTTCCGTCCAAACGCAACGCGCTCTTGTCGCTGTCAGCGCCCCTCGAACCGCGCCTCCCGCTTCTCCATGAAGGCGGCCATGCCCTCGGCCGCGTCCTTGGTGCGCAACAGGGGCAGAAGCTGGAGGAAGACGTGGTGGACGTGGTCGTTGAAGGTCTCGGAGAGCCCCATGCGCATCATCCGCTTGGCCGCCTGAACGGCCAGGGGGGCGTTGGCGGCGATCTCGCGGGCCAAGGCCATGGCTTCGTCCATCAGCGCCTCAGGCTCGACCACGCGTGAG